>JAGLBF010000100.1 GCA_018260375.1 Deinococcus sp.
TCCAATCCGCTAAATTTCGGCCTTAAGGCCGCCTAAAACTGCACGAACCATTGTTAACGAAGTCCAGGGCGTAATCCGTATTGAGTCCTGGGAGAAAACCAGGGGCCATGCCTTTGGTTTATCTCAAGGAAGGCCGCAAGGTAAGCCGTAATACAGACACTCAGGCCGCACACCCAGCGCGGAATCCGTATCTTTTCCTACTGACATCCGCTCAGATTCAACCAGCAGTCCGTATTACTGTGGCGAGGCGGGCGCAACTTCGACATGACCGCTGTTGCCATCAAACTGCACCGTCCTGCCGCTATCTGTAGGCGCGGCATCTTGTCCAGATGGGGCAGGCTGTAGGGTTACCGAGTTAGGGTTGACGGGAACGGGTGGGGTGGTGACAGGCTGGCTGGATGTCGGCTCACTGGGTGTCGGCTGGCTATCCGCTGGCTGTGTGTTTGTTGATTGGGTGTTTGTTGGTTCGGTATTTGTGGGCTGTGTATTTGTAGGCTGTGTTGTAGGTTGGGCCGCTGGCTGCTCGGTGGGCGGTGTGGCGGGCGCCACTGCTGCGCTGCTGTTCTCGCTGCGCCGTCCCAGGCTAAACGGCCACCAGCTGCGCCTGGGTGTTTCCGGCTGCGCGACAGGGGCCGCTGCAGGCTCGGCGCGAAAGGCCATTTTGACCCGCCGCACCACCCTGTAGTCTATGCCACTCGGCTCTTTAAAGGCCGCAGACGCTACTCCGCGCAGCGCACCCTGCATAGACTGCTGCCAAATAGGCGCGGGAATGGTGCCGCTGTATGCCCATTCAGGCAAGCTGCCGCCTGCTTGTTTTCCTACCCACACGGCTCCTGTAAGGCGCGACGTGGTACCCACAAACCACAAATCTTTGATGTCGTTGGTGGTACCGGTCTTGCCGCCTACCTCCCAGCCGTCAATGCGTGCGCGGGTAGCCAAGCCGCCCTGGTCGCTGTCTAGGTCGTTGACCACGCCGCGTATCATGTCCAGCCCCAGCCAAGCGGTCTGCGGATCCCATACCCGCGTGCCGGCCAGTTCACTTTGGGGGCGCTTGTAGGTTACTTCGCCCAGGCCGTTTTCGGTGCGGCGCACAAAGCTGGGCGTGTGGTAGATACCGCCGTTGGCAAAAGGCGCGTAGGCTGCCGCCATTTGCAGCGGGCTGGCCTCTAGCGTGCCGATGGCAAGGCTCAGACCCAGGTCGCTGCCAGGACTCAGGCCAAGTTCGCGCAGCTTGGCGCTAAAGGTGTCCATGCCCAGCTCTTTACCCAGGCGGACGGTGGGCAAGTTGAGCGAGTGGTCAAGGGCGTAGCGCAGCGTAACAGGCACGCCCAGATAGGTGCCGTCATAGTTTTGGGGTTGGTAATCTTTGTCATCTATGGGTGAGTCAAGCACGCGGTCAGACTGTTTCCAGCCTTTAGAGAGCGCTAGAGTGTACAGCAGCGGCTTAATAGAGCTGCCCACTTGCCGCTTGGCCTGCATGGCGTTATTCCACTCGTTGGGCGACTGGTTATAAAAGAGACGCTGACCCACCAGGGCGCGCACTTCGCCGTTTTGCGGGTCAAGAAGGGCGATACCCAGTGTGGCACCCCTGGGTATGCGGCTCACGTTGAGGCTGGCGCGCTCACTGGCGTTTTGGGCTTGGGCGTCATAGGTGCTGTACACTTTGCCCCCGTCATACAGGTGACTGCCCAGTTGGGTGAGCTGCTGCTGCAAGCCCTGCCAGTAGTAATAGCCCTGCGTATTGTCGCTGTGCGGCGCGTTGCGTGCCAGTGAAGTTTCGTCTGCCAGGGTGGCGCTGTTGACCTTACCGTCCTCACCCCAGTCAATACGCCAACCCGACGGATAGATGGGGGTATTCCACGCCTGGGTGGCCTGGGCCCGGGTGATCTGCTTATCTTCAACCATGCGCCCCAGCAGGTTTTTGACCAGTGGGCGGTAATCTGTAAATTCTTTGTAGCGCTTGTTGGGCGCGGGGATAATGGTCGCCAGGTACACGCTTTCTGCCAGGTTAAGCTGAGCAGCAGGCTTACGAAAATACGCCTTTGCCGCGTCATCTATGCCCATAATATCGTTGCTGCCGCCGTTGCCCCAGTACACCAGGTTCATGTACACCTGCAAAATTTCTTTTTTGCTAAAGCGTTTTTCCAGGCGCGAGGCCAGCAGCGCTTCTTTAAACTTGCGCTCTAGGGTGCGCGCCGAGTTGAGGTCGCTGAGCAGGGTATTTTTGACCACCTGCTGGGTGATGCTAGAGCCGCCCTCTAGGTCCTGCTTGAATATTCCCTTGAGCAGTCCGCGTGTAATACCCATAAAGTCCACGCCGCCGTGCTCATAAAAGCGTCTGTCTTCGCTTTCCATCACGGCCTTGGCCGCCCACGGCCCCATCTGGTCTAGGGTAAGCATCTTGAGCTGCCCGCCGCGCCGACCGCCTGAGGGCGTCAGGGTGGTCGCCAGCTTACTGTTCATATCATATACGCGGGTGGTGCCGCTGTATTCCAGCGCGTCTAGCGTGGTGATTGCGGGCAAACCGCGCCCCCACATCATCCACAGCACACCCAGGGCGATGAAGGGCAACAAGAGAACCACAAAGGCTAGACGGAGCCAAAACATAACCCCCATAGCATAGCGCTCCGCAGGTCATTTCCGTGTAACATACATCTTGTATGGACAACACAGAATTAAAGCGCACGCCGCTGCACTTGGCTCACCTGCGTGCTGGAGCCAAAATGGTGCCGTTTGGCGGCTGGGATATGCCTGTGCAGTATGCGGGCCTTAAGGCCGAACACCAGGCTGTGCGTCAGTCAGCGGGCGTGTTTGATGTGTCACACATGGGCGAATTTCGTATCACGGGGCCTGACGCGCTGGCCTTTTTACAGCATGTGACCTCCAATGATGTGAGCAAGCTAAACGCGGGGCGCGCCCAGTACAACTGGCTGCCCAACGACATAGGCGGGCTTGTCGACGACATTTATATCTATATGGTTGCCGAAAACGAGTACCTGATGGTGGTTAATGCCAGTAACATTGACAAAGACTGGGCGCACCTGGCCCGCCTGAGCCACGGCTACAACGTGATTCTGGCCAATGAGTCTGACCAGTGGGCGCTGCTGGCTGTGCAAGGCCCCAAAGCCGCCGAACTGCTGCAACCCCACAGCGACACCGACCTGAGCACCAAAAAGAAAAACGCTTACTTTGCCGCCAAACTGTTTGGTATAGATGTACGTCTGGCCCGCACAGGCTACACAGGCGAAGACGGCTTTGAGGTGTTTGTAGAGGCCCACAGTGCCGAAATCATGTGGGACAAGTTGCTGGCGGCGGGCTTCGTACCAGCGGGTCTAGGCGCGCGCGACACGCTGCGGCTAGAGGCGGGCTTTCCGCTGTATGGGCACGAGTTTGGCGACGATATTCACCCGCTGAGCAGCCACTACACCTGGGTCGCCAAAGACAAAGATCACCACGGACGCGCAGGATTGCAAGCGGCCCCCAGCCAAAAGCTGATCGGTCTGAGGCTAGAAAAAGTCCCCGTGCGCGGAGGCTACCCTGTCAAGGTGGGCGGCAAGGTGGTGGGGCACGTCACAAGCGGCAGCAGCAGCCCCAGCCTAGGCTATCCGGTTGCGCTGGCTCTGGTAGACGCTGACAGCGCCGGCGCCGACGCCTTTGAAGTAGAAGTGCGCGGCAAAGACCACGCGGCACACAAAACCGAAGTACCGTTTTACAAATCGTAAGTCGCAAATGGATGCTGGTTAATAGTAGATAGACCAAAACCCTCTATCATAAACCATCAACACCCCATTATCCCCACCAAGGAGCACAACCTATGTCTAACACACCCTCTGATCGCAAGTACGCCGCCTCTCACGAATGGCTTGCCGCTGACGGCACTGTGGGTATCTCCGCCTTTGCCCAGGACCAACTGGGCGACGTGGTGTACGTCGAGTTGCCCGAAGTGGGCCGCGAAGTCAAAGCGGGCGAAGCCGTCGCCGTTGTAGAGTCCGTCAAGACCGCTAGCGACATTTACGCCCCTGCTAGCGGCAAAATTGTCGCCGTAAACGAAGAACTGAGCGGTAGCCCCGAACTGGTCAACAGCGCCCCCTATGAAGGCGGCTGGCTGTTTCAGATTGAAGTGACCGAGGAAGGCGACTTACTAGACGCTGCGGCCTACGAAGCACAGGCCCACTAAGTAGTCAGTGCATGACAACTCTAATTTTTATTATTCCTCTTTATATTCTGAGTTGGTTTTGTGCAAAATTTTGCCTAAAAGACCCTCTGTTAAGGGAAAAATCAGAATTGCCTGCGAAATACTGGCAGATAGATGGACTGAGGTTTTTTTTGGCCTTTTCCGTTTTTCTAAGCCACGCTTTTATTATTCGGGAATATGTTATGACAGGTCACTGGGCACTCACAGATGATCAAGTGGCTACTTTTCTAGGACAGGGTGGCGTATCCCTATTTTTTATCATTACTGCTTTCCTATTTTGGGACAAAGCTATAAGACAGCCCCTAAAATTTGACGCTGTTGAATTTTTTATAGGTCGCATTCGTCGTCTGGCACCCGCCTATTTGGTTGTCGCTGTACCCTTTGTTATTTTAAGTTTAATACAGATACCCTCCTTCTCTTCATTAAGTATAATTAAAGATATTTTCCAAACTCTCAGTTTGGGTTATTTTGGAGCAGTTACTATCGGCGTAGCTCATCTAAGTCCTGCCTATATTGGAGTTTTTTGGACACTTTTTTACGAGTGGAAATTTTACTTTTTTCTGCCTATACTATACATTCTTTTGCGTTTTAAAAATGCCTTGACGCTTACGGCGTCGCTAGCTAGTTTGGTTTTGCTGGCATCTTCTATATTTGACAACGGTTTGTCAGAAGATTGGCCTTTTATATCCTTGTTTGCCAGCGGTATTTTGTCGGCAACAATTTATAATTCTAAATATTTTGAAGAGGTAAGGTGTAATCAGTATTTGGTGGGGGCTATATTTATAGGTAGCATTCTGTTTCACATATTTAGTGCTGAGAATTATTACGGAAGTAGCCATCCAGCGCTTTTTCTAATAACGTTTCTGGCATTACTTAAGATAGGAAAAACTTCTGTTATTGGCAGAGTCTTTCTTAGTGCTCCTAATATTTTACTTGGCTCAGCAAGTTATAGTCTTTACGTAGCACACGGCTTTATTATTTCTGCCGTATCTATATTATTTTATTCGCTTTTCGGTGCATTTAGTGATGTTATATTTTATATTTTCTGCATATGCTCTACTTGTCTTGTCTCGTTCCTTACTATTGCCCTGTATAGATACATAGAACTTCCCTACGCTTTTAGAAAACCTTTTCCTTAAGGAGTACCCTCAACATGACCAAGCTAACCAATCTCCTCCAAACCAATGACTTTACCCGCCGTCATATCGGCCCTAGCGAGGCTGAACAGGCCGAGATGCTTGGGCTGCTGGGCGTGGGCAGCCTAGACGAACTGAGCGGTACTACCCTACCCGGAGCCATTCAGTTTGACGGCGAACTCGCTGCTGGTGCGGGCATAACCGAAGCTCAGGCGCTGGCTGACCTCAAGGCCGTGGCGAGCAAGAACAAGGTGTTCCGCTCCTACATCGGCATGGGCTACTACGGCACCCACGTTCCAGGTGTCATTTTGCGCAACATGCTAGAAAATCCGGGCTGGTACACCGCCTACACGCCTTATCAGGCCGAGATTTCGCAGGGCCGACTGGAAATGCTGCTGAACTTTCAGCAAGTGGTGATGGACTTGACCGCTATGCCCATCAGCAACGCGAGCCTGCTGGACGAAGCCACCGCCGCCGCTGAAGCCATGACACTGGCTAAGCGCGGCGGCAAAAGCAAGGGCAACGTGTTCTATGTCGCTAACAATGTTCACCCGCAAACGCTGGACGTGGTCAAGACCCGCGCCGAATACTTTGGCTACGAGGTGCAGACGGGCGCGGCGGACGCGATTCCCGCCGAGGCTTTTGGCGTGCTGGTGCAGTACCCCGGCACTCACGGCGAATTGCTGAACCTCCAGCCTATTGCTGACAAAGCCCACGCACAGGGCGCGGCGCTGATTGCCGCCACCGACCTACTGGCCTCGGCGCTGATCAAGCCTGCGGGCGAGCAGGGAGCTGACATCGTGATTGGCAGCGCCCAGCGTTTTGGCGTGCCGATGGGCTTCGGCGGGCCGCACGCGGCGTTCTTGGCCTGTCAGGAGAGTTTCCAGCGCACCATGCCTGGGCGCGTCATTGGCGTGAGCAAAGACGTGCGCGGTCATATGGCCCTGCGAATGGCGATGCAGACCCGCGAGCAGCACATCCGCCGCGAGAAGGCCACCTCCAACATCTGCACCGCGCAGGCGCTGCTGGCGAACATGGCCGCCGCCTACGCCGTCTACCACGGGCCAGAAGGCATTAAGACCATTGCCCAAAGGGTTCACAAGATGACAGGCATCTTGGCCGAAGCCATTGCAGATTGGGCGGGTGCGGGTGTTACAACCAATGAAACCTTCTTTGACACCTTGACTTTTGAAGGCGATGCAAACGCCATTCGGCAGCGTGCCGAACAAAACGGAATAAACTTCCGCTACGAAGGCAATAAAGTCACGGTTAGCCTTGACGAAACAGTAACGTTGCAAGATTTGAGCGACATCATTTTTGCGTTGACAGGCGAGAAAATGATTGCTGAACATCATCTAGAGGCACCTTCTATTGACGGCATTCCCGCTGACCTTCAGCGCACCAGTGAATATCTAACCCACCCTATTTTTAACCACTACCATAGCGAACACGCCATGTTGCGCTACCTCAAGCAGCTAGAAAATAAGGATTACAGCTTGGTACACGGCATGATTCCGCTGGGAAGCTGCACCATGAAACTGAACGCCACCACCGAGATGATTCCGGTGACATGGCCCGAGTTTGGCAGCCTGCACCCCTTCGCGCCTGCTGACCAGACCGCAGGCTACGCTGAACTGCTGAATGAACTGGAAGCGTGGCTGGCGGACATCACGGGCTACGACGCGGTTTCTATGCAGCCCAATAGCGGCGCTCAGGGGGAATACGCGGGTCTGCTGGTCATTCGCAAGTATCACGAGGCACGCGGCGAGGGCAGGCGCAACATCTGCCTGATTCCAGCCAGCGCCCACGGCACCAACCCCGCCAGCGCCGCGATGATGGGCCTACAAGTGGTGGTGGTCAAGACCGATGAGAAGGGCAACATTGACTACGCCGACCTGAAAGCCCAGGCCGAGAAACACAGCGACCACCTCGCCGCGCTGATGATTACCTACCCCAGCACGCACGGCGTGTACGAGGACAACGTGAAAGACGTGTGCGACCTGATTCACGCGCACGGCGGGCAGGTGTACCTCGACGGCGCGAACATGAACGCGCAGGTGGGCCTTAGCAAGCCTGGGCTGATTGGCAGCGACGTGTCTCACCTGAACCTGCACAAGACCTTTGCCATTCCACACGGCGGCGGCGGCCCTGGGATGGGGCCAATTGGCGTCAAGGCACACCTGACCCCCTTTCTGCCCAACCACGCCGTACGCCCCACCAGCGAGAGCAAAACGGGAGCCGTCAGCGCCGCGCCGTATGGCAGCGCCAGCATCCTGCCTATTTCGTACCTGTACATTAGGCTGCTGGGCGCAGCGGGCCTGAAACAATCCACCCAGGTGGCCCTGCTTAATGCCAACTATGTCGCCAAGCGACTGGAAGACGCGTTCCCCGTGCTGTACAGCGGCAAAGGCGGGCGCGTGGCCCACGAGTGCATTCTGGACATTCGCCCCCTGAAGGCCGAGAGCGGCATTAGCGAAGAGGACATCGCCAAGAGGCTGATGGACTACGGTTTCCACGCCCCCACCATGAGCTTCCCCGTGCCTGGTACCCTGATGATTGAACCCACCGAGTCCGAGCCAAAAGCCGAGCTAGACCGCTTTGTAGACGCGATGCTGAACATTCGCCGTGAGATTCAGGAGGTACTAGACGGCACGATGACCGCCGCTGACAGCCCGCTGAAGCACGCGCCGCACACCCTGCGCGACCTGATGGACAATGACTGGGGCCGGGCCTACAGCCGCGAAGTGGGGGCCTTCCCCTCGGCGCACCAGAAGACTTGGAAGTACTGGCCCGCCGTCAACCGCGTGGACAACGTGTACGGCGATAGGAATTTTGTGTGCAGCTGCCCGCCCATTGAGGATTACGTCGGGGCTTAAGTAGAAGTAGAGGAAGCAAATTAAGCTCTTGTTTAGAAGATGTGACAAAAAAGTTAGAGTCCTGAAGGACAATAGGAAGAAATCGCACCTGGAGACCCCGTGACGGTAGCCTACAATTATATTATACAACTCCCGCCTTCCTGCCCTCCCACAGGCTGGTTCGCACCAGATGCAGCTTTTTATCGCTTCTTGCTTATTGATCCAGCTACCCCAACCTCTTATGACAACTACAAGTCTCATATCGAGCTAGGTAAGCCTTGTGCCGATGTGTGTGATGCCTACGGTGTTTCTCTAATGAGTACAGCCGAAGGAGTGACTGATATGAGAAAGGCGGTTCCTTTCTTTCGTAAAAGGCCAGTGGCATGTATCCGCCTTACACCACTATGCGGGCCAGTAAATATACGCCCACTAGCAAGTCAATCCACCATGTGACGTGGTGGATTGCCCAGGGGTCGCAGCCTTGGCTAACTGCGTTAATAGCAGCAATATGACGTTTTCTGAAGCGTTAGATAAATATAAGATCTCTCTCTTCCGTCATACAGCATTAAGCGATGCGGTTCTTGATGATATTTTCCGCTTTTACGATGAACCAGTACTATTTTCATTCTATACAAAAGGCCAGCCTTTTATTGGCGTTCTAATAGATGTCGAAGAGGGGTTTGAAAAGTGGAGCGTCACACAAGTAACGCCGGAATTACTAGAGGGTGTCAGCAAAGCATTACTAAAAGTTCTTTGGATTTATTAAATAAC
>JAGLBF010000101.1 GCA_018260375.1 Deinococcus sp.
AATCCGCTAAATTTCGGCCTCAAGGCCGCCTAAAACTGCACGAACCATTGATAAGGCCTGATACGGCTTCTGCCTTGAACCGTGTTCAGCACGCGGTACAAGAAGGCTGACGGGCGTAGCAACGGGTACACTGCGGTGGCGCAGGCGGCCTCTCTGGGACTGTGCTGGAATGAAGCGGAATCTGCATAAAAGGTAGAGGTTAAGCACGGGGTTACGCCAAGCCCTGCTCACCCTGCTACTTTGTATCCCTTATCATCAGGGCCTATGCTGATTTTTGTTACCCCTGGAACCCTGGAGCAAGATAATGTAACCGACACGCTCTGGACGGCTGGAGCTACCGGCCTTGAAGAGCGGGCCGGGATGCTGCGGGCGTACTTTAACGAGCGGGCCGAGGTGCCACTGGCGGGCGAATGGGTAGACGAACAAGAACGCGACTGGCAAGCCGAGTGGAAAAAAGACCTGAAGCCCGTACAGGCGGGGCATTTTACCATTGCCCCGTCATGGCTACGCGCCGAAGTGCCGCCCGCGCAGCGCCCCATTCTCATTGACCCAGGCATGGCGTTTGGCACGGGCCACCATGCGACCACCCGCCTAGCTGTAGAAGCGATAAGTGAACTCCAGTTACAAGGAAAAGACGTGCTGGACGTGGGTACAGGCTCTGGCATTTTGGCCCTCGCGGCCCTCTTGCAAGGAGCTGCGCAGGTGCTTGGCGTGGACATTGACCCCGTGACCATCCCCGCCGCCTACGAAAACGCCCTGCTCAATGGGCTGCAACGCACGGGCAACACGCTCAAGTGGGAAGGCCGCACCCTACAGTTTATAGAGAGCAGCCTGGATGACGACCACGAGGGCGAATACGACTTGCTTATCGCCAACCTCTATGCCGAACTCCATGACCTGCTAGCGGGCAATTACCGCGCTATTATGCGCCCTGGCGCACAGCTGATACTCACGGGCATTCTACAAGACAAGTTACCGCTGGTGCAGTCAGCCCTAGCCCGCGAAGGCTTTGAAGATGTCCGCACCCGACAGGAAGGAGAGTGGCTGCTGGTCATGGCACACACGCCTAGAGAGGTTTAAAGATTGGGGTAGCTGAGGAGTGGTCGCGGTGTAGTCGTTCAAATCTAACCGCTCAACGTTTGCCCACTGCCTTACGCCCAACGCCATGCGGACGGCGCTCTATTCCAGCACACTTCCAGCACACTATTCCGGCACACCAGTCCAGCACAGTCAGAAGGCGGCGCCTGCACCACAGGGTACTTGTTGCTACGCCCGCTGGCCTTCTTGTACCGCGTACTGAACACGCTTCAAGTCGGAAGCCGGATAACCTATAGGCAAGTAGGTGACTGCCTATAAAAAGTAAGATAGTCTGCTGTAAGTATGAAACTTGTTCAGGCGGTGCGCCTTTCCATTGGGCGCAGTGTGGCCATTGCCCCAGAAGCGGCGCAACAACTGTGCGAGGAAGGCACGCTATCGCAGCAAAATGCCCGTTTGCATCAGCAAGTTTTTGTGGCGGCGGCGGATCTGTTGAGCGAACCTCGCGTGCGTTTGCCGCAGAGCGCGGGTCGCTTGTTACTCACCGAATTTGAACACCCTGCCTGGTCGCTGCTGGCCCTCAGCACGCCGCCCGTATATAGCGAGGCACAGACGCTGCAGTATTTGCAGCAGCAGGTGGGGCTGCGCTTACCGCTCACAGCCTCTACCTGGGGCGAGTGGTTGTGCCGCAGCTTGCTGGCAACGTTGCAGCCGCTGCTCTTGAGGTACTGGGGCGTGCTGCTGCTGTGGGCGTGTGACGAGCAACGGCAGTTAGATGAGCGCCGCCCAGAAGTGGCCTGGCTGTATCAGCAATTGCTCCTTAACCCCGAGCTGCTAGAAGATCCGCAGGCTCTCGCTGAGCAAACCCTGTGGGCGATACTCAGCTTGCTGCACGGCACTCAGCCCTTTGAGGGTACGCCGCGTCTGTTGGCCCTAACAGATGCCCTGCTCACCCTCTCAGAGCGCACATTGGTCGCGCCGCTGCCCCCCGCGAGTGAGCTAGAAGCCCTTTTACGGTGGTATTTGCCCTCACTCACCGCCCAGCACAGTGACCAAGTAGCCCGCCAACTCAGCGGCGAAGCGCCTGCCGACGAGCAGAGCAGACAAAGCGGAGCTGTTATTATTCAGCGCCCTGGCGAAGTGGCGCTGTGGCGGCGCAAGCGCAACGAAGTGCAACTTACGGTCACGGCGTCCCCGCATCTAAGCTTGCCGAGCGGTTGGAAATGGAAAATAAAGACCTGACAGAAGCGTGAACTACAGTAGTACTACGAGTTCCGATTCACTCAGGCCGTTTCTGGTTGGATGAGGACAAGTACGACTAAAACAAGATAACAATTCTTATATAGTGCGGTGATATATTAAGCTGCTATCATCCTACCAAATAAAGACATCGTTATTATAGATATTAGTATTATAACTATCAGTGTTGTAGATGTCAGTGTTGTAGATAGTGGTATGGGTAGGTGACTGATACACCGCAGGGCGCACAGGATAGCTGTAGGTCGCGCCGTTAGAATAGGAATAGGTATTGCCATAGTCATAAGACTGGTCATAGTAAGGTGCAAAGAAAGGCTGGGTGTAGACCACGTTGGCCGGAGGCGTTCTAGGAGCCACAGCGGGGCGGGTGCAGGTATTTACCCAGAAGCGGCGTCCGTCGGGCATCAGGCGCTGCACCTGCTGGCAAGGCACGGGCAGAGTGGCGCGCACCGTAGTCTGCACAAGCGGCAAGCCGATGGTAAAGCTCAGCGAAGCGCTCGCTCCTGCAACGCTGCCCAGAGCCAGGGCCGAGAGTGTCAGCACAGCAGTGGTAGAACTATTCATGTCTTTAGTGTGAACCGTGCAAACAGCCGTTGGATGTGGAGACGCTAAGCTAAACTGATAGGCGCTTCATGATAAGCACTTAGAATCACGTGATTCTGAACTACAGTTTGGGTATATGAACGGGGGGCAACATGGAATCTCAAGGGAGCAGGCAACATGACCAAATACAGCACGGTAACACGCATAACCGCTGAGGCCACCCCTTGAATAGCGTTACACCTCTTCCCCGCCCCACCCGCCAGCGCGTTCAGAGGGCCGATGGGCGCACCATCAATGTCTCTAGGAAGCGCGGACACCTGAGCTACTGCTTTCACGGCTGCTGCTGCGGGCGCACTGACAAAGGCTACCCAGCGGCCCCTGCCGAAGCCTACAAAAACGAGTGGACGCGCCGCAAAATGCGCAACACGGTACACCTGTCTAAGGGCGGTTGCCTGGGCCCCTGCGCCCTGAATAATGTGGCGCATCTGGTGTTTGACGGGCATGATGTGTGGTTTCACTCGGTGAATGACGAGTGGCTGGTGGTCGCCATTTTTGACTACATTTCAGCGATGCTGGCCGCCGACGGTTACCGGCCCCCGCCGCCCGAACTGCTGGAATACACCTTTAACTACTACACCTGGGACGCGGCAACTGGCCCAGTGAGCGGGCACGAGCAAGCGCTAGAGGTGGCCCTGCCCACCGAGCTACGCGGCTTTGCGCTGCTGTCTCACGCTGATACCGACCTGCTGAACCTGCGCGCCGCCCGCGAGACGCTCCCCGCTGACTTTGGGCCAGTGACTGGCGCAGCGCTGGGCAGCGTCCGCAGTGAGGCGCAGATGGCGACCTTGCTCAGCGGCCCCGTGGGGCAGGCCGAGGTGGTGCTGGTCAGGATCCATGGCCTTTTTAGCGCCATTGCGGGCGGCGAATTGCTGCGCCAACATGCCCAAAAAGCAGGACAAACGCTGCTGCTGGTCAGCGGCACAGGCGAACCCGACGCGGCACTGGCTCGCCTAAGCTACGCGCCCCGGCACACGCTTGACAGTGCCCTGACCTACCTGACGGCCAGCGGCTGGCAAAACACCCGCGATTTGCTGCTGCTCTTGTCAGACACGCTGCGGATGACCGCTTACGGTGCCTTGCCGCCGCTGGCTCTGCCGGAGCACGGGATCTATCACCCGCAACTACCCGAAAACGCCACGCTAGACGACTGGCAGCGGTGGCGCGACCCCCAGCGACCTGCCGTCGGTATCCTCTTTTACCGCGCCCACGCCCTCAGTGGCAATACCGCTTTTATCGACACGCTGATTGAAGCGCTGGACGACGCGGGGGCCGACGCACTACCGGTTTTTACCACGTCGCTCAAGGATACAGACGCAGCTGGAAATCCAAAAGCCTTCGGGTTTTTTCAGTCTTGTATACAGGAGACACAGCCTACAACCGTTACCGCCCTCATCTCTACCCTCTCCTTTGCTATGGCTGAGGTCAATGCAGGTGGTATTACGGCGGCGGGTGAATCGGTCAGCGCCCTGGAGCGGCTGGGCGTGCCGGTGGTGCAGGGTATCAGTCTCGGCGGGGCGCGCGGGCCGTGGGAAACCAGCGCGCGCGGCCTCAACCCGCTGGATACTGCCATGAACGTAGCTATTCCAGAGTTTGATGGGCGGATTATCGGCGTGCCATTCGCCTTTAAAGAACAAGACGGTGACGCCCGTCGCTTGGTTGCCGACCCCGAACGGGCGGCGCGGCTAGCGGGCATTGCACTGCGGCTGGCACGGCTGCGGCATCAGCCCAATCATGCCAAGCGGCTGGCCTGCATTTTTACCAATTCCAGCAGCAAAGCCTCGCAGGTGGGCAACGCGGTGGGGCTGGACTCGGCAGCCTCACTGCTGCTGCTGCTGCGCGAGCTTCAGGCCGAGGGATATGATGTGGGTGAGGCCCTGCCCGTATCCTCTGACCAGTTGATGCACGACCTGATTGCTGGTAGCAATTATGACCAGACCGTCATGACCCCCGCGCAACTGGCCCGCGTTGCTGTGCGGATTCCTGCCGCGCAGTACGCCGCCTGGTTTGCCGAGCTGCCCGCCAGCCAACAGCGGCGCATGACAGAGCAGTGGGGGCCACCACCCGGCGCGGCCTACGTCTGGGAGGGCCAGATTTGCCTGGCGGGGATGACCTTTGGCAAGCTGTTTGTGGCGCTGCAACCTCCACGCGGCTACGGCATGGACGCCGACGCGATTTATCACACGCCAGATTTGCCGCCCACGCACCAGTATTACGCGCTGTACCGCTGGTTGCGCGAGCCGCAGGCGCTGGGCGGGTTTGAGGCCGGCGCGCTGATTCATGTGGGCAAGCACGGCACACTGGAATGGCTGCCCGGCAAAGGCGTGGGCCTGAGCCAACACTGCTTTCCTGACAGCTTGCTGGGCGACTTGCCACTGTTTTACCCGTTCGTCATCAACGACCCCGGCGAGGGAACGCAGGCCAAACGCCGCGCCCACGCCACCATCATTGACCACCTGCCGCCGCCGCTAACCCGTGCCGATACCTACGGCCCCTTAGCAGAATTGGCCGCACTGGTCGACGAGTACTATCAGCTGGAACTGCTAGACCCCAGCAAATTGCCGCTGCTGCAAGGCCAGATCTGGGCCCTGGTGCAGCAGACCAATCTGGGCACCGATTTGAGCACCATGCTGACGCGCAGTCACGGCGACCATGTTCACGAGTGGGATGAAACCGACGCGGGGGACGGCGTGCCGCTGACCATCACCGAGATGAGTGGCAGCGACGTCGCGCACCTGCTTGAAGACATTGACGGCTACCTCTGCGAGCTGGGCGCGGCGCAGATCCGGGACGGCCTGCACACGCTGGGGCAAGCGCCACAGGGCGAACAGTTGCCCGAAATGCTGCGGGCACTGACCCGCCTGAGCAACGCCGAAGTGCCGGGCCTGCACGCGGGGCTCGCAGAGGTGCTGGGGCTGGATTTAGAGGGGTTACTTGACGCGCCGGGCGAGCGAATAGAGAGAGACGCCGCCCTGTCACAACTCGCCGCCCGCCCCATTCAGACGCGCGGTGACGCGCTGGAGCTGATCGATGAACTGGCCCTGCATCTCTACCAGCTGTTGCAGCAGCGCGACTTTGACCCCGCTGCTGTTATTGAAGTGCTGGCACTCACCCTGGGGCCACGGCCTGAGTACGGGCACTTGCCGCGTACGCTGGAATACGCCTGCACCGTGCTGTGGCCTAATCTACAGCGCACCAGTGACGAACTCGGTCACCTGCTGCTGGGCTTGTCGGGCGGCTATGTCCCGGCGGGGCCAAGCGGCGCACCGTCACGCGGTCAGGCGCACATTTTGCCCACAGGCCGCAACTTTTATGCGGTTGACCCCCGCGCCTTGCCTTCACAAGCAGCGTGGCAGGTGGGCCAAAACCTGGCCCGCGAAGTGCTGGCCCGCCACCTCAGCGAAACGGGAACGTACCCCGAACACGTAGCCATCAGCGTGTGGGGCACTTCCAACATGCGGACACAGGGCGACGACATTGCTGAAATCTTTGCCCTGCTGGGCGTGCGCCCGCGCTGGCACCCGCAAAGCCGCCGCCTGGAAGGGGTAGACCTCATACCGTTGACCGAGCTGGGCCGCCCGCGCATAGACGTGACTGTGCGTATCAGCGGCTTTTTCCGAGACGCTTTTGCGCATCTGATTGACCTGCTGGACGAAGCGTTTGCCCTCGCCATGCACGCTGATGAAGATCCCGCCGACAACTTTGTGCGCCAGCATTACCTAGCAGACCTGTCGGGCCGCCTCGCTGACCTGCCCCCTGACGAGGCTGAAGCCCGCGCCCAGTACCGCGTGTTTGGGAGTGCGCCTGGCACATACGGGGCCGGCATTTTGGAACTTATTCAGCAGGGCAACTGGCAGACAGATGCCGACTTTGCCAACGTGTTTGTCAACTGGGGCGGCTACGCCTACACGGCCGCTGAGCAGGGCAGCGACGCCAGGGCCGACTTTCGTGCGCGCCTCGCCCAGACCCAACTGGTGCTGCACAACCAGGACAACCGCGAGCACGACATTTTTGACAGCGACGATTATCTGCAATTTTTCGGCGGGATGCTGGCCTCGGTGCGCTCGCTCAGCGGCACGCAGCCCAAAGGTTACTTTGGCGACACTGCCAACCCGGAGCGTACCCGCGTGCGCGACCTAAAGGAAGAAGCCCTGCGCGTCTACCGCTCGCGGGTCGTCAATCCCAAATGGCTGGAGGGCATTCGGCGGCACGGCTACAAAGGCGGCCTGGAACAAACCGCCACCGTGGATTATCTCTTTGGCTTTGACGCCACCGCCCATATCGCCCATGATTTTATGTACGAAGGCGTGGCGCAAGCTTACGCGCTGGACGCTGCAAACCAGGATTTTCTAAAGGCCAGTAACCCCTGGGCCTTAAACGCCATTGCCACCAGATTGCTAGAAGCTGAGGGGCGCGGCCTGTGGGACGCTGACCCGCAGACCTTGGCAGCGCTGCAAGGCGTGCTGGTCGAAAGCGAAGGGCTGCTGGAAGAGCGGGGGGAACGGGGAAGATGAGTGTCATTCAATACGTTATCGGAGACGCGACACAGCCACAGGGCGTGGGAGCTAAAATCATCGTGCATGTCACCAACGACATTGGCGCGTGGGGCAAAGGTTTTGTGGTCGCGCTGTCACGGCGATTCCGAGAGCCGGAGCGCGAATTTCGTCGCTGGGCTGCAGGCGAACTAGACCAACCATACCGCCTGGGTGCGGTACAACTGGTGCAGGTGCAGCCTGATCTATGGGTAGCTAATCTGGTCGGGCAGCATGACATAAGGCGCAAGCAAAAGCCTGAGGCACTGCCGCCCGTGCGTTACGCGGCTATTCGTGAGGGTTTACGTCAGGTAGCTCAGGAGGCCGAGCAACACCACGCCAGCATTCACATGCCCCGCATAGGCGCTGGACTGGCAGGCGGCGACTGGAACATCATTGAGCAAATCATTCTGGAAGAACTAAAAGACCTGAGTGTCACCGTCTATGACCTTGCCTGACCCCTTTACCCGCTGGCGTGAGCTGGTGCTTTCGGCGGGGTCGCAGCGCTACCAGCCCCAGCGCGACCTCACCTTTTGGCAAGGCAAAGCGGCCCACTACGACGAATCCCAGCCTGAATTGCCAAACACGGTGCGCTGGCTGAGGGCAGACCTGCAAGGCGCAGCAAGTTTGCTGGAAGTCGGCGCAGGTACGGGGCGCTTGCTGTTGCCGCTGGCCGACAGTGTGCCGCATGTCACCGGGCTAGACTACTCGCCCGACATGCTGGCGCAGCTTGAGGCCAAAAATTCGCCTCCACACGTCAGGGCAGTGTGCTGTTCGCTTGAGCAGGCCCCGAACCACGTTCCCCCGCATGACGCAGTGCTGTCGGCCTGGGCGCTGGCTTACCAGCCTGACCTGCGCGGAGCACTCGGCACTCTGCGTTGCCTCAGCCGTCAGCGGCTTTACCTGCTTGAAGATGACGGCGTGGGCAGCCCACACGTTCAGCTTCGGCGGGCGCAGGCCGGAAAGCCCAAGCCCCGACGGGCGAGTTTGTTGCGGGAGGCAGTGGCGGCGCTAGACTGGGATGTTAGGGTTCACTCCATCACCGAGCGGCGGGAAGTGAGATTAGCGAGTGCAGCGGCACTGACAGCTTTCGCTCGCTTACCACTGCCCGAAAGTGAGGTGCTAGCAGCACTGGAACCGTATCTGACGCGGGAGGGACAAGGCTGGCGCTATGCCTGGGATTTTGAAGTCGTGGCCCTGCGGGTAGAGTGTGCTGAGCAATAAGCGTAGATGGGTGGTGGCTACAAGGTCAATACAATACTACGCACTGCACCTTCAAACTTGTCAAAAACGTGGTGAAAGGAGGCCAATGGGTGCAGGAACAAGTACGACTTTTGCGGTAACACAGTCGTCGCGTTTAGGACGCTGCTGGAATAAAGCGTCGTGCGTATAACCTGACCTTCTGCCCTGCACCACTCTGTTTATGCTGCTTTATACGGA
>JAGLBF010000102.1 GCA_018260375.1 Deinococcus sp.
AGCCGCAGGCGGCGCTTTTCCGACTGTGGTGGAATTTAGCGGCAGTCCGTATTATACGAACCGCGCTTCGTTTTAGCACAGAGGCCAATTTAAAAAACCCTTCTCCAGATATAAACCACCAGAAAAGAGTTGATTTTGTGCTGCCTAGCCTATTTAAGTAGCTGTACTCAATGATGAGCTGCAATCACTCACTACCTGATAGGGGTGATGCGTACTGAGCGCCCACCCCAGTTGATGGCTTCGGAGTGCGAGGTCATCCACAGGTCAATGCGGTTGGTAAAGCGGGCGTTCATGGTGTCTTCAACAATAAATGTGCGTCCATTTAACCAGGGGCTGTTGCCCGTCAGGTCTTCCAGACGCACGCGGGTACCATAGGGAAACACGCGCAGCAGGTCGCGGCTGACCGCCAGTACACCTGGGCGTGTGCGCGTGCCTGTAGCGGTGATAAAGGGGCTGTCATCAGTTTGGCCCACTTCGCTGTTATAAGCCGTAGCAAAAACCACCCGTGAGCGGCCTGTAGCAGTAGGAGTGTTGCTGCGGCGGCCTGCATATACCACCACGCCATTTGCGGCGCTACCCCCAAAATTACTGATGCGGGCGCTGCTCACTGCTTTGGCGGCCGCAGTGTCCACTATTTCGCTGCTGTTGCTGAGTGCCGTGTTGACCAGAGTTTGTGCCACCGCTGCGCCGGGCAGCATAGGCAGCTTGACATCGGCACCCTGAGCCGAGCCAAGCAATGTAAATGCGGTAAGGGTACTAAAAACAGCAGTCGTCATCACTTTATTCATTGAACTCCTGAGGTGCGCTTAAATTGGATACAAACCTTCTGCCCGCGTGTCGTAGGGCGGCAAGGCAGCGGGTAAAGTTGAAGAGGACTTGGTGTGGGCTAGCGCAAACGCCATAGGCAAAAAGCCCCCAACATACACAGACAACAATGTAGGGGTAGGGGGGACGCTCAGTACGTTACGCTGACCCAAAAATCTACGTTCCTAAGCTAACGAGCGTGGATGAACGATTCGTGATAAACTCTAGAAATTTTCTCATCAAAACCACCAGTACATAGACCCTAGTTCTGAAAACACCGATTGACACGATATAGAAAGATGTGAAATTGTCTCACTTTCTCATAGATGCTCTCATTTGAAATGAATTTTTTGGCCCCAAGTCTACGGCATCCTGCCTATAGAGTAAGGCAGCGACAGAACATAAAAAGCCTTTTATGTAATCTGACCCGCAATTTGAGCGTGTGTCTTACCGTCCTGCCTAGAATATTGATGACGTCAGGCAGACATATACTCATGTTTCACATTTAAAAAAGATGAGAAACGGTGCCTTACGAATCGCGGTATGCACTTCGCTTTACTCCACCACAGCCGCAAAGGCACCACCTGCCTCATAGCAGAGTGCGTACTTTTTGCTACGCCGGCTGACCTACTTTCACCGCGCTTTTCACAAGGTGCAAGTCCGCAGTTTGTATGAAGGTTCTGGCGATGGAGTGCTGCGCGGCCTAGCGCTGTGCAGGCGTGCCGGACGGTGTTGTTGTAGGCGCAGGCGTTGCGGCGGGGGGTTTTTGGCTGGGGAGCGTGGCCCACTGGCTTATCACCGCAGCGGTGATGTCACGGTAAATCGGGGCGGCGAGCATGGAGCCGTGGTAGTCCTTTTTGGCTCCGTACACCATCACCGCAATAGTGATGCGGGGCGCCTGAGCGGGGAAAAATCCAGCAAAGGTGCTGATGTACAGGTTGTTGCTGTACTTGCCGTCTATCACCACCTGAGCTGTACCTGTTTTACCTGCTAGGTCAAAGCCCTGGATACCCGCCGCGTTTGGGATGCCGTCGCGCACCACGTTACGCAGCAGGGTGCGTACCGTGCGGCTGGTTTCTATACGCACTACGTTGCGGCTTACCCCCGCACTTTCACCTTCCACCAGACGGGGCGAAACGTAGTGTCCGTCATTGGCGAGGGTGTTGTAGGCCGCCGCCAGTTGCAGGGTGGTGGTGGACATGCCTTGTCCAAAGCCGTTGGTGGTGCGCACCAGGTCAGTCCACTTGTTAAGCGGTTGCAGGTTGCCTGAGGCCGTGACCATATTGGGCATATCTATACTCTGCCCAAAGCCGAAATTATACAGGTAGTTATAGAGGTTTTCATTGGGGATGTGCTCCACGATGTGCGATATACCCACGTTGCTGGAATAGCGCAGTACGCCCTGAGTATCCAGCACGTTTGGGTGGGCTACCGCATCGTGAATGGTGCTGCCCCAGCGCCCGCCCACCCAGCGGGTCATCGGTGTACTGTAGGTAGTGGTGGGGGTGATGAGGCCGTCATTCAGCACTGAAGCGACGGTCAGGCCCTTAATCACAGACCCCGGCTCAAAGCGGTCAATAAAGGGATGGTTGCGCCAGTCATCAGGGGTGTAGTCCTGCCAGTGGTTTGGGTCAAAGGGTGGGTAGCTCGCTGCCGCAATGATCTTACCGGTGCGCACTTCCAGCACCACGGCAGAGGCGTACTGGCCCTGGTGCTGGCGTACGCCTTCGCCCAGCGCACGCTCGGCGGTGGCTTGAATGGTGGGGTCAATGGTTACGGTGATGTCTTGCCCCTCGCTGAGTTGGGCATTGTAAGCGCGCTCTAGCCCTTCTAGGCCGCCGCTGTCGCCCATCATGCCCAGCAGTTGCCCTGCCATTGGCCCCTGCGGATACACCCGCTTGTCGCCTACGGTGCGCGCAAGCATAGTGCCGTTACTGCTCAGAATGCTGCCGCGTGTTTGTAGCGCCGCCTTTTTAACGCCCTGCGGCAATCCCCATTCCAGTTGGGCATAAGCCACCACCAAAAACATAAACGTCAACAGGGTGATGACTTGTATGATAATTGAGCGGTTACGCAGTTTTATTTCCATATCATGGCTTCCATTGTGTTGTCATCTCCACAGCGGTGGTGGGCATCGGTGTGGGCGGGGCGGGCAGTGCAGGGAAATCCTGGCTTTGTTTGCGGGCCTGAGCGTAGGGAACCATGCCGTTGGCTTTGGCCCAGTCAAGCACGCGGGGGCCAGTGGTAAGCTGCTGCACCTGCAGTTCTAGGCTGTCGCGCTGGGTTTGTAAAGCTATGACTTCCTGGCGCAGTTCCCGCAGTTGCGGGTAGGTGCCCTGCGTGGTGTAGCGCAGCACCAAAACCGCAACCGTCAGCAATAAGTATAAAGTGGCGTAACGCACGGCTCGTGCCCGCCAAATGGCTTCAGGGCGCGGGAGCGCGGGTGGGCCTTCACTAACTAGGGCGCTGGTTTGGCTGTCATTGATTTGGGAAGGAGGCAGGTGGGCCTCTGTTTCATTGGCCTTATGAAAGTCAGCAAGGGCTGGGTCATGCGCTCCTGATAGCGTCTGTTGGCCACCGGCTTGAGCAATTGCGGGTATAGGCGCAGTAGGTCGGGCGGCGATGACCGTCATCCTGGCATTTTCGGGGTAGCGCTCACGTGACTCACGGCGGGGCGACTCTTTCTCTTTGGGCAAGCTCATGGTGTTTGCTCCTGCGGGGCGGCCTGAGTGAGCTTGGTCGCCCCGCGCAGTTTGGCGCTGCGGGCGCGGGGGTTGAGGCTGAGTTCTTCTTCACTGGCCTGTACCGGGCGCTTGGTCTGGGCCTGTAGTTCAGGGTGAACAGTTAAAAAGCGCTTCACGATGCGGTCTTCAAGGCTATGAAAACTGATAACTGCCAGCCGCCCACCAGGGCGCAGCAACTGGGCAGCGGCGTTTAGGCCGTCACGCAGCGCACCAAGTTCGTCATTGACGTAGATACGCAGGGCCTGAAAGCTGCGCCGGGCGGGGTGGATGCCGCGCGCATGCCCGCCGGGATACGCCCGCTTGATGATGTCTGCCAGTTGGGTGGTGGTGGTGACTGGTTGCTGCTCGCGGTGGTAGACAATACTGCGGGCGATGCGCCGCGAATGCCTTTCCTCGCCGTACTCAAAGATGAGGGCGGCAAGTTCTTCCTCAGGCAGGGTATTGACCACGTCAGCGGCACTCAGCCCGTCTTGGCTCATCCGCATGTCCAGTGGCGCTTCGCTGTGGTACGAAAACCCGCGCTGGGTATCGTCAAGCTGAAAGCTGCTGACGCCAATATCGAGCAAAACGCCGTCAACCTGCTGCACGCCCAGACTGCTGAGCAATTCGGGCATGTCACGGTAGTTTCCGCTGACCACCTGCAAGCCTTCTAGCGTCCCAAATTGCTCTTGCAAGCGGCTCAGCGCGTAAGGGTCTTGGTCTATACCAATCACCCGTGCGCCACGCTCTAACAGCAGTCGGGTGTGGCCTGCGCCGCCGAGCGTGCCGTCAACAAATAGTTCCCCAGGTTGCGGTGACAGGGCGGCGATCACCTCGGCAGCGAGTACGGGTTGGTGGCTGAGTGGGGGATTGCCATCTGTCTGTATATCTTCAGGCAATGGCTGGGTACGCACTTTGCGCGCTGGGGGCCTGGTAGGCTTGTGGGCAGATTTTTTGGCAGATTTGGACACGGGCGGGGGGTTTCCTAGGGTTCATGAGGTGGTCAGCGGTGAAGGTGCTTAAGCGACAAAAAAGTGCTTAAGCGACAAAGTTGGCGAGCAAATCGGGGTGAGGGGGGTTATGCTGCACGTCTAAGAGCAGGTCAGTCCACTTTTTAGGGTTCCAGAGTTCAAGCCGTCCAGGAGCGCCTGCCACAATAACTTCGTCCTGTAAGCCGGCAAACTGGCGCAGCGGCTGCGGCACGGCGACGCGACTTTGGGCATCAAGCCTGGACTTGAAGGCCCCCGAATAAAAAAAGCGGACAAAGGCGCGGCTGTGCGCGTCGGTGAGGGGTAGAAGTTCAAGTTGTTCTTCAAGCCGTTTCCAGCTTGCCAGCGGAAAGAGATATAACCCGCCCTCCATACCGCGCGTAAGAATCAACCCGTCTTCCACAAACTCACGAAAAGCGGGTGGCATAACCACGCGGCCTTTGTCGTCTATGGCATAGGGATATTCTCCGAAGGGCAAGGTAGGCGCTCCTTTATAGTGACTGGTCAAGCTGAACTGGGGCCAGATGAATGGGCAAGCTGAAAAGACTGATGTACTGACATTTAGACATTTCCAAAGCACCCTATACGGCTGGGGCCTGAAACGTTGATTGTTATAAAAGTAAGGTGTTTCCCACAGCAGGGTACTGCTGAGTTGCCAAGTTCAGAGGTGGTTTTTAAGCGCTAGCACCCCAAAAAACCTGGTAAAGCGAGTGTAACATTCTGTACCATTATTTACCACTCATTCCCACTTATACCCCTAAAGGGTGGGAAAATGCCTGTCTATTCCCACCACGTGCCGTATACACTGGGGGCCTATGACCACAAAGAACACAACACAACAGGGCCTGAATGTGCCGCTCACGGGGGCGCTGCTACTGGGTACGGGGGTAGCGCTGGGGGCGTTTGGGGCGCACGGCCTCAAGAGTATGGTGAGCAGTGACCTGCTGGTGGTGTTTGAAACGGGGGTGCGCTACCAGGTGTACCACGGTCTGGGCCTGCTGGCCCTAGGCGCCTATCCGCAGCAGCGCCGCGCTCCCGTATGGCTGCTGACGGGGGCGCTGGTGTTTGCGCTGAGCCTATACCTGCTGGCGCTGACAGGTGTGCGCTGGCTGGGGGCCATCACCCCGCTGGGCGGCGTGCTGATGCTGGTTGGCTGGACGCTGGCGGTATTAGATTTTCGCCGCGAGAGAGGTGGTCCGGGTCTGAATGCCTGAACAGCTGGTTGACTGAGTAGCTGGGTTGGGTGCCTCAGTAGCTGGCTAACTGAAGGGGCTGACATTTTGCTGACACTTAGGGTAGTATGGCGGTAAGGAAAAATGAAACAGGAGTAGGGTAAGACCTTTGCTGGCTGACCTGTAAGTGTTTTATTTTTCCGCAAGGAGGGACACCGTGAACATTTATCAGCTTAATGGCAGAAATGTAGAAGTGACCGAGGCCCTGCACAGCTATGTTGAACAGAAACTGGGCCGCCTGGAGCGCTTTAACAACAACATCACCGATGCCCGTGTAACCCTGACCGTGCGCGACGTGCGCGACGCGAACCGGCGCAACCGCGTAGAAGTCCAGATGAATTTGCCAGGCGGCATTATCCGTGCCGAGGAACACAACGCCGATATGTACGCTGCCATCGATAAGGTGAGCGACGTGCTTGAGCGTCAGCTGCGTAAGTTTAAGACCCGGCTGATGCGCGGGCGCGGCGACACGCCAGAGGTGATTCCTGGCCCTGCTGAAGCAGCCGCTAATGACAATGGTACTGACGACGTAGCCCCCTTTAGTCCCGAAATCGTGCGCCAGAAGCGCTTTGACATGCGCCCATTGACCGCTGAAGATGCGGCCCTACAGATGGAAGCACTGGGTCACGATTTTTATGTCTTTAAGAACATGCAAGGCGGCTGCGGCGTAGTGTACCGCCGCAAAGACGGACACTACGGGCTGATTGAGCCAAGTTGATAGCGAGAAGGTGTCAGGAAGCCAGTCTCCAAATGTGTTTGGATTTTTTGAATAACAGAACACTTAGAGCGGCCCAATGAACGCCTAACAGTGTGCTTGATCACCGCTCTACATCACGGGCATAGCGGCGAAAACAAGAAGTTCAACCAAAGAGGTACGTTTTACAACCCAACGGCGTGGCACAAAGGTACAACCTTGAGCACCGTTGGGCTTTTTGTCAATGATCTTTTATCAGTGATCTTTTGATAATGACCTTTTGATAACCACCAGCTTTATGTCATAGGGATTCCGTTTAATTCGTTGTACTCTGATTGCCCTATTTGCCTGCCCTATGGCAAACTAAGAAGATATACTTATAACTAATTTTCCGGAATGCTTATCACTTAATACGGAACTCGTAACTATATAGGCCACACATAGCCCTCATGCCAGTTTTCGCCGCGCCGCAGCAGGGGAGGGCGGCTGCCCAGTACGCGGTGGCCTCCTTTGACAGCCGCCCGCACCAGCAGCCTGGGGTCAAGCTCGGGGTGAAAGGTACGGGCCGCTTCTACCTCGTCATAGATATTCAGGGTCTGTCCGCTTGCCAGGCTATCGGTGCCCAGGGCTATATCTACCCCAGCGGCCGCAAAATCCTTCCAGCGGAAAGTGCCACACTGCAAATTGTGGTTACTGCGCGGGCAGGTGATGACGCTCGCCCCCGACTGCGCCACCCGTTTTATGTCATCGTCGGTCACATTGACCATATGTACCAGCGCGGGCCTCGCCTCTAGCACGCCCAGGGCCTGCAGATAGTTGACGGGGGTCAGGTCGGAACTAGGGGCGCGGCCCAGCACGTCGCTGAAACTCAGGCCCCTGCTCTGTAGCATGGTCAGCAAGCTGCGGGCCAGTGGGCCAGTGCCGCGCTGGAACAGCTCAGTTTCACTGGGGTGCTCAGCCACATGGATTTGCAGCGGCAACTTTTCACGGCGGGCATACAAGGCGAGCAGCGCGTGTAGCCGCGCCGAAACGGTGTGCGTGGCGTGCGGTGAAAGCCCAAGGCGCATGCCCCCAGGACGCTCTAGGCGGCGAAAGTGGTCTATGTCGCGCTGCAACTGCTCAAAGGTTTGTAGTGCGGTGGCGGGGTTAGGGTCAATCACTTCCCAGTAAGCTACGCCTGATAAGCCTGACTCGCTTAGCAGCCACTCCATAGTGCGCCGTTCGTCAGGCCAAACGATGTCGCCTACGCTCGCTGCGCCGCTTGTTTGCACCGCCTTAGCGCCTTCCTGGGCTCCTTCTAGCCCGCGCAGATGCTGGTTTGGCAGCACCACCTCCGGTATCCACTGAAAGTAAGGCAGGGCCTGAAAGGTATAGCGGCTCATGTCCAGGTGGGTGTGAGCATTGACTGCCTGAGGCGATACTACGCGGACGTGGCGCGTGTGCTGGGCCTGCGGATACTGGTTGTGTAGGGCACTGTACTCGCCAGCGGCAACAATAGTGCGCCCTTCGCTGACCACCACTGCGCCGCCGCGCACAGGCATGCCCATGCCCGTATAGAGAATATCGGCTTGTATGAGTTCTAGCATGTGTGTGGCTCCAGGTGTGAGATCGAGGACGGGGTGTTGGGGTGTAGAGCATCAAGCGCTTACGTATTGACAGTCGGGCCGAGCATCCCCGGAGGTTCACGCACTGTTGACCATATGTGCCGCGACTTTTTCAAGCGCCTGATACATCTCAGTGGCGTCGTCAGGGTGCAGTCCTGGGGTCGCTTGCATGGCGCGGCGCATGCAGCCCAGCCAGGCCCGAGCTTGGGCGGGGGCGATGGCAAAGGGCATATGGCGGGCGCGCAGGCGTGGGGGGCCGTACTGCTGAAAGTACAGTGGCGGCCCGCCCAAAAACCCCGTCAGAAAGGCTTCTTGTTTGCGGGCGGTTTCGCTGAGGTCGGCGGGAAATAGCGCGCGCAGTAGCTCGTCTTGGGGTACCAGCGTATAAAAACGGGTGACCAAGTCGTGCAACACCTGCGGCCCGATGCGCTCATAGAGGCTACCCTGAGCAGCAGAGCCACCAGCGAGTGGTATGGGAGCAGTCATGGGGCAAATGATACGGCAAAGCGGTCATGTACCAGTGGTCAGCTTTGCAGAAAGGCATGAGGGAGTAGGCAAAGCGCTGATACGGACTGCCGCTCCATTCCACCACAGTCGGAAAAGCGCCGCCTGCGGCTC
>JAGLBF010000103.1 GCA_018260375.1 Deinococcus sp.
TCTGACCTTCCGAATCGCTACGGGACTGAAATTAGTGGATGGAGAAGCAGCTTTTTTCATAACGTCTTTAAATGAGGCCCACTTGTGCGAGGCTCAACACATGGAAATCAAGACCGAACTGGACAGCATTTTCGGTGACGCAAATAAGCCCTACGATGCCTACGCCTACCAAATTCAAGTGTCTCAGACCTTGCTCAGCGGCAACAACGTCATTCTCCGTGCTCCGACAGGCGCAGGCAAAACCGAGGCTGCCCTTGGCCCTTTCCTGCTGGCCCGCAAGCATAACTGCCCTGACTTTCCGCGCCGCTGCATCATCGCTTCGCCTATGCGAACCCTGGCAAAAGACCTGCATAAGCGGGCGCAAGGGGTCGCTGAGCGTCTCAATAAGTCCCGCAATCTCAATCTGACGGTCAACCTTCACACAGGCGAAGACCCCGCCGACCCATTGCTAGAAGCCGACATCATCATTACCACCTATGACCAACTGCTCAGCAATTACCTGCATGTGCCGTATTCGCAAAGCTGGCGCAGTCGCAACATCGGGGCGGGTGGTGTGGTTGCCAGCTACATTGTTCTGGACGAGTTTCACCTCTTTGATCCCTTACGGGCCTTTCGCACAACATTGGAAATGGCGCGGGCGTTGCAGGGGATCACGCCGTTTGTATTCATGACCGCCACCATGTCGGCAGAATTGACCGAAAAATTAGCGCACGCAGTGGGCGCAGCATTCATCACGCCTTCTGACGCTGAACTGGCAACCATGCAGAGCCAGCAAAAGTTACGCAGCATTCGCCGTATAGACGCTTTGCTGACGGCTGAAGCGGTAGCCCATGCCCATGAGCGGCGCAGCATTGCCATGGCCAACACGGTTGACCGCGTGCAGACACTTTACGCCGACTTGCAGAAGCTCAAGGCTGAAGGTCATCCAAAGTTATATGACACTGAACTGGTTATGCTGCACTCGCGGTATTTTCCAACTCACCGCAATGCCCACGAGGAACGGCTTAAAGAACTGCTTGGTAAAGGGAAAAACAAAAATGTCATTCTGGTCGCCTCGCAAGCGGTAGAAGTCGGCATTGACATCAGTTCTGAGCAACTCCACACCGAACTTTGCCCTGCCAATGCCTTGCTGCAACGAGCGGGCCGAAATGCGCGGTATGCGGGCGAAATCGGCGTAGTCAGCGTCTACGATTTGCCTAAAAGTGAACATGGCGAGCGGCAGATGCTTCCTTATGTCAAGCGGGGCAAAGATGACGCCGAGCGACTGGCACAGATTCAGGTGTTAGAAGCCACTTGGGAGGCCCTGGCTAGCTTGCCCAGCCCCATGACACCCGAAGCTGAAGCGGGACTGATTGACCGCGTACATACCGCTGGCGACGAGGCCAACTGGCAGGACTACGAACAGAGCCGCAACAGCACTTTGCGCAACAAGATGACCACTGCCTTTAGGGGCGAGCGGGCCGCCCGTTCAGACCTTATCCGCGACATTCAGAACGTCAGCGTGTTGCTGGTGAAAGGTAGGCCTGACCTGTCTACTTGGGACGAAGTGAACCGCTACGAGCGGCTGAGCGTAACTTGGGTCAATTTCGCTGCACTGGAAGAAAACAGGACAAGGCAAGGTTTGGAGCACGACTTAGATGACAACTGGCTGGCGAAAATTCCCCGCGAAGTTGAGCCAGAGGCTAAGGAATCTGAAACCCGTCAGCCAACCAAATTGGAATGGATTTCTGTCACTAGCGCGGAAGGATTACAAAGTCAGCCGTTGGTATTGCTCAATCCCAAGTTCGTGTTCTATAACCGCAAGGAAGGCTTTCGCTGGGAGGCTCCTGAAGGCAGCAGCTTAGGCGTAGGGGACTATGATATTCCCGAAGCTCACGGCAAACGCCCCACAGGGGATGGCGGTGACTACTGGTATGTCTACGAAACCTATCAGGAACACATTCAGCGCGTTCTGAAATCGTCTGAGAAGCACACCAAGGACATTTGGCACATCTGCCCGCAGGTGGATAAAAAGTTTGATTTGCCTGCTGGTGCGACAACCCTAGCTATTAGAGCCGCCATAGCCGCCCACGACATCGGCAAGTTGTCGGAAGGCTGGCAAAAGTGGACGCGAGGTTGGCAGGCTGGGCAAGTTAAACATTACGGCTCTCAAATTCTTTGGGATGGCAAAAGCACCGCCAAAGCACAAGCGGCGGGCGAATACTGCGCCCATACCGACTATCACCCCGCGTACGATAAGCAGCGCAACAAGGACTTTGACAAGAAAGGCCGCAGGCCGCCGCACGCGGGTGAGTCGGCAGACATTCTGGCTCAAACGCTAGATGGCTACCTGATGGATTCAATGGGAGAGGAAAGGGGATTAAGTGTTCTACGTGGAATCTGCGGGGCAATAGCAAGACATCACGGGGCAGATGCAAAAGGTGAAACAAGCGCTTGGCTATTAGACAAAGGGGCATCCAAGGAAGCAGCTTCCGTATTCAAGGAAATCGCAGGGATAGAGCTAGACGAGGAACTATGGAATGAATTTCAGATAAAAGGTATTCCAGCCGTGACAGAACCCGAAATGCCAGAACCTCAAGATGAACTGGCTTGGCTTATCTACACCCTTGCTTCGCGTGCGCTACGCTTAGGCGACACCCGCTCTTTTGAAAATGTACGCCAGCAAAAGGAGGCAGAATCTTGACGAAATACACTGTGCCACGCGTACAAGGAACCTACGCCGACAGCTTAACGGCGCTGGGTTTAGGCAAGCTGCTGAGTGCGCTGACTCAAAATGCAGCAGTTAAGTTGCAGTTAGATGCCCAGCAGGATGCTTTTGTTCTGGAATCAGGTATGCCAGATTTATCCATTGCAGTACAGCTTTATGATTACATCAAAACTGAAAAGGGTAGTGATGCTCCGGCATATTCTTACGACTATGAGCGTAAAAAAGCCGACCGCCAAGACTTCTTCACCTGGCGTAAACAACATCCAAAATCACCTGTAGATGAATACGGGAAAGACCCGCCTAGCCCCAGTTATTCGCTTTATTCCAGTCTGGTGGACATGCTCAAACCCATTAACACCAGTGGGTATTCAGCGGCACATCGTGAACTGAGTTCTGAGCGCCGCGCAGCACATTTTCAAATTGCCTTGCAAGCCTTTAGCGGCGAAGGGCAGCCTGAAGCAATGGCCGAGGCCGCACTTAAGAAACAACTTAAAGGGAACAAAGCCAATAACGTTTCTATCGTGCAGATTTTTAATCCCATGACAGGCAAAGGCATGAACTCCCCCAAGGCCAACAGCATTGGTATGGGGAAGGAAAAAGCGCCGCTGGTGCTGGAAGCGCTGAAATATGCGGGCTGGTTTGTGGGTGCGGTAGCGGTCACACCAAAAGGCAGCAAAGACCTCAAGGTTTTGGTGGTGCAGCCTACCGAAATCAGGTTAGACACTTTGACGAACGTGATGTCCTCCTTCCGAGCAGAATTTATGGGCGGAGGCGCTATTCAGATAGACATTCTTGCCGCTTTGACGCTCACCGAAACTTTACTCAAACACGATGAGCATAAAACCTACCGCCGTGGACGACCCAAAGAACTCATTTCCGGTTTTCAGACCGCCTATTTTCAAGACCTTGGCAATGCTAAGGGCGTCACGAACATCTCTTTCATTTCTTTGCCCAACTGGGTCAACTTGCAAGACGAAGCTGGGCGCGGCGAGTGGCTGGAAATCCTCAAAGAACACCGCCAAATTATTCGCAATCTGGATGAAAGCCACTCAGAAGAACGCAACTTGCTGGAAAAATACCGCGACTTTCTGAGTGGACAGGACGAACGGGCCTTTTTGGAATTCTTGTCGGATTACGGGCCGCACATGATGAGGGTATACGAGCAGCTTTATGGAAAACCCGAAGCCAACTGGAAAGTACGCTGGTTTAGTGAGATTCATCTGACCCAAATAACAAAAGCAATGGGAAAAGGAGAAGGTATGGAAAAGCAGGAGCAAAGGCTCACCGAAATTATTGAGACGCAAGGTTTTATTAATATTGCTCGCGCCATTCGTGGAGCTACGCGCAACGCTGTCATGGCAAAAAAACCCATGCAGCAGAAGGGCAAGCCCACGCGCCAGTCTGACCGCAGCTATGAAATTCGTTATGGGCTCGCACAAGACCTTAAGCGGGCAGCAGTGACGAAGCAAAAATTTCTGGCGGCCCTGAGTAGCTTTATTGCCGATTACAACGCGGAAAACTTGCGTGTTTACGAAAGGCGGGCCAATCGGATGGAGCAAAACGGCACGCTGAGCGGAAATCCTCAGCGCCGCGTAGATGTGTCTACAGATGACTTGCTGGAAATGGCTGAATTGCTGGATAAGCATGACCCTCAAACGGTCGCCATGCTGCTGATCGCTTATGGTTACTCCAAAACGAAGCGCGAAAAAGACGATACTACTTCAACCCCACCCGAAGCCGCCGACCAAAATCAGGAGGAACAAGAATGACCCTGCGTACCCTCTCTATCTCCGGCCTTTCCACCCTTAACCTGCACTCGCTGAACAATGAAGGCGGCGAAGGCAACCACATTCAGACCCGCATGGTGGACGTCGTAGACAAAGAAGGCAACCTGCACCCCGTCAATGCCGTGTCGGGCGACATGTTCAAGCATATTTTTGCGGAACACTTTCAGGCCATTGCCAAAGAAGAAGGGCTGACCTTGTGCGCGGGTTGCCAGACCCTGAATGCCAACCGCCTGAACGCCGATAAAGCCTTTGAAGACGCTATTAAAGGCAAAGGTAACAGCGAAATTCTTGACCTGTTGCCGCAAAGCTGCGCTCTGGACGATGTGGCCGGCATTCTGATTACGCAAGGCAGCCGCGCTCTGGGCCGGAAGAGTGTAGTGGAGTTCTCTTGGGTGCCGGGTGTGCCAGAAAAGGTCAAGACGGGTAGCTACTTTCACGTCAAATACGACCCGCAAGGACGCGGCAAAACTGATGCAGATGATGGCAGTAACAAGGGGCAAGCCATCTTTCACCGCCCTGCATCTAGCGGACAATATGCGGTGGTGGCGCATGTGGAGGCCCACCGCATTGGCCTGAACGACATTACCCGCGAATATGTCATCAGCGAGCAAGAGCGCCAGAAGCGCCTCAACGCGGTGCTACGGGCGCTGACGCTGACTTTCCTGCATCCTAGCGGAGCTATGCGGAACACCCAAAGTCCTCACCTGACCGACTTTCAGGGCGTGATTACGACCAGCAGCCACAGCGTTCCCGCACCGACGGTCAGCGCCCTGAACGAGCATTTCATTGAACAGGTGGAAAAGATCTCGGCGGCAATGGCAAAGATGAGCGGTCAAAGTATTGGTGTAGAAACATTTGATTCTCTAGCTACCTTCGCTGAAAAAATGAGTGAAATCACGCTATGACCTGGCTGGTTGCCACTTATGAACCAACGGCGCTGTTTAGCCTCAAGGATTCGCAGGCGACCAGCGCGGCGGGGAAGTCACTGCTGGTACCTAGTCCCTACGCCGTCAAAACGGCCCTTGTCGATGTGGCGGTGAACTGGCAGGGCGTGGCCTTCGCGCAGGAAGTCTTTGGGTGGTTGCACGGCTTACAGGTGCGGAGTAGCCCGCCTCAGTGGGCTTGTGTGACCAATACTTTTGTAAAAGTGCAGCGCCCACCAAAAGCAGCCGAGCCAGGAAATCCATTCAAGCCGACAGTGGCTTTTCGTGAATACGTTCAATTTCGGGGTGAACTGCGCCTTGCCTTTGAGGTTTCTGGCCTTGCAGACGAACAAAAGCAGACTCTCTCTGAATTGCTGTTGCGCCTGAATATGCTGGGCAAGCGCGGCGGCTTTATGCAGTGGCTGGGGCAAATAGAACTGGCCGAACTAGACGCGCATTTTGTGGCCCACACGGGAGACATGCGAATGCCATCAGGCGGCGCAGTGATGCATTATCTGGACGACTACGGTCCCAAGATGACTTGGGAGAAGCTCAGCACCTTTGACAGTGCCAAACCCGACCGCGTGGTGGTGTCGGCCCTGGTGCCTTACCGCCTCAAGCGTTCCAGCAAGCGGTCAACGATGTATGAGCGAACCTAGCTCAACCCCAGATGTATCTTGAGTGTTCCATCCAGTGCAGTTAATTAGGCTTCACTCAATGATGCATCTGCGTGCCACCCTCCTGACATGAACCTCATCATTTCGGAGCGTGGCACTTTTTTGGCTCTCAGAAGCGAGCGCCTGCGCCTGCAAATTCCAGCGCAAGAACCCCAGGAAGTTGCCCTGCGCGACTTGCAAACCATCACGGTCACGACCACCGCCTGTACGCTCAGCGCCGAGGCCATTCGGGCCTGTGCCAAATTTGGTGTGCAGATTGATTTGGTGGACGGACTGGGTGCACCTTACGCCAAGTTCAGCAGCCCGTATCTGGTCGGCACCGTCAGTACCCGCCGCGCCCAGATGCAGGCCTACCTGACGCCCGTGAGTGTGGAAGTCGCCCGCCACGCCATCCGCGCCCGCCTACGCAATCAGGCCAGTCTGCTGAAATACTTTGGCAAGTACCGCAAGGAAGCTGACCCCGCCGCTTACGAGGCCATCCAGAAGGCGCTGCCCAGACTGGCGGCGCTGGAAACTGAACTGGACGGGATCACGGGGGCAAATATTGACGACGTGCGTGACTTCCTGCTGGGCCTGGAAGGGCGCGGCGGCGTGGTGTACTGGGGCGCAATCGCGGCGATGCTGCCGGCTGATCTGGCCTTCCCAGGTCGTCTGGGACGCGGCGCGACTGACCCTGCCAACATGACCCTGAATTACGGATACGGCATCCTGTATGCACGGGCCGCTGGCGTGCTGGCCACAGCGGGCCTGGAACCGTTCGCGGGGTTCTTGCACACTGACCGCCCTGGCAAGCCCTCACTAGTGCTGGATTTCGTAGAAGGCTTCCGCGCCGCCTGCGTTGACCGACCTGTACTGGCCCTGCTGGGGCGTGGCTGGCGGCCAGAACTGGACGTACACGGTAAAATGACTCCCGAAACGCGCAGGCGCATTGCGACCGCTGTAAATGACCGTCTAGACACCCGCGACAGCGTGGGCAACAAAAAATTCAGATTGCAAAACATCATGGTGATGCAGGCCCGCAAGTTGGCGACTTTTCTGCGCGGTGAGAGTGACTATCCCGTGTACGTAGCGAGCTGGTGAGCTGGTATGGTCAAAGTCATTCAGGATGAACGCAAAGCTGGGCAGCCGACGCTGGTGCTGTACGACGTGCAGATGGATAAACGCCGCAGCAAAGTCATGAATGCCTGCAAGGATTACGGCCTAGCCCGCTGGCAGTACAGCGCCTATCAGGGAAAACTCACCCACACGGCGCGGCGCGAACTGGAAACGCGGTTGGAAAAGGCCCTGGGCGACAGCGGGGGACTGATTGCCATCTTGCAGCTTGAGCAGTGGCAAATAGACGACGCCACTATCATCTTTCAAGAACCCAGTCAGGAGCCAGAAGATGACTGAACCGCTTCTGATTACGCCCACCGAACTGCGGCAATGGCAGTATTGCCCACGCGTGGTGTTTTTTGAACGTTGCACGCCTGTTAAGCGGCGCGAAACAGTGCTGATGACGCATGGGCGTGAAAAGCATCAGACCGAACTTGTTAAGGAGCAGCGGCGCACGCTGTCGCGCTACGAATTAACCGAGGGTGAGCGGCGCTATGACGTGCGGCTAAGCAGCGCCAGTCTTAGCCTGAACGGGGAACTTGACCTCCTGATTGTAGATGGTAAAGTAGCCTATCCAGTCGAATTTAAACACACTCAGCGCCCGCCTGACCCAGGACACAAGCTTCAGCTTTGCGCCTATGCGCTGCTAGTAGAGTCTGAACTGGGCCTGAGCTGCCCGCACGGTTACTGGCATTCCAGCCGTACCCGCCAGACATACACCATCACGTTTGATACCCGTCTGAAAAACCGCACACGCAAAACCATTGAGGAGGTCTGTGCCTTTATCCAGCAAGAAAAATGCCCACCGCCTACGTCCAACACGGTAAAATGTCTGGAATGCGAACTGAAGAATTTTTGCGGAGATACGTTGTAAGTTCGCAAGAGCTTGAGCTGTATCAAAAGGCCAGAGATTTGCGAACTGTGTAGCAGCATTTTTGGGAGGTCAGATGCCGTCAGAAGGAACCATTTTGATGACCGGGGCAAAAAACGCTGTTCTGAGCGCCTTGCAAATGGGTAGAGTTCAGGCTTCTCCAGTGCATTTGCGGTGCTGTAGACTCATGTATACTGTTTTGCGTAACAGACGCTGTTATGTGCTGAATGACAAAAGAACTATTTGGAAAAAAGGCCGTGAAATAAGCCGTTCCAACTGAATGCCCCACCGTTAGGGGACTGAAACGCGAGCGCCGAGCCGCCGAGCAGGAAAAAGCCGCAGTTCCAACTGAATGCCCCACCGTTAGGGGACTGAAACGTGACGGCGGTTTCACCGCGCAGGGTGCCGTAATGGTGTTCCAACTGAATGCCCCACCGTTAGGGGACTGAAACTGTGGGACACTAATAAACCTGGCCAATTTGATTTAGGTTCCAACTGAATGCCCCACCGTTAGGGGACTGAAACACATATCAACAGTTAAAACATTACCAACCAATGATACGTTCCAACTGAATGCCCCACC
>JAGLBF010000104.1 GCA_018260375.1 Deinococcus sp.
GGTTTGCGGCTCACACCCTAAGTCTACCTGTTATGTCACACACATAAAATACTACCTAAATTTCAAATGCCTTACTGACACCCTCTAGTCGGCGTGATTGCTCACGGGCAGACAAACCTATTCAGGTGTGGCAAATAAGCAGCAGATGAATTACCCTAAAGGCACTTTGCGAATTGCCTTTCTCAGTGACATTCATGCCAACATCCATGCCTTGACTTCGGTCAAGCGTTTTCTGGGCGAACAGTCCGTAACCCAGGTGATTGTGGTGGGCGACCTCGTGGGTTACGGCGCAAGCCCTGGGCCTGTCATTGACTTTGTGCAGCATGAAGGCTGGAAAACCGTGCTCGGCTCCAGCGACCTGCGCGTCAGCATGGAGCTGAGTGAGCGCTCAGAGCGCACGGGCCTTTCGGCTAAGGTACTAGAATGGACCAAAACCGTCCTAGATCCAGAACAAATCGAGTTCCTCCGCAAGCTGCCAGCAGGCGGGCGCGTCAATACTCCGCTGGGCAAAATACGCTTTTTTCACGGCTCACCCTATGACCCCGACCAGCGCCTTGACCTGATGATGCCCGACGAAAAAATTAGCAAAATGGCCCAGGAACTCGGCGCCAAGGTTATTATCGCCGCCGGCACCCACATTCCTTTTATGCGCGTGGTGGGCGAGGGTGAGGGCGCTGTTACCTTTGTGGACTCTGGCTCGGTGGGCCTGAGCCTCAACCACGAACCCGGGGCTGATGTGGTGATTGTTGACTGCGAGGGTGCGTTCCCCAAAGTCAGCCTTCACAAAGTGCCTTATGACTACGCCTCCGCCGCCTTTGACATTATGGCCTGGGAATTGCCGTCCGTCATCGCCGACATTATTAAGACTGGCAAAATGAGCGGATGAAGATGAGGAGTAACCAGCGTCCAGCACTAAGGCCAGCGCGTTCCAACTCGGTAAACCTAAACCTAGGATGACGGGCGGCTTTAATTCTGCGCCAGCAATTGAGCTAAACTGGAGAAGCAACAAAACAGGAGGTTCATTATGAAGATTGGAATCAACGGATTTGGACGTATTGGTCGCCTGGTATTCCGCGTTTTGGAATCACGCGGCGTAGAAGTGGTCGCTGTCAACGACCTGACCGACAACAAGACGCTCGCAACCTTGCTCAAGTTTGACTCTACCGCTGGGCGCTTTAACGGCACCGTAGAATTTGACGACAACAGCCTGACCGTCAACGGCAAAAAGATTCACGCGCTGGCTGAACGCGACCCCTCGAACATCAAGTGGGGAGAAATGGGTGTCGATATCGTTATTGAATCCACCGGTATTTTTACCAGCCGCGAGGGTGCCAGCAAGCACCTGGCAGGCGGTGCAAAAAAAGTCATCATCACTGCGCCTGCCAAAGACGAAGACCTCAGCATCGTGCTGGGTGTCAACGAAGAAGTGTACGACCCCAGCAAGCACCACATCATCAGCAACGCAAGCTGCACCACCAACAGCCTAGGCGTGCCAATGAAGCTGATAGACGAAGCGTTTGGCATCGAAAAAGCCATCATGACCACCGTTCACAGCTACACCAACGACCAAAATATCCTTGACTTGCCTCACAAAGACCTGCGCCGGGCACGCGCCGCTGCCATCAACATCATCCCCACCAGCACGGGCGCGGCAAGGGCCGTTACGCAGGTGTACCCGGCGCTGAAAGGCAAATTTGACGGCACCAGCCTGCGCGTACCTACCCCTACGGGCAGCATCAGCGACGTGGTGGTTATCCTCAAGCGTGACGTGACGGTCGAGGAAGTAAACAAGGTGTTTAGCGACGCTGCCAAGACCGACAAGTACAAAAACTTGCTGGACTACACCGAAGAACCCATCGTGCTGACCGACATTCAGGGCGACCCTCACAGCGCCATCATTGACGGCGGCCTGACGATGGCGATGGGCAACCTCGTTAAATTCTTCAGCTGGTACGACAACGAGTGGGGCTACAGCAACCGCATTGCGGACCTCGTGCAACTGGTTCAGCAAAAAGGCTGATCAGAGATAAATAATGGATGATGGGTGATAGGAGGTTTTCTCCATCATCCATCATCCGTTTTCTATGCACATTCTGGAGGAATAAACATGCAAACTCTGAATCATCTGGACCTTAAAGGCAAGCGCGTGCTGGTGCGAGTGGATTACAACGTGCCCGTCAAGAACGGCAAAGTCGAAGACGATACCCGGATCACGGCCAGTCTCCCGACCATTCAAAAGCTGCTGGACGGCGGCGCGAGCGTAGTGCTCATGAGCCACTTCGGGCGTCCCAAGAACGGCCCCGAGGAAAAGTACAGCCTCAAGCCGGTGGCTGAAGCCCTGGAAACCGTGCTCAAGCACGACGTGAAATTTATTGGCAGCCTGCCGGGAAGCGAGGAAACATTGCGGGAAGTGCAGGAACTCAAACCCGGCGACGTGGCCCTGCTGGAAAATGTGCGCTTCGAGATGGGCGAGGAAAAGAACGACGCCGCGCTGAACGACAAGCTGGCGAAACTGGGTGACGCCTTTGTACTCGACGCTTTCGGTTCGGCGCACCGGGCACATTCGTCGGTCAGTGGCGTGGCTTCCAAACTGCCGCACGCGGCGGGCGGCCTGCTGGAAAGCGAAGTCGTGGCCTTAGGTAAGCTGCTGGAAAACCCCGAGCGCCCCTACGTGGTGATTATCGGCGGGGCCAAAGTCAGCGACAAGATCAAGGTCATCAAGAATCTGCTGCCCAGGGTAGATAAACTGCTGATCGGCGGCGGCATGGCTTACACCTTCATCAAGTCGCAGGGCGGCAAAATTGGCGACAGCATCCACGAGGACGATCAGCTCGATCTCGCCAAACGGTTGCTAAGCGAGTACGGCGACAAGATCATGCTGCCGGTAGACGTGATCGCCGCCGACAAGTTTGCCGAAGATGCCAACACTCAGGTCGTTAAAAGCAACGAGATTCCCGACGGCTGGCAGGGCCTGGACATTGGCCCCGACACCGTCAGCGCATACGCGGCGGCCTTGCAAGGTGCAAAAACTGTGTTCTGGAACGGCCCGATGGGCGTTTTTGAATTTGAGCCATTTGCAGGCGGCACCAATGTGATCGCAGCGGCGGTGGGCAGCCTCAAGGGGCAGGCTTACACGGTGATCGGCGGCGGCGACAGTGTAAGCGCCATCAACAAGAGCGGCAAGGCAGGCGAAATCGACCATATCAGTACGGGCGGCGGGGCCAGCTTAGAACTGCTGGAAGGCAAGGAACTTCCCGGCGTCAAGGCGATGGAGTAAGCGTGAGTGGCCCCGAGTTCCTGCCTGACCTTGTGCCCGAACTGGCAGTCACGAACCTTGGGGCCAGCCTGCGCTTCTGGGTTGACCTGCTGGGTTTCGCAGTGGACTACGAGCGCCCGGAGGAACGGTTCGCCTATATCGTGCTGGGCAACGCCCATGTCATGCTTGACCAAATCGGGCAGACGCCCACCTGGGAAACGGGGCCGCTGGAACGTCCCTTCGGGCGCGGGCTAAACTTCGAAATCACCGTACCCGACGTGCAACCGGTTGTAGACCGCCTAAACAACGCAAACTGGCCGCTGTTCGTAGAGCTGGAAGAAAAGTGGTACCGCGTGAACGACCAAGAAACGGGCGTGCGGCAATTTTTAGTGCTTGACCCAGACGGCTACCTGCTGCGCTTTTCTCAAAGCCTGGGCTTGCGCCCGCTCAATTCATAAACTCTTTAATAGACTTTTCAAAGGAGAAGCCATGCCCAATATCCTTCTTGCTCTCAACTGGAAAATGAACAAAACCCCCTCAGAAGCCCGCGCCTGGGCCGAGGAACTCAGCACCGCATTGCCCCAGACTTCGGCACAACTGGCCGTTTTGGCCCCCGCCATTGACCTGGTGGATGTAGCCAGCGCACTGAAAGGCACGCCTGTACAATGCGGCGCGCAGGACATCAGCGCTCACGAATCGGGGGCCTATACCGGCGAAATCAGCGCCGCCATGCTCAGCGACATCGGTGCAAAGTACGCCATCGTAGGCCACAGCGAGCGCCGCGAGTACCACGCCGAAACCAGCCAAAAGGTCGCTCAAAAAGCGGCGGCGGCGCTGGCGGGCGGTATCGTCCCTATCGTCTGCGTGGGTGAGGGCCTAGACATCCGCGAAAAGGGCGAGCACGTCGCTTACACCGTAGCGCAGTTACAAGACAGCCTAGAGCAACTGAGCCTCAGCAGCGCCGCGCAACTGGTGGTGGCCTATGAACCCATCTGGGCCATCGGCACAGGCAAAACCGCCACCGCTCAGGACGCAGAAGACATGGCAGCGGCCCTGCGTCAGGAACTGCGCAGCCTCTACCCCGCCCACGCCGATCAGATTCAGATTTTGTACGGCGGCAGCGTAAAGCCTGCTAACATCGCCGAAATCTGCGCCCAGCCCAACGTCAACGGCGCCCTCGTCGGCGGCGCCAGCCTGGAAGTCGCTTCTGTCGTAGACATGGCCGCCGCACTCAGGTAATACGGATTCCGATTGATTTGGCGTACTTCCGAATCAATCAGGGCGAATGCGAGTGGGAACAGCATACGGTCTGCAACCCTGTACCTAGTGAATTCCAGAAGTCACCCGCGCCCCCCGAACAGTGGGGGATTTTTCTGGTCTAGCTTTTGGTTTAGTTTTGTGAAAATAAGTTTCAGCTGTCCATAAAAAATATAAATTATTATCTTTTACTAACGCTGATTGAACCCTGGGAATATAGAACCCTGGGAATGCCGCCTGGGCAGCTGACCGCCCAAATGCTTTTGCCACAGGCGGCTGGCCCGGCCGTCACCTAGCACCTCGCCTGGCCTATACTGCCCCTATGTTAGGCCTCATTTGCATAGATGTTGACGGCACGCTGGTTGGTACAGGCAATGTGGTGTTGCCAGAGGTCTGGGACGCGCTGCGGCAGGCGCGGGCGGCGGGGATATACCTCAGCATCTGCACGGGGCGGCCCGCTACGGGCAATGCGCTGGCGTACGCCCAGCAGGTTGACCCGCAAGGCTGGCACATCTTTCAAAACGGAGCCAGTATTGTCAATGTCGCTACGGGCGAGTCGCGCAGTGAGGAGCTGCCGCCTGAATTGCTGCGCCAGCTTATTGACACCTCGCGCCGCACAGGGCGCATTCTGGAGACTTACACCGACAGCGAATACGCCGTAGAAGACACGTCAGCGCGCTCGGTGGCCCACGCCGAGTTGCTGGGTGTGCCGTTTGCCCCGCGCGCGCTAGACAGTTTGTCTGGCAACATTGTGCGCGCCCAGTGGCTAATACCGTACAGCGAGCAAGAGGCGGTGATGACCGAGCCGCACGAGGGCCTGAGCCTGCACCCCGCTAGCAGCCCGGTGATGCCTGACACGTTATTTGTGTCTATTACCCGCGAGGGAGTCAGCAAGGGCAGTGCGGTGCGCCAGATCGCCAAACTCTACGGCGTGCCGCTTGACCGCGTGATGATGGTGGGTGACGGGCACAACGACGTTCTCGCTATGCAAGAGGTGGGCTACCCTGTGGCGATGGGCAACGCCGACGAGCAGGCGCGGGCCGCTGCCAAGTACCATGTGGGCCACGTTGATCAGGGCGGGTTGATCGAAGCGGTGGCGTTGGCTCTGAAGGCGTAATTTTGGAAGTCTGTCCTGGTCATTATGTCTTGACCATAACGCCGTTATGTTATATACTAAATTCATGCAAATAAGTGATGTTCAGAGACGACTTCAAAGCCCCTTCCCTGCACATACGGTAAGTTGGAAGCCGGTGGCCTTTAACAAAGACCGCACCCGTGCTCTGGTGTTGCCGCACCTGGATGCACGCGCCGTGATGGACAGGCTCGACGCCATCTGCCCCGACCACTGGAGCTTTACGCTAGAGGTGATATCGCCCAGCGCCGTAAAGGGCCGCCTGACCGTGATGGGCGTGACCCGTGAAGACATCGGCGAAGGCGACACCCTCAAGGGAGCCAGCAGTGACGCCCTTAAGCGCGCAGCGGTGCATTTTGGTATCGGGCGCTACCTGTATGACCTGCCCAAAACCTGGAGCGACTGGGACGACCAGCACAAAGTCCCCAAGCACCTGCCTGATCTGCCCGAGTGGGCCAGACCTGAACATGAGCGCTCAGCGGGCGGCGCACACCTGCTGCAAGCGGTAGAGCAACTGAAATACGATCTACCTAGCGATGTTCACCTGCAGCGCGAAGTGTACAAGCACCTCAAAGCGGCCCTAGACAGTCTTTCCCCCCACGCTGCTTAACAAGTCTGCCGCTTCACAAGGCCAACGTTCTCCATTCGCCAGCACCTACCTTTTTTGGCATCCAGCGAGAATATCCCTGCTCAGCGCCTGCAAGTCTTCACCATGTTTGACGGCGCTCACAAAGGCGCTGCCCACTATCACGCCGTCCGCGTCTGCGTCTTGGGCAACTATGCGGGCGGTGGCGGCATCTTTTACGCCAAAGCCCACCGCTACGGGCTTGTCAGTGTACTGGCGGGCCAGGCGCAGTAGGTCAGGTACTTCGCCTAGGGCGCTGCCTTCACGCGCGCCTGTGACCCCGGTAACGCTCACCGCGTACACAAAAGCCGTACACGCCGCCGTGACAATCTGTACGCGCTGGGGGGTGCTGGTGGGCGCGATTAAAAAGGTGAGGCCTAGCCCCGCCTGAGCCGCTAGGCCCGCAATTTCTATGTCTTCGTCGGGCGGCAAGTCAGGCAAAATCAGGCCGTCTACGCCGGCATCAACCGCCATCGCCATAAACTGGGCGGGGCCGGTGGCGTAGACAGGATTGATATAGGTCATCAGCATAATCGGCTTGTCGGTGAGGGCCCGCACCTGCTTGATCAGCGCAAAAGTGGTGCTGGTGCTGGTACCCGCTGCCAGTGCTTGCTCGCTGGCCTGCTGAATGGTGGGGCCGTCGCCCAGCGGGTCAGAATACGGCAGACCGATTTCCAGGAGGTCGGCCTGGGGGGCGAGTTGGCGCATCACCTCAATAAAGGCGGCGGGGTCCGGGTAGCCAGCGGTCATAAAGGGCATAAAGGCGGCGCGGCCCTCGGCCTTGGCGCGGTCAAACGCAGCTTGAATGCGGCTCATGCGCGCACCTGCTGCTGGGTATCGTCCATTTTTTTCAGGAGTTCAAGCACTTCGGCCACGTCTTTGTCGCCGCGCCCCGACAAGCAGACCAAAACCACCTGGTCGGGGGTCATCTCACGGGCCATGCGGACTGCCTGATACACGGCGTGCGAGCTTTCTAGCGCGGGAATAATGCCCTCGGTGCGCGAAAGGAGTTGTAGGGCCTCAAGCGCCTGCGCGTCGGTCACAGGGACATATTCAGCGAGGTGATTGTCGCTGTAATAGCAGTGCTCAGGGCCGATACCCGGGTAATCAAGCCCCGCACTGATAGAGTGAGCAGGCAAAATTTGGCCCTCGTCGTCGTGCAGCAGATACATCATAGAGCCGTGCAGCACGCCAATTTTGCCGTGGGCGACGCTGGCGGCGTGGTGACCTGTGTCGACGCCCTGGCCGGCCGCCTCAGTGCCAATCAGTCTGGGGCGCTCTTCTGCGGGCAGGTACGCAAAGGGCGCAAAGATACCCGCCGCGTTGCTGCCGCCGCCCACGCAGGCCACCACCACGTCAGGAATGCTGCGGCCCACCGCCTGTTGCAACTGCCATTTGCTCTCTTCCCCGATGACACTCTGAAAGTCGCGCACCATCGCGGGGTAAGGATGCGGCCCCACCACGCTGCCCAGAATGTAAAAGGTGTCGCGCACATTGGTGACCCAGTCGCGGATGGCCTCGTTGGTCGCGTCCTTGAGGGTGGCGGTGCCGCTGCTCACTCCGCGCACCTCGGCACCCAGCAGCTGCATGCGAAAAACATTCAGTGCCTGCCTGCGAATGTCTTCTTCGCCCATGTACACCACACAGTCTAGGCCCAGCAGGGCGCAGGCGGTGGCGCTCGCCACCCCGTGTTGCCCCGCGCCCGTTTCGGCAACGATGCGCTGCTTGCCCATGCGCTTAGCGAGCAGCGCCTGACCCAGCACGTTGTTAATTTTGTGTGCGCCCGTGTGGTTGAGGTCTTCACGCTTGAGGTAAATCTGCGCCCCGCCCGCGTGCTTGGTCAGGTTTTTGGCGTGGTACAGCAAGCTGGGACGGCCCGCATAGTTCAGAAGCAGTTGCTCAAATTCGCTGAGGAACGCAGGATCTTGCCGCGCCGCCGCGTACGCGTCACGCAGCGCGTCCAGCGCAGGAATCAGTGTTTCGGGAACATAGCGCCCACCAAAAATACCGTAGCGGCCCCGTGCATCGGGGAGTGGATAGTTGGGAAGTTGCATACCTCTAGGCTAGAGCTGTGCGGCATGATAAAGGTAAAAATTTCTATACAAGTGGTATAACTGTGGATTTAGTCACTTTTTCTAAAACCATTTATCTTAGAAAATATTCTTATAGAAATGTTATCGTACAAAAGATACATCCAATTCAGCCCTAATGGAGTGAATATGCAATTGATAAATCAAAAGGAACTCTGTTATACGGATTCCGATTGATTCGGAAGTACGCCAAATCAATCCGAGCGGATGCGAGT
>JAGLBF010000105.1:0-5027 GCA_018260375.1 Deinococcus sp.
CGCAGGCGGCGCTTTTAAAACTCTGCTGTAATTTGGTGAAGCTCTTATAAGTCAGCACATGCTGAGCAAATGGTCGACGCCTGTACGCATACTCAGCACTTTTAGGTACACCTCTAAAGTAGACTTCCTGAAGATTACAGTATTGAGCATAAGGAAGCCAGTTTCTCTGCCTCAGAAACTTGCGAGCACGCTCTATACTACTGCTATGCCTGTACATGTGCTTCAGGGTGATATTGTCCGTCAACATACCGACGCTATAGTCACTGCCGCCAACAAACAGCTTATGGGCGGCGGCGGTGTAGACGGGGCTATTCACCGCGCCGCTGGCCCCCAACTGTTGCAGGCCATCGACGCCATTGTTGGTATCCCGGCGGGTATGGCCGTCATGACCCGTGCATTTGGCCTCAGCAAACAGGGTGTCAAGTATGTCATACATGCAGTTGGTCCTATCTGGCGTGGGGGCTACAGTGGTGAGGCAGCGCTGCTGGCAAGCGCGTATACCGCCTCACTGCAACTGGCATTAGAGTATGGCTGCCAGTCGGTGGCCTTCCCCGCCATCAGCACGGGCGTGTACGGCTACCCTGTCGCCCAGGCCGCCCAGGTCAGTCTTGCCGCCATACAAGGCTTTTTGGCCCAACACCCCCAGCTAGACGTCAGCGTGGTGCTGTATGACCAGGCGACGCTAGAGGTGTTTCAGAGGGGTCTTCAGCAGCTAGGAGAATAATCCGTATGCTGTTCCCACTCGCATCCGCTCGGATTGATTCGGAAGTACGCCAAATCAATCGGAATCCGTATTACACCCCTTTTACCTGAGGCAACTCGCGTTTGTGATCAGCAATGACTCCGCCGCCCAGCAGCCTGGGGCCGTCGTACAGCACAGCACTTTGGCCTGGAGCGACGGCAAACTGCGGCTCAGCAAATTCAAGCTCAAAGCCGCGCTCATCAGCGTGCAGCACGCGGGCACGCACAGGGGCAGTACGGTAGCGTACTTGTACTTCTAGCTCGCGGGGCAAGTCGGCGAGGTCAACCAGGTAGTTGGGCTGCTCGGCGCGCACACCAGGCCACAGGCAATCCTGGTATTCACCCACCCATACGGTGTTGCTGGCGGTGTCAATATGCACCACATGCCGCACCAAATTAGAGTGGTACAGCCCCAGCCCCTTTTTCTGGCCCAGTGTAAAAAACTGTGTGCCTAGATGCTCGCCCAGCACCTCGCCTGTGTGAATATCGCGCATGTAGCCTGCGACCTGCGGCACAAATTCAGAGACAAACGCCTGAACGGTGGTAGGTATAAAACAGATGTTCTGACTTTCAGGCTTTTGGGCGGTGAGCAGGCCGTATTCGGCAGCGAGTTCGCGCACGCGCGGCTTTTCCATCTCGCCGACCGGAAACAAAATGTAGGGCAGTGCCTCACGCGGCGTACCCCACAAAAAGTATGTCTGGTCTTTTCGGGGATCGTCGCCCCTGTGAAAGCTGACCGTACCGTCTGCCTGCTCAACGCGCTTGACATAATGCCCTGTCGCCACATAGTCACAGCCCAGCATCTTGGCCTTTTTGACCAGTTCGTCAAATTTCACCTTGGTATTGCAGTTGACACAAGGGTTTGGTGTGCGCCCAGCGGCATATTCTTCAATAAAGGGCTGCATAATGTGGCGCTGAAACTGCTCGCGGTAATCAAGCAGGTAAAATGGCACACCCACTTGCTCCGCGACGCGGCGAGCTTCGTAGGCCGCGTCAGGCGAGCAGCAACTGTCAAAAGTGTCGGTGCGCTTGTTGTCGGGCCAAAAGCGCATCATGGCCCCGACCACTTGGTAGCCTTGTTCTTTAAGCAGCGCCGCCGACACGCTGCTGTCTACCCCGCCCGACATGGCGCACAGCACCCGCTTAGACGAGTGAGAGGCAAGGTTGGAGGCGGTAGCAGCATGCGCAGTCATAACAAAGCAGTGTAGCGTACGCTTAGGAGAGGGCAGGTGAGCAAAACGACAGTCTGACGCAATAAAGGAGCAAAGGCCTGGCCTTGACCATCCCTACTTTGGTTTACGGCGCTGCTCAGCTACGCGCTGACGCGCCGCATTATTCACGCGGCGGCAGACGCACAATGGTGAGCATGTATTTGCCCAGCGCTTCAATGGCGCTATAAAACTGTCCAAACTCCACGGGTTTTACAATGTAACTGCTGGCGTGGCTCTGGTACGACTTCAGGATGTCCTCGTCGGCCTGTGAAGTGGTCAGCACCACCACGGGTATGGCACGCAGTTCGGGGTCGGCCTTGAGCTCGGCGAGTACCTCTAGGCCGTTTTTGCGCGGCATGTTGATATCCAGCAGTATCACATCGGGGCGCGGCGCATTCGCAAAGTGGCCCTCACGCCGCAGAAATTGTAGCGCCTCTACGCCGTCACCCGCCACATGTAGGTTATTGGCAATTTCGGCGTCCTCAAAAGCTTCCTGGGTCAGCACAACGTCGGGTTCGTTGTCTTCTACCAATAAGATTTCAATAGGCTTTTGTTCGGACATTCATTCTAGTTTAACGGGTTGAGCCGTCACATAGGGCATGGAAATTCGTGTTACCTGCCGAGTACCTTACGTTTGATATACAAATTGCCTTTAAACCTTCCAGATGATATTATTGCTGTATGATTATTGTCAAAGTCGGCGGAAGTGCAGGGATAGATTATGACGCGGTGTGTGCAGATATTGCCGCGCTACACAAAGCAGGCCAACAGCTTATCTTGGTACACGGCGGCAGTGGCGAGACCAACCGCGTTGCTGAAGCACTAGGCCACCCGCCCAAGTTTGTGACCAGCCCCAGCGGATACACCAGCCGCTTTACTGACCGCCAAACGCTAGAGATCTTTGAAATGGTGTACTGCGGCAAGATGAACAAAGGTATTGTCGAGCGGTTGCAGCGCCTGGGGGTCAACGCGGTGGGCCTGTCGGGCCTAGACGGACGCATTTTTGAGGGCAAGCACAAAGACAGCGTGCGTGCCGTAGAAAATGGCAAAACCAAGGTGCTGCGCGGCGATCATACCGGCACCGTAGAACAGGTCAATACCAAGCTGCTGGACTTGCTACTGGGTGCAGGCTACCTGCCCGTGCTGACGCCGCCCGCTGCCAGCTATGAGGGTGTAGCCATCAACGTAGACGGTGACCGCGCCGCCGCCGCCCTCGCCGTAGCCTTTAAGGCTGAGGCACTGTTGCTGCTGAGCAACGTACCAGGGCTGCTGCGGCACTTTCCCGATGAGCGCAGTTTGATTGACCATATCCCTGCCGATCAGGTAGAAGACTACCTAGCATTCGCCCAAGACCGCATGAAGAAAAAGGTGCTGGGCGCTGCCGAAGCTGTAGCAGGCGGCGTAGGCAGGGTGGTTTTTGGTGATGCCCGCCAAAGTCAGCCGGTCAGTGCGGCGCTCAGTGGTACGGGTACGGTAGTCAGCTAACTTAAGCAGCAGCAGTGGAGTAGGGCGGCATGCTGGTCACCAGCCGACCTCTCTTGGTAGCCCTCTGATATAGGCATGCTGCCTTTGGCCAGGCCCACACGCTTATCATTTTATCTTCATCTGGCCCACCGCTAAGCGCGTAAGGTCTTTGTTACAGGGCGAGGGCTAAGCTTTACTCAGCCAGGAGACAGGTAAAGACTGGAGATAGGTAAAACTATGGTGGCAACAGAACTTCTCAGCTTATTAACCCGCCAGGCTGGGCGCGAATACCATGCGACGTTAACCCATAGGCGCACTTCCCCAGCTACCAAGCCAGTCACCAGGCGTCAGGGTAAAGGACACGGCCAGGACGTCACGCCACCAACTGCGCCACAGCCTTACCGCTTTACCGTGCGCGGTGACCAGATAGAGGCCACTGGCCCTAGCGGGCAAACCCGCATGCTCAGCCCTGAGCGGTTTTTGGCGCTCTTTTCGGCAGCTCACTTTACAGATGTTTTACCGACAGGCCGTCTGAGTGATTTAGGGCCACTGTTTGCTTTATCCTAACGGCCACCCGCGGTAAGGGGCTGATAAGGCTGATAGATAGAATATGTCCCAGAAGGCACGCCCGGCAATAAGAGCTGCTGCAAGTTCAAGCCCTGATAGGCACAAATCGTATATACCGTACTGAGATTCATGTTGGTGTTTTTTGCTAGAGTAAAGTGCTTATAGTCAAGTTTCTTTTAGTCCGTACATACCTTTCATTCAGCGCCAAAATGAGCCACAATGACACAAATAACATCCACTCAACCACAGATTATTTTAGAAGGCCTCTTTAGTGATGTGCCTCTTATTGGTGTATTGTCTATTTTGCACGATACAAAGCAAAGTGGTTTGCTTCAAATAGAAGTTCAACTGCCCTTTTATCTCAGATTTTCGCATGGCGAAGTTGTTGCTGGGGGTATTCTTGATTGGACAGGTCTAGATGCTATACAGTCTTGCCCAGTTATTCCCGATAAGGGGAGCTTTAGCTTTCAAGTCTTAGAGCCAGTGGCACAACCGCCGCTGCTTCCCTATGACCCCTTTACCACCGAGTGGGCTAGGGTGAGCGATGAGTGGCAGCAAAATATCCGGCTGTTGGGTAGTCCGAGTGTCATGCTGCGGGGCACCTTACCGCCTATTTTTAACCAGCCTGAGGGATGTAGCGTGCGTGCCGCTGCCGCTTTTGCCCAGAGCCCTCTGGCCGATATGGCGAGCAAGTCGGCGGTGGGCGTGCGCGAGGGCAAACTGACCCCCACAGGTCGCTACGCCTGGTTTGATGTGGTGTTGCCGCGCCCTGCCCAGCCGATTACCCAACTGGCTCAGCACCTGGACGGCGAGGCTTCGCTGGGGCAGTTGATAGACGGCGGACTAGACCTCAACAGCGTCCGCATAGACCTGATGGCCGAAATCAACCTGGGCATGCGCTTTGACGGCTGCGGTTGGGTGCTGCGTGACCTCATTTGGGAGATGCAGCACGAGCAGCAGCAAGCCTAATCTGCGCCCCGCTCCTGACGCTGTTTATCAGTGATGCAGACACCTGATACGGACTGCGCTTCATTCCAGCACAGT
>JAGLBF010000105.1:5127-8353 GCA_018260375.1 Deinococcus sp.
TGCTGCCTGGGCCACTGCGAAAAGCGTACTTGTTTCTACGCCCGCGGGCCTGCGTTCGGTGTATGTTTAAAGACGTTCAAGCCGTAGTCCGTAATGTAACGAGCAAGTGTCTACAATTTGTTCGCAGACTTGGCTTTACATTCATGCCGCGTAAAGCTCTAAAGGCACCATGTGGCTACTACACTGAGGCAACACTCAAGAGGTAATGTGCGCCGCTGTCACGCTGAAACCCGTAGCGCTCGTATAGCCGCTGGGCTTTCAGGTTGTCGCTCGCCGTTTCAAGCACCACGCCACGCGCTTTGCTGCTGCGGGCCAGGTCACGCGCCGCGTCTAGCAGGGCTACGCCGACACGCTGGCCCCGCGCAGCTTGGGTGACAAAGAGGTCGTTGAGAATCCACTGGCGTTGCAGATAGATGCTGGAAAAAGACGGGTAAAGTTGAATAAACCCCACCGCCTCAGTGCCGAGCAGCGCCAAAAACACGATAGACTCGCCCATCAGCATCCGCTCTTGCAAAAACTGGTGCGCCCCTGCCTGGTCAGAAGGCTGTCCGTACCACACCCGGTACTGGTCAAAGAGGCTACTGAGCGTGTCTAGGTCGTCCAATCGGGCCTGGCGGATGTGTGCTGACAGAGTGGACACCAGCTAAGTTTAGCACTGACCCGTGCGCGGCGAGTCGCCCTTTATATCTCTGTAAGCAGCACCGTGATATTGTCTTGCCTATTGTGACCTCGCCTTTTTGCCTCAGCACTCTACAGGAGCACGCATGATACTCACCGCCCTGCTGTCTTGGGTACTGGTCGGCTTTTTTATTCACGCTTCTAAGCTGCGCGGTTGGGGTCAGCCCATACGCAAAGACGGCCCCCAGACTCACCTGCAAAAAGAAGGCACGCCCACAGGCGGTGGCGTGGCCTTTGTGCTGGCCTTTGTACTGGTGTGGCTGGGTTACTTGTTGAGCCGGGGCGACTTTTCAAGTACGGTCTTTTCGCACTTTACAGCAGGCTGGCAAAAGGAAATACTCATTGTGCTGGCCGCTCTTGGCATGGGTTTGATTGGCTTTGCCGACGATTTTCTAAAGATTCGCTCGCGGATGGTGGGCGGCAAAAAAGAACTATTGGCCCGCGAAAAGTTTCCCTTGCAGGTGCTGGTAGGCGTGCTGTTCGCCTTTTTTGCTGCCCCCCTGGCTTCGCACAGCGTGCTGCCGAGCCTGGGACATGTGGGCGATATTATCCTCAGTACCCTGGTCATGGTCGCCGCCGTCAACGCCTTTAACTTCACCGACGGCCTAGACGGGCTGCTGGGCGGTGTGGCGCTGATCGTGCTGCTGCCCTTTTTGGCGGTGTCGCCCGCCGCTGCGCTGATGATGGGGGCCATTTTGGGCTTTATGTGGTATAACGCCCACCCCGCTCGCGTCTTCATGGGCGACATGGGTTCGCACGCCATTGGTGCAGTTGCCGCAGGCGTATACGTGCTTTACGCTGACGCGTGGCTGATGCCTATTGCCGCTCTGATTCCCGTGGTAGCAGTGCTGAGTGTCATTATTCAGGTGGCTTCCTTTAAGCTAACGGGCAAGCGCGTCTTTAAAATGAGCCCCATTCAGCACCACTTTGAACTCAGTGGCTGGAAAGAAACCCAGGTTACTGTGCGCTTTTGGGTTGTCACTGCTGTTGCTACCGCCCTGGCTTGGGGCCTGATGACGGGCCACTGGTAGGGGTACACACGGGCTTCGGGTGAAGTAGGTAGGCAACAGGGGATAGGTGTTGGTACGGGTGCCTGAGGTTTATCTGCGTTCCACGCTATGGAAGCGCGTCCGTATGATACGGATTGCGATTGATTTAGTGCAGTTCTGAATCAATTCGAGCGGATGCGAGTGGGAACAGCATACGGACTGTGCGGTATGGAGCCGCAGGCGGCGCTTTTCCGACTGTGGTGGAATTTAGCGCAGTCCGTATGAGACGGCTGTAGCGCCGCATTCCCTCATCCCTCAACGGGCCAAATGCTCAGCACTCCGCCCTGGGCGCTGCCTTCTATGCTCACCACCTGCAAGCGACAGGGTACATCGTCGCGCCCCAGTTCGCGCACCAGGTAGCTTTGTGCGGCACGCTGCATCAGGGCCAGTTTGCGCGGGGTAACACTTTCGGCGGCGCTGCCGTATTGGGCGCTTTTGCGCTGGCGCACTTCGCTAAAGACCAGCGTGGGGCCGTGTTGTGTCACCAGGTCTATCTCGCCGCCGGGAATGCGGTAATTGCGTACCAGCAGGGTGTGGCCTTGCCTCAACAATTCTTGTAGGGCGCGGTCTTCGGCGTCGGCTCCTTTCATAGCCTTAGCTTAACGTGAGTCCGGCAAAAAGCCACCCATATCCGCGCTGGCCTGGTAACGGGCAAAGCATGCCGCACACTCCGCTTCTCTTTTGCAATTCTCTTGCGGCACTGGGCGTACCTCCCTTGTTTCCGTACCATGTGCCCTTGTATTCCGTACTCTATGCCGCTTACCATAAAACCCCCACCAGTTAGGCAGGGGCAGCTTTCATTGCGTTTTTAACAAGGGTTAATCTCAGTCCTATTATTTTGGTGCAGCAGGCCCGCGTTGCCCGCCCTGGGGAGCGCGCAGGGGAGTGCGGGTTAGGTCAATGGTGCGGCTTTGACCGCTGGCCTCCTTAATCACGGCGAAGGTGGCGCCAGTGGGGGCCTGATCTTTAAGCGGGCCAAAGCCGCCGTGGTGTCCACGGTGTTCGTGCCTTCCATCTCGCTTGTCTGGGGTGTTGCCCTGCGGGCCCTTCGTAGCGCCGCCGGCAGGCGGTAAAGTGGTGGTTGTCAGCAGCTTGCCGCCCTGAGCCGGGTTGCCTGCATAGTAGCTGACGCTGAGCGGGCCGCGTGGAGCTTGGTGTTGTTGGCTGCTGGTTGTTGGCTGTTCTTGTGGCGCTTTGGGGGCTGTAGGCACCGCTAAGGCAGGCAAAGCCAACAGGCTAACGGCACTCAGGGCGATGGCGGCGCGGGCAGCGACAGACTTCATATGTTGCGTTTTCATGTTCATTTCTCCTGAAGCGAGGCGTACCGTGTCGGTTCGTCCTCATGCCCAGCAGTTTGCCGCCTATGTTCGCAGAAGAGTTCTAGACTCGGTGCAGGTTTGCCGAAGGTTCACCGAGTAGACAGATGTGAGCAAAAAGAGCAAGGTAACGGCTCATACGGATTCCGATTGATTTGGCGTACTTCCGAATCAATCAGGGCG
>JAGLBF010000106.1 GCA_018260375.1 Deinococcus sp.
AATTTTCTCGTTGGCGTGGATGATTTTGGGTGGCACATACGGCTTAACCCAAGCGGCCAGAAGGGGGAGAGCTTCGAGGATCGGCATAGAATCGAGATCGGGACAGTCCATTACACCTTTCCCTTTCTCATTTCTGGCCCGAAATGTCAACCCCTAATCGCCGTAAGCAGGGTTCAAGTCCTCAGTCTGTACTCCGCTATTACTCTACAGTCACGGCTTTGGCAAGGTTACGGGGCTTGTCCACGTCTTTGCCCAACTTTTGTGCTGTAAAAATGGCCAGCAGTTGCAGAGCTACCGCATTGACCACCGGGCTGACCATTTCCTGGGCGCGGGGCACATAGATCACGTCATCGCCGTAGCGGGCATGTTCGGTGTCGCCTTCAGAAAGCACCAGGATGACCTTGCCTTTGCGGGCGCGGACTTCCTGAACGTTGCTGATTGTCTTTTCAAGCAGCTTGCTCTCGGTGGCAATCACCACGACGGGCATGTGCTCATCAATCAGGGCAATAGGGCCGTGTTTCATTTCGCCAGCGGCGTAGGCTTCAGCGTGAATGTAGCTGATTTCCTTGAGCTTCAGTGCGCCCTCGTAGGCGGTAGGACTGTTGACACCGCGTCCCAAAAACAGAAAGTCGCGGGCATAGGCGTACTTTTCCGCCACCTGCTTGATGTGCTCTACGCGCTCAGGGGTCAGCAACTGCTCAACCAGGCGGGGCAGTTCGCGGGCGGCCAGCAGCAACTCGCGGCTTTGCTGCTCGGTAAGCGTGCCACGGGCACGTCCCAGCCACAGCGCCAGCATCAGCATCGCGCTGACCATGCTGGTATACGCCTTGGTACTTGCCACGCCAATTTCGGGGCCAGCATGAATGTACAGCGTGTCGTCTACTTCACGGGTCATGCTGCTGCCCTTGGCGTTGATGATGCCCAGGGTCTTGGCCCCAAATTTTTTGGCTTCGCGCAGCGCTTCGAGCGTGTCGATCGTTTCACCGCTCTGGCTCATCACAATCGCTAGAGTGTGTTCGTTGACCAGGGGGTCGCGGTAGCGGTATTCGCTCGCCACGTCAATATCTACAGGGATGCGGGCCAGTTGCTCAATCAGGTACTCGCCCACCATGCCCGCGTAAAAGGCCGTGCCACACGCGATAATGCTGATGCGCTTAAAGCTGGCGGGGTCAAGCTTGATGTCCAGATTCACCTCACCCGTGTCGTCATGCAGGCGACCTATCAGGGTGTTGGTCAGCGCCGTAGGCTGCTCAAAAATTTCTTTCATCATGTACGAGTCGTAGCCGCCCTTCTCGGCCGCTTCGGCGTCCCAGTCAATGTGCTCAATGTTGCGCTGGACTTCGCGGCCCGCAAGGTCAGTGACCTTAAAGCCGTCGTCGTGCAAAATCACCATGTCGCCGTCATGCAAAAAGACCATCTCGCGGGTGTAGGGCAGCAGCGCAGGCACGTCAGACGCGAGGAACATCTCGCCTTCACCCACGCCCATCACCATTGGAGACACTGTGCGGGCCGCCACGATTTCACGGTGGTCGGCGTGCGTGACCACAATGCCGTAGGCGCCGCGCACGTCACCCAGCGCCAGCCGCACCGCTTCGTAGAGGTCGTTGTTCGTTTGGGCGTACTTCTCTTCAATCAGGTGTACCAACACTTCACTGTCGGTTTCGCTGCGGAACACGTGGCCGCGCTGCGTCAGTTGCTCCTTGAGGGGCAGGTAATTTTCAATAATCCCGTTGTGAATAATCACAATCTTGCCATCTTCGCTGGCATGGGGGTGAGCGTTGGTGTCGTTGGGCAGGCCGTGGGTGGCCCAGCGGGTGTGGCCGATGCCCAGCGTGCCTAGCAGCGGCTCAGCTTCCAGTACAGCGGCGAGGTTGGAAAGTTTGCCGGCCTTTTTGCACACGTCAATGTGACCGTCTTGCTCCTGAATCGCTACCCCCGCGCTGTCGTAGCCACGGTATTCCAGCTTGCTGAGGCCCGAAATAAGTACGTCTTGCGCCTGACGGGGGCCAATATAACCTACAATTCCACACATACGTTACTCCTCTGGCGCGGCACCGGGTTCAGGCCTTCTAAAGCGCCCAAGCATAGTGCTCAGAGCGCCAGACCTGACTCACCTTTAAGTCCGCCCATCATCCTTGGTTTTTTGCATTGTACCCAGCCTTATGCCCGCATTGCTACGGGGTTTATCGCCAGGTTTCCGCCCTGTACCAGGCGGCGGGTAGGCCCTGTATGCTGGCCTGGAGGCATCCGCAGAAACTCGCTGACCTCCACCTCGTCTCCCATAACCCTGTTGGGCCTGGGCCTTGCGCTTCCCTCGCCTGTGGCTGTGTCCTCAGGTTGGGGTGCAGCATAGCACTTTTGGGCTGAGGTCAATGAGTTATATACTCAGGTAAGCTACCTGCTCAGGTGAGTATATACTACGGGCTGAAACTTGAGCCTTGCTCAAAACGCCGTGAAAGAAGACCAGCGGGCATAGGCACAAGTACGTAGCACAAGTACATATTTCGCATTGGCGCAGGGGCCGCTTCTGGGACTGTAATGGAGCGAAGCAGAAGCTGTGCCTGCATCTCCATCTATTCTGTACCTCCATCTCTGTACCTCCATCAATGCTGCACCTCCATTTATCTTTAGGTGCAGCAGCGCCAAAATGCTACCTTGGCCAACATGACCGAGCCTGTTTTCCCTACTGTGCCGCCCTCCAACGTGCTGGCGCTTGATGTCAGCAAGCACCGCATCGGTTTTGCGGTCAGCCACGGGCAGCTGGCGTTTGGGCGCGGCAGCCTGGAGCGCACCCGCCTCAAGGCCGACCTCAAGGCGGTACAACAAAAGGCCCAGCAAGAGGCCGTCAGTATGCTGCTGCTGGGCCTGCCGCTGCGTACAGACGGCGCACCTAGCCCCACAGCTGACCGCGTGCGTTCGTTTGGGCTAGAGCTACAAAAGCTGGGCCTAGACGTGCACTACCAAGACGAACGCTTTACTACCCGCCGCGCCCGCGAACTGGGAGCGAGTGACCTAGACGAAGCGGCAGCGGTGCAGATTCTAGAACTGTGGTTACAGGGCAAAGCGGCCGAGAGGGTATAGAGGCTGGGGCAGCGAGCAACCCACTTGGGCCATAGGGTTACTACGGATTCTAACTTGAATATATGGATTGTGACCTGAACATTGTTGAATACTCGGTGTAACTCGGGAGGCGGGAGCCGGAACAATTACGCCCGTTGCGGTACGGAGGCGCAGTCTGTATAGGGCACCGAATTACTTAGAGCACTGAATTACCTAGGGCATTGAATTACCCTGCATCTTCCAGTATACCGTGCGTGCATTGTGATCGGTGATGGCCTCCAGCTCCTCGCTGTCAACGCCGCGCAACTGGGCCAGAAAGTCCAGCGTGTAGCGCACGTAGCCCGGTCGGTTGGGCTTGCCACGCTTGGGTACAGGCGCCAAAAAGGGTGCGTCGGTTTCTACCAGTAGTCGGTCGGCAGGGGTGTATTGGGCGGCTTCCTGAATAGCTAGGGCAGTTTTGTAGGTCAGGTTGCCTGCAAATGAGATGTACCATCCCGTGTCTAGGGCGGCGCGCAGCAGCCCCGCGTGTCCGTTGCAGCAGTGGACGATGCCGCGCCTATACCCCGCTTCCCGAATCATGGCGGCGCATTCCAGGCTGGCCCGCTCTTGGCCCGGGCGGTCACGGGTGTGGATGATAACGGGCAAGTCACGCCGCCGTGCTAGGTCAATGTGCCAGGCAAAGGCCGCACGCTGCACCTCTTGCTGGTCTTGGTGCCAGTAGTCGTCTAGCCCTGTCTCGCCGATACCTACCACACGGGGGTGCACGCTCAGCTGTTCTAGGGTGGTGCGCGTTTCTGGGCTATCTTGCTCAGCAACGTCGGTGGGGTGAAGGCCAGCGGTGGCGTACACGTCGGGATACAGTTCGGCAAGCGCGACCGCCTTCTTTGCATGCTCCACACTGGCCCCGATGCACACCATCGCCGTGAGTCCCAGCTCGCCGCGTGCTTGGGCGGGGTCGTCTAAGTAGTCAAGGTGGCAGTGGGTGTCAATCATGGGGGCAATGATAAGGGCTTGGCGAGGGGGGAGGGTAAAAAGAGGCCAGAACATTGGGCCACACATTGGGTCACAGTCAACCTCCCTACCGTGTTGCCCATTGCCCATCACTCTGTACTAAGCTCTCTCATGAGGGCGCGGGTATTATGCCTGAGTGCAGGAAGGTGGCTTATGTTGCGAATGAGTTTATTAGTGCTGGGAGCCATGTTGGTCTTCGGGTTGGTGTTTGCGCTTCTTCCTGTGCAGATTGATACCGCCAAATCGGGGGTGACACTACAAGGCGTGCGGCTGAGGCTTTTTCCTGCTCAGGACGCGCAGGCTGAGTGGCGTTTTGCGGCGCAGCAAATTATTGTAGACCCCGAAAAGGATGAAAACACCCTGGAAGGTTTGGGCCTGGGCGAGCGCTGGGTCAGCAAGCCAGGCGAGTCGGCGCAGCTTGATATGACCATTAAGGCCAGCAAGCTGATTATTGACGCGCAGGATAATCTCAAGACCCAAAAGGCCGCACTGTACACCCTGGCAGATTGTAGTACCTTCACCCTCTCTGGCACGCCCAAAACCCCTGTGGTGATCAACCAGCAGGGCGGTTATAGTGCGCCGCACGGCAGTATTCATTCACCCATCCAACAGGGGGCTTTTCGCAACATCACCGCCAATTTTGACTTTAGTGCCTTTAACGCCGAGCAAGACCCTGGTATGGAGTTTCATACCGCGCCGTCCACTCACTGTGTTGCTGGGAAACTTCAGCCGCGCTAGTAGCAGTCAGTCTGCACCATAACCTCGCAACAATGTCCTCGCAATAATGACCAAGGAGCCTAGTATGCAAAAAAACACCCTGATTTTGACCACCGCCGCTGTCCTGAGTGTCACCGCCCTCGCCGCTAATGTTGACCGCGTGCTGCGCTTTGATACGGCGGCCCAGGTGTCAGGCAACTTGCGTAATGGCCCTGTGAACTATGCGGGCAAGGGCGGCGCGCCTATCAAAGCTACGGTGAACAACGTGATCATTAACGCGCCCCAGGCCGTGCTGACGGCCCCTGCGGGCAGCAGCCTGGCAGGCGCTGAGGGTAAGCGCAACGCGACCTTTAGTGGCAACGTTACGGTCAACCGTGGGCGGCTCAATGCCAAGGGCGGGCAACTGGTTTACAGCGAAGCCACAGGGCAGGGCGTGTTGTCGCAAAACCCCAGCGCCGTTTTTGTGCCTGAGAAAAAAGACGGTGACCCCGTGAATATCAAAGCCCAGCAGATGAGCCTGGACATTGACAGCAACCTCAGCACCTCTACAGGCAGTGTGGACTTGGTCAGCGGCAAACAAAGCGGTAAGGCCGACAAGCTGGTGTTTGATGAAGACCGCGAACTGGGCTACCTGACTGGCAACCTGAGCATGAGCCGCGCCCCCAGTGCCAAAAGCAAAGAGCTGGTTATTACGGGCGATGAGGCCCGCGTCATCACCAAGAATAAGCAGATGTATGTCAAAGGCCATGTCAAGCTGACACAAGGCACCACCACCACCACGGGCGACGCCATGTACTATGACGACACCAAAAACGTGGCGTATGTAGTGGGCAACGCGGTAAGTGTAGACAGCAAGAGCGGCAACACGGTCAAGGCCCCTGCCAGCGGCTCACTTGAGCAGCGCACTGACCTGGGACGGGTGCGCAACATGAACGCCGCCTACAAAATCCCTGTAGAGCAATTTAAGCTCAGTAACGAGAAATAAGCGCAGTGCAGTGGAGGCGGACAAGTGGGGTGCTGGTTTGGTTGCTGGGCGCGGCCCTGCTGTCAGGCACAGGGTTGGGCGCGGGCCAAACCCCCTCGCCGCCGGCTGTGCCGCCTGCCGATCAGCCGCAGCCCCTCGCCTCTCCAGCTGCGCCCGCTGTGCAAGCTCCTGAAGCGGTGCCTACCCCTGCGCAGCCCACTCCTGAGCAGCCTGCCACTGCGCAGCCTACTACGGAGCAGCCCAACGAGCGCTCAAGCATCAGTCTCATCCGCAAGGGCAAGGACGGCAAGCAGCGCCAGATTAAAGTAGAGCGCACGGGAACCAGTGACAGCACGGGGATTTTTGCCATCTGTACCCCCCGTGATGACGACCCCGCAGGCACACCTACCCTGTTTGTCACCAGTGAAAGCGGTGAGGGCGGCATAGAGTTGATGGTGGATAAAAACCTTATCCGCGCTCCGCTGGCTGTTATTACTAAAGAAGACGGCGCAGAAGGAGACAAGGGCGGTGACGGTCACATCGAGGTAAGCGCGGGCAGCGCCAAATACCTAGATAATGTCCCTGAAGGCAAAACTGATCGCCTGAGCCTCTGCGCTGTAGAGGCCACGCCTGCCCCCGCGCCTGACACCGTCTTTGTGACTCAGGGCCGTACCCACCTGAAAGGCAAATCGCTGGTGTATGACGAGTCAGACGGGATTGCCCGCATAGAAGGCCCCATCACCTTTGAGCGTGACCCCGCGCCAGATAAGCCTGAAAGTGAAAAACTGACGGGCAGCAGCGACACCATAGAGGTCAACATCGACAGCGAAACCACCACCCTGGTGGGCAATGTGACCCTCAAAAGTGGTACCCGTATCAGCACCGCCGAGCGCGTAGAATATGACGACAAATCCAATGTCGCCGTACTTCGCGGCACCAGTGAGCACCCTGCCGAGTCGGTAGACGGAAAAAGTTCTACGGTGCGGGGCTTGACCATCCGCTACAACCTCGACACGGGGCGGGTATCAGCGCAGGGGGTTACAGGAGAGTTTCAAGACAGCGAGTAGCCTTGTTGTTCTTCTTCTGAGCCGACTCTCCTTCCAATCCGTCTACCGGGCGGGTCATACAGATGCTGACTTGAAGTTTGTTGACCATGTGATGAAAGCGGGCCAGCAAGCGTAGCCAACACTACGGACTGTGCTGGAATAGAGTGCAGTCCGTAATAGAGCGCAGTCCGTATCATATGTCACGGGTTACATAACCCTCAACCAGCCGCACCATTTTCTCCGCCGCTTGCGGGTTATTTGCCTGGGCCAGTGTGCCGCGCAGCAGCGCTAGACCGCGCAAGCCTTCCTGGGCGGCGTAGCGCTGGGCGTACTCCAGGCTGCTTTCGTCTCCCCGTTCACTGGCGCGTAACCAGCCCAGCACGGTGGCTTGTTGGTCAGCGGTCTTCTGGACGCGCGGCAGCCTCATCATGTCGGTAAAATACTGGTGCTGGGCGGGCGTGGCCTGTGTGAGCCAGTGCAAGGTGATGAGGGTGCGCTTGCCTTCAAGCAGGTCACCGCCGATTTCTTTACCGTACAGTGCCGCGTCGCCCGCCAGGTTAAGCACGTCGTCGCGTATCTGAAAAGCTGCGCCCAGGGCCAGGCCCGCTGCTTCAAAGTCGGGGTGAGGTAGGGCTCCGGCCACCAGTGCACCCAGACGCAGCGGCACAATCACGGTGTACCAGGCGGTTTTCAGGCGTACCATCTCCAAGTAGTCAGCCTCGGTCAGCGCCCAGTTATGTGTCTGCATCCACGCCAGGTCAATGTGTTGGCCCTCGGCGGTGCGGTGAATCATATTCAGTATTTCGCCAAAAAATTCGCCAGCGTGTGGTGATGGGCTTAGCCGTGTGGCCTGCTGCAAAGCCGCCCACATGTAGGCGTGCAGGGCGTCACCCGCGTTGAGTGCCAGCGGCATACCATACAAGCGGTGCAGGGCTGGCCGGCCGCGCCGCTCCTCGCTGTCGTCGGCAATGTCATCGTGTATCAGTACCCAGTTTTGAAAGAGTTCTAGCGTCACGGCGAGCCACTGCGCCGCCTCCCAGGGCGTGCCTGTAGGCACTAAGCCGTGCGCCTGGGCCGAGAGCAAGAGCAGCTCACTGCGCAGGCCCTTGCCACCGCGCTGGGGGTAGTCGCGCAGTATGCGGTCAAGCAGCATGAGTTCGGGGCGGGTGTGGTGCTGGGGCAGCAGAGAAAGCAGTTTGCTCAGGAGTTCGGGCCGCATGCCTTGCAGTGTAATGTCTGGGACGTATCTGGGGGTGGTGGATCTGACTGTCTCCGCTTGGCGGCTGGTGATACGGACTGCCGCTAAATTCCACCACAGTCGGAAAAGCGCCGCCTGC
>JAGLBF010000107.1 GCA_018260375.1 Deinococcus sp.
CCGAGCGGACGCGAGTGGGAACAGCATACGGGTTTCGCGGTATGGAGCCGCAGGCTGTGTCTTCCCGACTGTGGTGGAATTTAGCGGCAGTCCGTATGAGGCCTACCCAACTTATACCCTGTTGAGGTTTGGGCTTAAAAATTAAATAAAATAAGGGCTCAAGGCGCAACGCTGACTTTCCTTCTCTCTATCATCTTTCTATGCCTTCACACCCCGCCGTACAGGCCGCGCAGCAACTCCACCGTGTTATGCCCCGTGCTCATGTTGAGGAGCTGGCAAAGGTGCTGCGGCAAGTGCTCCGGCCTGCTGGCGTGGTGGGCGTGCTGCGGAGCGGGCAGCGGCAGGTTGTAGGTGTAGGGCTCGGTGCCGCTTTTGGGCCGCCTGAACACCTTTCTTTTGAGCTTGCCAGTGTGACCAAGCCTTTTACCGCCGCGCTGGTGGTGCATTTGGCGCAGCAAAGCGGGCTCAACCTAGGCGCGGCACTCTCGCGTCAACGGCCTGAGTTTCAGGGGTATCCGCCGCACATTACCGCGCAGGCACTGCTCACCCACACTTCGGGGCTGCCGCTCCACCCGCTGCGGGGCGCGCTGGGCCAACTGACCAACTTTCATAACCCCTATGCGGCGCTGTCGCCTGCCGAGGTGCTGGCTTCGGGGCGGCGCTGGGCTTGGGCAACAGCGGGGCAGGCGGGCAAACTGGGGTACAGCAATTTTGGGTATGGACTGCTGGCTATTGCCGCCGCTGCACTGTCAGGTGAGCCGTATTTTACTGCGCTGGGGCGGCATATCGTATTACCGCTGGGCCTCACACACACTGCCGAAACGCCGCGCACGCCGCTCGCTACCCCGCACAACCTGCTGGGCAGTCGGCAAGTCAGTGGCTTTGGGGGGCTGACAGGCGCGGGCGGGCTATACAGCAGCGCTGACAACCTGCTGAGCTTTGCCCAGGCGCACCTGCAGGGGCCGTTGCACGGCTGGGCCGACTTTGCCGCGCCGCCCAATATGCCTCCCGAACTGCTGGGCGTGGCACGCGGCTGGTTTGTGGGTCAACTGGGTCAGGAACATGAAGCCGTGTGGTGGCACGACGGTGTAGCGCGCGGCACCCGCACCCTGCTGGCCTTTTGCCCCGAAACCAAAAGCGCCGCCTGTGTGCTGGTTAGTAGCGGGGTGCCACTCGGCGGCAAAGCAGGCAACTTGCTGCGCGTGTTGGCTGCGCTGAGACTAGGGGAGAGGTGATACAGACTGCGCTTCACTTCGCCACAGCCAGAAAAGCGCAGGCGGCACTTTTACGCGGAATGCGTATTATTTCTATGCCTTCTGGCCTTCTTTCACCGCGTTTTTAGGACAGTTCAAGTGGCAACCAGTATAAAATAAGAAGCTATATCCACCGCAGGCGCTGCTCCCTGTTCAATCAAAGGCGAGATAAATCGCCTTCAAATACTCGGCTTCCTTAAAGGTGGCGTGGTGGTCGGGGGCGTGGCGGGTGGTTCGCAGCTCGCGGAAGTTACGGCGGCTGCGGCGGGCCACGTAGCGCACGGCCTCAAAAAACTCCTCGGCGCTGACGTGGGCTGAGCACGAGGCTGACATCAGCACGCCGCCAGGACGCAGGCGGACAATGGCTTCTTGGCTCAGGTGCTGGTAGGCCCGCAGCGCCATTTCGCGCTCGCTTTCGCGCTTGGCGAGCGAGGGCGGGTCAAGCACGATAAAGTCAAACGGCTCAGTTTCAGCACTGCCTAGCCACTCAAACACGTCAGCTTGCACGGTGCGGTGCAGCGAACTGGCAATATGAGGATCGGCGTTATTGATCGCAAAATTGCGCTGCGCACTCTCTAAGGCATGTTTGCTGATGTCAAGACTGGTCACCTCAGCGGCGCCTGCGCGGGCCGCTGCCAGCGAAAACCCGCCCGAAAATGAAAAGGCGTTGAGCACCCGCCGCCCGCCCGACTGGGCCACCATCTTCTCAACCATGCTGCCCACAATGCGGCGGTTTTCGCGCTGGTCTAGAAAAAACCCCGTTTTTTGTCCGCGCACCACATCGGCTTCAAACTTTATGCCGTATTCCTGAAAGGTGACGGCGGGGCTTAGCAGTTCGCCCACCAACACGTCACCGTCATGCAGGCCGCGCCCCGCCATCCATTCCTGAATATTGCGGCTGAGCCTCAGCACCACGCGAAACCCGGTAAAGCGCTCGAGCAGCAGCTCAACCACGTGGGGCAGTTGTGGATACCAGGCGGCAGTGTAGAGCTTGATGACCAGCACGCCCGCATAGCGGTCAACCACCAAACCAGGCCAGCCGTCTGATTCGCCGTTGATCAGGCGGTAACCGGTGGTGTCTGGCCCAAACAGCGCAGCGCGGCGGTTGACGGCGCTGTCAAGGTGACGGCTCCACCAATGAGCGTCTAGCGTCATAGGCGGGCCAGCGTAAAGCACCCGCACGCGGATGGGCGAGTGGGGGTCATACAGGCCCACCGCCAAAAAACGGTCAGAGCGGTCATAAATCACGGCGAGTTCGCCCGCTACGCCCTCGCGGTTTTGTTCGCGGATGCTGTTGTCAAACACCCAGGGGTGCCCGCGCCGCACATGTCCCTCGGCAGCAGGACTCAGGCGCATTCGCAAGCGGGGCAGTTTTTGTTCGGCGGGCGTAGAGGTGGTGGACATGTTGAAAAGACTCCTGTGGTGGCTTGTGGTGTGTGGAAAAAGCATATACAAAATTAAAGAGCGGGTAAAAAGTAGACCATAACAGAGAGAAGTACAAGTAACAGGGAGAAGTAAGTAGTTAATGCTCAGAAAACTTGGTTATTCAGGTGCTTAATTGCCCGAACCTGTAGACACCTAGACGAAATTACTCCTCAATGCCAAAGCGCAGCACGTCTAGCCCGTCTATTTCTACCTCTATCTGGTCGCCGCGCTGCAATTCGCCTACGCCTGAAGGTGTGCCTGTGAGCACCACGTCGCCGCGCTCTAGCGTCACAAAGCGGGTGATATAGGTGAGAATCTGTGTTACGTCAAAAATCATGTGACTGGTGCGTCCCTCTTGGCGGGGTTGACCGTTGAGGCGGGTTTGCAAGCGCACGTCAGTCGGGTCAAACTGGGTTTCTATACTAGGGCCAAGCGGGCAAAAGCGGTCAGCAGACTTGGCCCTAAACCACTGCAGGTCAGTTTTTTGCAGGTCGCGGGCGGTCAGGTCTAGCGCACTGGTGTAGCCCAGTATGGCCGCTGGCACCTCTACGGGCGACAAGTTTTTCGCCTGCTGGGCGATAATCACCGCCAGTTCGCCCTCGTAGTGCAAGTTGCTTGTCCAGTCGGGGTAGACCAGGCGGCCTTCAGGCTCTGCCAGGGTGTTGCTGGCCTTCAAAAACAGCCCAGGCTCGTGCGGCAGCCCCGCCTTGTCGTTGCCCAGCTCTTTGATGTGATCAAAGTAATTGCGCCCCACACACACAATCTTACTGCTTTTATCAGCAGGGGCCAGTAGCCGCACGCTGCTCAGCGGCAGTGGCTCGCCCTGTACCTCACCCGCTAGTCCCGCTGTGGGCTGTACCTGTTCGCCTTCCACACGCCCCCAACGGGCTGGGCCGCCTTCTTGTCCACGCTCTATAAACCGCACCAATTTCATAGGGATATGCTAGCAGAGTGGACGTAAGGAAAGTGGACGGTGGAAGGTAGATTCTAAAAAATCCTTAAGAACTAAAAAGATAGCTTTGATAGGCAACAAACAAAGACATGTAGAGCTGATATGTATAAACAGCACGGCGCTAAAGATAAATGAAGTGGCAGAAAAAGGCCTCAGATGTTCGGCTATTCTCTGCTGACGGCTGCGTACCTGAGTGCTCATGACGCTCCAAGCGCTTACGGCCCTCCGCTTGGGGTAGCATACAGCCATGACCGCGCTGGAAAAAATCGCTACCCGTCCCTTTATCCGCACCGGAGATGTACTGGCTGAACGTCTCAGTGGCCCTGACGTGCTGGAACTTGACCAGCTCTACGGCAACCGCGACTTGCTGGGCGGCCTGGATATTCTGGGCGTGGCTGGCCCCTTTTACGCCGTATCCCCCTGGGAACTTGAAGACGGCGAGAGCAAACAGTACATCAATGCTTCGGGCTACGCGGCCTTGCCTTTTGGCGATATGCCGCCTGCCCTGCGCGGCTTTGTCAAAGATTACCTGCAGAGCAGCCGCGCCGTGGGCTTGCCGCAGCAATCAGCCTCACCCTGGCGCGCGGCGCTGGGGGCTAACCTGGTTAAGTTGCTGACCAGCGTTTTACCCTCGCATGCGGACTCGCAGGTGTTTTTTAGCTCCAGCGGCACCGAAGCGGTAGAAGGGGCGCTCAAATTTGCCAAGGCGTGGCGGCCCAAAGCCAAGCACTTTATCAGCTTTTCGGGCGGCTACCACGGCAAAACCTACGGTTCGCTGTCGGTGACTCCCAACTCCGAATACCAAGATGTCTTTAGACCGCTCGTTCCTGGGGCTGTGACCTCGCCTTACGGTGACCTAGAGGCGCTGCGTACCCTCATTCGCCGCCTAGGGCCTGACAAGGTGGTGGCGGTTATCGTAGAGCCGATACAAGGCGAAGCGGGCGTGCGGATGCCCCCCCCTGGCTTTTTGAGCGGGCTGAGCGCACTGTGCCGCGAACACGGCATCGTGGTGATTGCCGATGAGATACAAACGGGGCTAGGGCGTACAGGTCACTGGTTTGAATCAGCGGCGCGTGGCATGGACCCGGACATCATCACCCTGGCCAAGCCACTGGGCGGCGGCATGAGCGCGGTGGGGGCTACCATCGTGCGGGCCAAAATTTTTCAGAAGATGCTGAGCGGCCTGAGCAGCAAACGCCACTCCAACACCTTTGGTGGCAATGCGCTGGCGATGGCGATTGGCCTCAAGAGCCTAGAGCTACTTATTGACCAGGACTTGCCCACCCGCAGCCGCGAGCTAGGTATGCAGGGGCTGGCGTGGCTGCGGCAGTTGCAGCACCTCTACCCCGAACTCATACAGGACGTGCGTGGTCAGGGGTTGCTGCTCGCCATGCAGTTTCACCCTGTGGTGGGAGCTAAATTGCCCGGCGCACTTGACGGAGCCATGCATGAGGCCACCGTACTGCTGGCTGTGCGTGGGCTGCACCAGTCGGGCGTGATGGCCAATATGAGCTTGTCTAACAAACGCACCGTGCGCTTTACCCCCGCGCTAGACATACCACAGCACACGTATGAGGAGCTGCTAGAGCGCGTTGAGCACTTTTGTGAAGCGTACCCCCGTGCGGGCAAACTGCTGAGCGCCACTCCGCCTATGACTTTGCTGAAACTGGGGCGCCTTGCCCTCAAGTGAGTGAGAAGCTATGGTGAGTACCATTCTCGTTGTCGCGGCGGTGGCCTGCCTGCTAGCCTACCTGAGCTGGCGCTGGTGGCAGGGGCAGGTCAGCCAGGCAGCGGGGCGCACCCTGCAGCGAGCGGCAACGGTTGCGGCGGCGCTGGCCCTCTCTGACCCCCAAAGCGGCGGGCAACTGCGCTGGGAAGCGGGCAAGCCGCACTACTTGCCCAGCCCCAACAGCAGCCCACAAGAAAAGGCCCTGTTGCAAGCCTGGGAAATGGCGCTTGACCACCAACTCAGCGCACCCAACCACACCCAACACACGGCCCTGTCACAGCAGCTTGGCCCGCTGATGCCTGCTATGCTGCCCGCTGCCAATCTGGGCTTGTACACGCCCCAGCCGCGCAGTGGGGCGCAGCGGCAACAAAACCTGCGCGCACTTGCCGCTACCAGCCTGCTGATGGAGCGCCGCGCCGACCGCTGGCTTACCCTCCACCGCTCCCTGCTTCAAGACCTCAGCGCGCAGTTGCAGCAACCCAGCACCTTGCAGGACGTGGATATAGCCCAGTGGCGGCGCAAAGCGGAGAAGCTGCGCGGTTAGTTTTTGGCAAGGCAAGTGACAGGATGAAGATAAACCTAGGGTAAAGATAGACAAGGTGCAACTGCATAGGCCCCCAGATATGTCCAATGATCTCACCCTCTTTTCTACTCCTGACGGCGGCTTGACCGTGTTTCATGCCCGCTACGGCGAACACTACTCATCGCGGCATGGCCCTGTGGCGCAGTCGCAGCTGGTGTTTGTTGAAGGCACCGCCACACATGTTCACCTCGCACCGCATGTGCTGGAGGTGGGCTTTGGGCTGGGGCTGAACTTCCGAACCACGCTCAGGATGCGCCCAGAGGCCGCGCCGCTGCAGTATTTGGCCTACGAAGCCCACCCTGTGAGCGCCGACATGCTGCGCCAGGTGAGTGCCAGCGCAGTGAGCACGGGCCTACCGCACCCCGCATGGCAAGCGGTGTTGGAAAGCTGGGACAACGCCGTGACCCAGGGCCGCCTAGATGTGCAGCGCGGTAAAGTAGCGCTGACGGTTATCTTTGGCGACATAACCGCCGCTGCCTTGCCGCCGCAGTGGGCCAGTGCCGTTTATCTAGACGGCTTTAGCCCTGCCAAAAACCCCGAAGTATGGACACCCGAATTTGTGGCTCACCTGGCACGCAGCCTGCAACCTGGCGGCGTGCTGGCAACCTACAGCGCTGCTGGAGCCGTGCGCCGCGCCTTGAGTGCAGCGGGGCTAGAGGTACACAAACAGCGCGGCCTGGCCGGCAAGCGGGAGTTTGTGGTGGCGCACAAGGAGGCCGTAAGGGATGAACGCTGAGTGTTGAAGGTCAGACGATCTGTCTATTCTCTCATACGGACTACCGCTAAATTCCACCACAGTCGGAAAAGTGCCGCCTGCGGCTCCATACCGCGCAGTCCGTATGCTGTTCCCACTCGCATCCGCTCGGATTGATTCGGAAGTACGCCAAATCAATCGGAATCCGTATCAATGAAGTACCCTCTAGCACATGTCCACACCTTTGCTGTCTAAATCCATGATTATTGTCGGTGCTGGTATTGCTGGCGCAGCGCTGGCCTATCAAGCGGCGCGGGCGGGTTGGCAGGTTACTGTGCTGGATGCAGGCGGTGCGGGCTATGAGCGGGCCAGTGACGTGCCTGTGGCGCTGCTCAATCCTGTGCGCGGGCAGGGAGGGCGCACTTCGGCGCAGTCCATAGCGGGTATGCACCACACCTGGGCGCTGTTGGACGAGCTGAGCGCCCAGGGTCAAACTATTCCATACGGCAAAACGGGCGTGCTGCGGCCCATTCCTGACCAAAAGACCTATGCCAAGTGGTTGGCTCACCTCCCAGCCCCGGCCGAGTTGTCTCAGCGCTGGCTAGATGCTGGACAACCAGAATCTGAACAACCAGCATCTGAACAACCAGCACCTCAGGCGCTTGCAGACTTGCCACGCGGCTGGTACAAAGTGTTGTACTTGCCCCAAGCAGGCTGGTTGAGCGGCGCTGCCCTGACCCGCGCACTTTTAGCGGGGGCTAAGGCACGGGGTGCAGCGGTCTATAGCGGCGTAATGTACGGCGGAGTAGTCAGCCAATACCACGCCCATAGTGTGCGTCTGATCACAGGCGAGGACTACAGGGCTGACGTTGTGGTCAACTGTACAGGTTCGAGCGGAGCGCGTAGGGGTGAAGGCACTCACCGTGCGGGCAGTGTGTTGCTGTTGCACGGCGCGGGGGTTACACAACCGCTCAGCTTTGGCGCGTACTTATCGCCACTAGGACTGGCAGGCACAGGTGTGCTGGGCGGCACCTTTGAAGCCCCGCAAGATAATCATGCGGCGGCGCTGAGGCTGGGCTTGCCGCTGGCTTCACTCAGCTGGCTGCTACAAAAAGGCGCGGCCCTCACCGACCTCAGCCGCCTGAGCATCACTGGTCAGTGGACAGGCGTGCGCCTATCGGGTGTGCCGCTGAGTCTCCAGCCCGACGGGGCAGGCGTGTACCATCTGCGCGGTCTGGGCAGCAAGGGCTTTTTGCTCGGCCCCCTGCTGGCGCAACAGTTGCTAGATCAGCTGGGGTGAAGGGTTGCGCAGCACAGCGCCGCCCTATTCAGGTAGGCCATCATTCAGGTTGGTTATAC
>JAGLBF010000108.1 GCA_018260375.1 Deinococcus sp.
ACAAGTACTACGGACTCCGCTTCATTGCCGCACCGTCGCTAAGACACTGCCTGCAATTGACGCAGAGTCCGTATTTGTTGCTACCTCATACAGATTCCGTTTAATTCGTTGTACTCTGATTGCCCTAGTTGACCAACCTATGGCAAACTAAGAAGATATACTTATAACTAATTTTCCGGAATGCTTCTCATACGGACTGCCGCTAAATTCCACCACAGTCGGAAAAGCGCCGCCTGCGGCTCCATACCGCGCAGTCCGTATGCTGTTCCCGCTCGCATCTGCTCGGATTGATTCGGAAGTACGCCAAATCAATCGGAATCCGTATCAGGCTGTGCCAATGTTAATATTCATGCGCTGTCAACCCTAGCGCTTAAGACCTAGCGCTTAAGGCACCAGGCGTTCTACTAGCGCCAGACGCTCGCGCAGTTGGCTTTCGGTGGAAGCAACTACATTGACATGCCCCAGCTTGCGGCCTGGACGGTTTTCTTTGCCGTACAGGTGCACATGCACACCTTCTAGTGCCAGTAACTCAGCGTAGTCAGGCTGAGGTGCGCCCTCTGGCCAGCCCAAAATGTTGACCATGCCGCAGGGCAGCAGCGGCATAAAGTCTTGCACGGGCCAGCCCAGAGCGGCACGCACCTGGGCCTCAAACTGGCTGACCCCACCGCCGTCTTGCGTCAGGTGTCCGCTGTTGTGCACACGGGGGGCGACTTCGTTAACCAGTAGCTCACCACCGGGGCATTCAAAAAACTCCAGCGTCATCAAACCCTCTAGCTGCCAACCCTGAGCGACTTTGGCAGCGAGTGCACGGGCCTGGGCCGCCGCTGACTGGGCGCTTGTCAGGTCGGCAGCGCTAGGATGGTGGGGCAGATAGAGGCTGCGGCGCAAAATACCGTTGCGGTGAACATTCTCTACCAGCGGCCCATAAGCCAGTTGGCCGCCAGGCGTACGCGCTACGCCGATAGAAACCTCGCGGACAAAGTGTATCAGGCCCTCAAGCACACAGGGCACGCCGCCGAGTTGCTGCCAAGCACCCAGTAATTCAGCCTGAGACTGCACGCGGGCCTGGCCTTTGCCGTCATAGCCCAGCTCAGCAGTCTTGAGAATGCCCTCACCGCCCACTTGCGCCAGTGCGCCTGCTAGGTCGTTTACCGTTTCAATGCTCACAAAGGGTGCGGTCTGCGCTCCAGCGGCTTGTAGGGCCATCTTTTCGCGGGCACGGTGCTTGCTGCGCTGCAATAACTCGGCCCCAGGGCGCACAGCGACTTTGCCGCGCAGGTAATCTAGGGCAGCAACAGGCACATTTTCAAATTCAAGCGTGACCGCGTCACATTCTGCCAGCCGCGCTAAGCCAGCGGGGTCAGTGTACGCGGCCTGAATGTGTTCAGCACAGTGGCGGGCGGGGGCCTGCGGATCAGGCTCCAGCACCACCACGCGCACACCCAGAGGCAGGGCAGCGAGGGCCAACATCTGCGCCAGTTGTCCGCCACCCAGGATGCCCAGAGTCGCGGTAGCTGGGGCAACAGACGGTAGAGCCGTCACGCTTCGCCCGCCTGTGGGTGGCCTGCAAAATAGGGGTCATCGAGCACACTCTGGGTTTGCTGAGCACGGAAGGCTTCGAGTGCGGCGCGCACAGGCGGCTCAGTGGTAGCGAGCAGAGCAGCGGCGAAGAGGGCGGCGTTTTTGGCCCCCGCTGCGCCGATGGCAAAGGTAGCAACAGGCACGCCAGCGGGCATTTGTACCATGCTCAGCAAGCTGTCTTGCCCGCTAAGGGCGCGCGACTGCACAGGCACGCCCAGCACAGGCACGCGAGTAAAGGCAGCCAGCATGCCGGGCAAGTGCGCCGCGCCGCCCGCCCCTGCGATGATAGCGCGCAGACCCAGGCGCTCAGCCCGTGCGGCGTAGGTGGGCAAAAGCTGCGGCGTACGGTGGGCCGAGAGCACCCGCACCTCGTAGGCGATGCCGAGCTGGGCCAAGATATCCAAAGCGCCCTGCATGGTGTCAAAGTCGCTGCGGCTGCCCATAACCACGCCCACCAGGGGGTCAACCAAGGAGCTAGCTGTGAGAGGAGAAGGGGAAAGAGTCACTGCGTTAGGATAAACGGTTGGCGCGGCAATAAGGTAGATGGTTGCAGGATAGTCATACGGACTGCGACTTGAACCATGTTAAAACCACGGTGAAAGAAGGCCAATGAGAGTAAGAATATACGGGTTTCACGGCGGCACATGCGGTGCTGACCCACCTGTACTGGCTTACCTGTGCTGGTTTGCTTGTGCTGGCTCCTGACGGTGAGCCACGACAAGCTGCTTTTGAGCGTGTACATTCCGCATGTCACTGTTGATATTGCCGCGCTGCTGAATCTTGCCGCGCTGCAAGGTTTACACTCAGACATGACAAAATTGCACGTTATTTTAGGCCGCTACCTAGCCCCCCTATCCGAAATCGAAGCCGCTACCCCCGCCCACCGCGAGTGGCTCAATCAGCACTACCGCAGCGGAGTGTTTATCACCTCTGGGCCGCAGGAACCGCGCACGGGCGGGGTGATTCTGGCAGCGGGTGAAAGCGCCGAGCAGCTACTCGCACTGATGCAAGGTGACCCCTTTTATCAAGCGGGGCTTGCCGAGTACCAAGTGATTGCCTTTCACCCGGTAAAGCGCAGCAGCAAAATTGACCTGGAAGGTGTGCCGCTGATTGAATAGGAGACGTCCTACGGACTGCGCTCCATTCCAGTACAGTCGGAAAAGTGCCTCCTATGCCACCGCGAAATCCGTAGTTGTTTCTACGTGCGCTGGCCTGCTTTCACTGCACTGTTAACAAGGTTCAAATCGCAGTCCGTATTATAGTCTTAATGCTTAGCCCAGAACGCACTGCTTTAGATTCCAGCATCTATGATTGGCTGTACGCTCAGACCCGCCGCGAGCGTTTGCGCGGGTCTCAGGCGGCGCGGATGCTGCTGGACGCGCTGGGTCAACCTGACAGGCAGTTTGAGAGTGTGCGGGTGGTGGGAACTAACGGCAAAGGCAGCACCAGCACCATGTTGGAAGCAGGCCTCCGGGCGGCTGGCGTGCGGACGGGTAAGTTCACCAGTCCGCATCTACACGCCTTTGAAGAACGTATTGTCATAGACGGCCAACCACTCGACCCGCAGCGCACCGCCGACTTTGTATCCCAACAAATGGCCCAACAGGTCGCTCAGCATTCTGCTTCTGACCTTGTCCACCGTGTCAGCGCGGCCCCTACAACCAGCGGCACGGCCTTTTTTGATCTGGCTTTGGCGCTGGCTTGCCAACAATTTGCAGCCTCTGGCGTGCAGTGGGCGGTGATGGAAGCGGGTGTGGGCGGACAAAGTGACGCGACTCAGGCCCTTTTTAACGTGCGAGCCGTGGCGCTGACCAACGTGGCCCTTGACCACACCGCTACCCTGGGTGCAGATATCGCCACCATCGCCCGCGACAAGGCGGGGGCGGCCCTCTACGGCGTACCGCTGCTTACCACCGCTCAGGGCGAGGCGCTAGAGGTGATAGAGCAAGTTGCCCGAGAGCGCGGCGCACCGCTCTACACCCCCGGCCTCTACCCGCTGCTGTTCAGCTTGCCGGCCTTGCCCGCACTGGCTGGCCCGCATCAGATGCAAAATGCCGCGCTCGCCCTGGCGACCTTGCGCGTGCTGAAGTATAACGATGCCACTGCACTACATGCCGCTTTACAAGCCACCTACGCAGGCCGTCTAGAGACCTTTGAGGTGCGGGGCCGCCGCTTGCTGCTGGACGGCGCACACAACCCCCACGCGGCGCAGGCACTGGCGCAGGCTGTAGGCGCAGTAGACACCCTGATATTTGGCAACTTTGCCCGCAAAGACACGCCAGCCACCCTCGCCCCACTGCTGGCCATCACCGACAAGGTGGTGTTTACCTCGGCGGGCGACACCGCCACTGACCCTTACGTGCTGGCGGCGGAGTACGGCGGGCAAGCCATCAGCGAGCCACACACCGCCCTGCGCCACGCCCTGAGCCTCACGCCCGTAGGCGGCACGTTGCTGGTGGCAGGCAGTCTATACCTGGTCGCCACGCTGCGGCAGAAGGTGGTGCACAGCGTTGAAACAGTGCACCAACCACATGACAAGCTAACTACATGACAGGGACGACCAGCTGATGACTGGTGACAGGTGACTGGCTAATAGCGACTCAGCGCTGACATTCCGTGCTCCACTTTTGCCCCTACCCTAATGCGCCATCATCCACTCACCATCAACTTGCAGTAAGTTACTGCTACTATAAACGGCTGGAGGCCACATAGACGTTATGCCAACCTACCTGTACAAAAACCTAGACACTGGAGAAATCTACGAAATCAAGCAGAGCATGAAAGATGAGGCGCTGACTCAGCATCCTGAAACGGGCGCACAGATAAAACGGGTGCTCTCGGCCCCAGGCATTGTGTTTAAGGGCAGTGGTTTTTATGCCACCGACTCGCGCACCGAAAGCAAATCTTCGGGCAAAAGTGAACCGTCAGGCAGCGGAGGCGAGTGAACCGCGCTTTGCGGGTCTTGGGCGTAGCTGGGCTACTGACGGCAGCTCTGCTGGGGGCCTACCTCACGGGCCGCGTCACTGCCCAGCAGGCGCTGGTGACTCCTGACGAAATCAATACCGTAGAGGTGTCGCGCCTTGCCCTGCCTGCCACGGTCAAGATAGATGTGCGCCTGCGCCCTGACCGCCTGCAACCAGGCGACGCATCCAGCGATACGGGCAGCGGGTTTTTTTATAAATCTAACCTGGTTGTCACCAATTACCATGTGATACAAGACCAAGAAAGCATGGTGGTCACGCTGTATGACGGCCGGCGCGTGCCTGCCAAAATTGTGGGCAGCGACCCTGGCATTGATATTGCCCTGCTGCGTGTCAGCGGCGTCACAGCACCCAAAACGGTGACCTGGGGCAACAGTGACAAACTGATTCCGGGTCAAAAATTGCTGGCGATTGGATCACCGATACACTACCAAAACTTTATTTCTACGGGTGTGTACTCCACCAGTACCCACGCGCTAGGCGAACGCGCAGACAAGCTCGGCACCGAAATAGGCACCTATATGCTGACTACAGCCATGATTCAGGGCGGTTCGTCGGGCGGCCCCGTGGTTGATTCTCATGGAGCGCTTGTGGGCGTGGCCGACGCGAGTGTGGGCGACAGCCAACTGGTACCTGGCGTCATCGGGGTGTTTATTCCTAGCAATCTGGTGCGCCAGTCACTCAACGACCTAGAGACAGTGGGTGTATCGCAGCGCGGCAGTTTGGGTATCACCCTGCAAAACCTCGCGGACCTTGACCCCGCCTTGCGAAGCTTAGCGGGCCTGAGCAGCAGCAACGGCGCACTGGTAGGTGACGTACCTGCTGGCTCGGCGGGCGCTAGAGCAGGTCTGCGCGGCAGCCTGAAGAATAACGAAGGCCAACTGCTCGCCCCCCTGGGCGATGTCATTGTGGCAGTAGACGGCAACCGTATCCAAAACACCTACGACGTGGTGCGGCGCGTAGCCACCAGACGACCAGGCCAGACCGTGGTGCTGACAGTGTGGCGTAACAAAAAACTTGTCAAAGTACCCGTCACGTTGCTCAAACGCACCCTCAATTAAAGGTGATGGCCCTGAAGGCCTCACAACCTTTATGGGCGTGGCCAAGAATCAACGATTTTTCCTGTCCTGAACAGCTCATACGGACTGCGCTCCATTCTAGTACAGTCGGAATGACACCGCCTGTACTGCCACACCAGGCAAGTCCGTATTATACGGATTCCGATTGATTTGGCGTACTTCCGAATCAATCAGGGCGGATGCGAGTGGGAACAGCATACGGACTGCGCGGTATGGAGCCGCAGGCGGCGCTTTTACGACTGTGGTGGAATGGAGCGGCAGTCCGTATTACACGTACGCTTTACCCGTCCGTTCTTTAGTGTTCGTGGCCTTCGGCAGCTTCTGCGTCGGCTTTGGTCTGGTGAACAGCGCCGTGGGGGTGTTCAGGTGGGGCGTAGATAGAATAAATCTTGAGCGGCGTATCACCGGTATTGGTGATGTTATGCCACTGGCCTGCTGGCACCATCACCGCCCAGTCGTCTGAGATTTCTTGGTCAAAGGTGAGGTTGTCCTCGCTGTCGCCCATCTGCACGCGGCCTTGACCTGCTTCCAGACGCAAAAACTGGTCAATGTTGGGGTGAACTTCGAGGCCGATGTCGCTGCCTACGGGGATTTCCATCAGGGTAACCTGAAGGGTTTTGCCCGTCCACAGGGCCGTGCGGTAGTTGGTGTTTTGGAGGGTGGCTTCTTCAATATTGACTGTATAGGGCTGGAGGCCAAAATCCTTGAGTTCAATCTTTGCCATGGTGTTCTCCTCTGCCTGAGCGCCTGCGCCCACGCGTGTCGGCTAAAGCTGACAAGACGCAATGATGCTTTAGACATGGGTATGGTAATACACTGACTGTCTTATGTATTGAGTAAAAGCCTAAGATAATATAAATACAGCCAGCAACTACTGAATAGAAATCTTTAGATTCGTAAAGGTTCAAGTCGGAATCTGTATTATACGGATTCCGATTGATTCGGAAGTACACCAAATCAATCCGAGCGGATGCGAGTGGGAACAGCATACGGACTGTGCGGTATGGAGCCGCAGGCGGCGCTTTTCCGACTGTGGTGGAATGGAGCGGCAGTCCGTACTAGTCTAAAAACTCCAGCATCACGCGGGTAAAGTCCTGTTCTTTATCCAGGTTGGAGAGGTGGCCCGCGCCTTCGATGATGGCCAGCTGACCGCCGCTGAGGCCCACGATTTCGCTGACTATTTCGGGCGGGGTGAGGCTGTCCTTGCGGCCCACAATGCCCAGCACCGCCACTTTATCCACCAGGCTAGGCAGCAGATCGCGGCTGTCGGGGCGGGCCGCCATCGCCCTCAGTGCGCCTGCTACGCCCTGAGGGGTGGCCTGCTGTATCAGGGGTTTTATCACCGCAAAAGTGTGCGCGGGATGCTCTTGTTCGGCACTTTCAAGTAAAAAGTCTGTGCCTTCGTGCAGTACGCGCACAGCCTGAGCTTCGCGGTCTGCTTTCTTCTCAGGGGTGTCGGCGCGGGCTGAAGTGTCTGCCAGCACCGCCCGCACAAAGCGCTCAGGCTCTTGGCGCAGCAGTTCAAAGGCCAGGTAGCCGCCCATGCTCAGGCCCACTATGTTGAGCGGGCCTGCGGGCAGGGTTGTGAGCAGTTCGCTGGCAGTGTCATGCAAGCGGGCCATATTGCCCGGCATACCGCCGAACCCAGGCAAATCAGGAGCAATAACGGTGTGGCCTGCTTGCTCTAGGGCGCGGCGCTGGGCAGCCCACATGTCAGAAGCGAGGGGATACGCGTGAAGAAGCAGGGTCTGCTGAGAAGATATAGGCGAAGATGTAGACATAGCCACAGGTTAGCGCCAGCGGGGTTAGGGGGTGCTACGGGCGGGTTGAATAAGGCAGGGTGAACAGGGCCGTGTAGGGGCAAACTTACGCACGGTGTATCCGCCCGCTTCAACACCAAAGACGTTCTTGTCAACTATCTTCTGCTTCTGGCCCGGCGGGTGTAGGCACACTGTTGAGCAGGGCCTGTAGGCGGTCAATGCGCTCTTGGCACACCGCATAGGCCGCCTGCGCCTCACTGAGCAGCGGCAGCACTTTGTCAAGGTCGGTTTGTCCGTCTTCTAATTCGCTGGCAATTTGGCTCAGGCGCTCATAGGCCGCCTGGTAGCTGGCGGTTTGAGAAGTGGCTGGTGGATTTAGACTCTGGGGACTGGGCTTTTTGGTTCCCCGTGCTTTTGGGGTTGGCTTGGTCATAGGGGTAGTGTAGACCAGCCAGGGAAAGTGGGTTGGAGATAGGGCAAGGAAGAAAAAGTGCAGCAGCACAGACCACTTCATACGGACTGCCGCTCCATTCCACCACAGTCGGAAAAGCGCCGCCTGCGGCTC
>JAGLBF010000109.1 GCA_018260375.1 Deinococcus sp.
ACTGCGCGGTATGGAGCCGCAGGCGGCGCTTTTCCGACTGTGGTGGAATGGAGCGCAGTCCGTATGAGACACCGCAAAACAAGCTGACTTCTTGCCTGTGCCGAACACTGACCTCACAGAGCATTCACTCACCAGCTCCTCATCTATTGAGAACTATTCCTATTAAGGCTTTTTGTGGTTATACTGCCTCCGGTAATTACCAAATATCAGGAGGCTTTTTGTATGTCTGACAACCAGAATAACCCTAAACCCAGCTTCGCCCCCAGCGAACCCAGCAATATGAAAGAGCCGCGCCAGGCGCAGAGCACGCTGACCAACGACTTTGGCGTACCCGTTGCTGACAACCAAAATTCCATCACAGCGGGGCCACGCGGCCCAGTGATGCTGCAAGACCATCACCTGCTTGAAAAGTTGGCCCACTTTAACCGGGAGCGCGTACCAGAGCGCGTGGTTCATGCCAAAGGCTCGGGGGCGTTCGGCACCTTCCGCGTCACCCGCGCTATTCCTGAGCTGACCTGTGCCAAACTCTTTGCCAAAGAAGGCAACGAGTGCCGCATGCTGGCCCGCTTTAGCACCGTAGCGGGCGAGCAGGGCTTTGCCGATACCGTGCGCGACCCGCGCGGCTTCGCACTGAAGTTCTACACTGAAGATGGCAACTGGGACATGGTGGGTAACAATACGCCCGTGTTCTTTATCCGTGACGGCTCCAAATTCCCCGACTTTATTCACAGCCAAAAGCGCCACGCCGCAACGGGCCGGCGCAGCAACACCATGCAGTTCGACTTCTGGATTCACAAAAAAGAAGCCATACACCAGGTGGTATACATGTTCGGCGACCGGGGCATACCGCTGAGCTACCGCCACATGAACGGCTACAGCAGCCACACGTACAGCCTCTGGAATGACAAAGGCGAGCGCGTATATGTCAAGTGGCACTTTCATACCCAGCAGGGCGTGAAGAACCTGACCGAGCAAGAAGCGGGCGAGATTGCGGGCAAAAACCCTGATTATTACCGCCAAGACTTGTTTGACGCCATTGAGCGCGGCGAGCATCCCAGGTGGAAAGTCAGTATTCAGGTGATGACACCTGATCAAGCTGACACCTACCACATTCACCCCTTTGACATCACCAAAATCTGGCCCCACAAAGACTTCCCGCTGATGGAAGTGGGCGAGTTTACCCTGCACGAAAACCCCAAAAACTTCTTTGCAGAGATTGAGCAGGCAGCCTTTGAGCCGAGCAACATGCCACGTGGCTTTGGCCCCAGCCCCGACAAGATGCTGCAAGCCCGCATCATGAGCTACGCCGACGCCCACCGCTACCGCATCGGCGCAAACTACGCCCAGTTGCCTGTCAACCGCGCCGCCGTGCCTGTAAACAACTACCACCAAGACGGCTTCTTGCGCCAGTTTGGTGACGACGCGCAGCCCACCTACGAGCCCAACAGCTTTGGTGGCCCCGCCGCTGACGAGAGCCTCAAAGAGCCACCACTGGCGCTAAGCGGCGATATGGACCGCTTTAACAGCTACCCCGAAACTGACGAAGACTACTTCGGGCAGCCTGGAGATCTGTACCGCCTCATGGGCCCTGACGAACAGCAGCGCATGCACGGCAACTACGGCCGTGCCCTCGCCGTAACCCCCAAGTTCATTCAAGATGAATACTGCGCCATGCTGGATAAGGTTGACCCCCGCCTCGGCGCAGGTGTCCGCGAAGAAATTGCCAAGGCTGACGCGGTGCCTGAACCGATGATCGAGCAGATTCTGGGCGAGCTTCACACCCACGCGGCAGGCGGCGATATGAACGTATCGGGCGAGTTGGCGGGTGAGCAGGTCATAGCGCAGTAATTGCAGCACAGTAAAAACAGTGTGTAGCCTAAAGCCCGCACAAACAGCCAAAAGCTCTCTGTCCAGTTGATTAGACAGGGAGCTTTTGATGGGCCTAGGTGATAGGTGGCTGGGTGATGAATAGCCCTCAGCCACCAACAGCCTGCTATCATTGATTCAGAAGATGAATCACGCATTAATACAAAGTTTTTCGGTGCTAGGCGCTTTACTTATTCTCACGGCCTATGTACTCGGACAGATAGGCCGCCTGAAGCCGGGCAGTAGACCGTACAACCTGCTTAATTTTTTGGGTAGCAGTATTCTGGGCATTATTGCCGTATTAGATGTTAATTGGGGCTTTATTTTGCTTGAAAGCATCTGGGCACTGGTCAGTCTGGCGGCGCTTCTTTGGCCTCAGCGCTTTGCAAATAGCAACTGAGCTTGCCAGATGAACTTGCCCGAAAAGGTCAGTACGACGGCTGAACGTTTAATACAGATTCAAAGCTGAACCGCTGTAGACACAAGATGAACTCCGAGAAGCGGGCGGCGGATTGGCGGCCTTGAACGCGCCCATAGGCAAAGTAAGCCAGCCGCATTGCGCTGAGCTTTCCTGTGCCACAATAATGCTGAGACCATGCCCAACATCTCCCCGCCCGCCGCCCTGTTTAACAAAAGTTTGAGTGTCACCGCCGCCATTTTGCAAGGTGTGCAAAACAGCCCTTACCGCGTGTGGGCCAGCCATTCTGACCCCCTCAGCGCCCAGTATCTGGCGACAAAGCACCACTTTGTAGAGCCTAAACACCTCCAGGGTGAGCCGTATGCCCGGTGGCTGCTGCAAGCCTGCCTGGAGCGGGGCATTGGGATAGTGGTGGCGGGCAAGGCACGCGAGTTGCTGGCCGATTGGCGGCCCCAATTCGCGGCGCAGGGCGTGCAGTTGATCACGGCCTCAGACCGGGCCACCCAAGAGCTGCTAGAGGACAAAGTCGCCTTTTTGCGCGGCTGGGACACCTCTATTTTGCCCATTCCACGCTGGACTTCCTTTGAAAGCGCCGAAGAATTCGAACGTGCCCTGACCGAGCTACAGACAGAGGGTGTGCGGCTTTGCCTGAAGCCTGCGCGGGGCATTTTTGCCAGCGGCTTTCGTATTTTGCAGGAAAAACCTGACTTACAGCGCTTTTTGCAGGGGAGCTTGTACGATATGAGCCTGGCCGCAGCCCGCGAGCTGTTTGCCGTGCAGCCCCACTTTGCCCCCATGCTGCTGATGCACACCCTAGAAGGCCCAGAGCACAGCGTGGACTGCGTGGCTTGGGAGGGCGAACTGCTGGCGGCGGTAGTGCGGCGCAAGGGCGAGGGCCGACAGTGGATACAAGACCGTCCTGACCTTCAGGAAGTGGCGCGGCGGGTGGCGCGGACTTATGGCCTCAGCGGGATTTTTAACTTTCAGACCAAAGATGACTTAGCCAAAGGTGAAGGCACCGCCCACATGCTAGAAATCAACGCCCGTCCCTCCGGAGGACTGCGCTATTCTATGAAAGCAGGGGTGAACTTTGGGCGGCTGTTGCTGGACGCTGCCTGTGGGCAGCCCACGGCACTAGGGCCTGTGCAGTCTGGTTTTGCAGTGGTAGAAGAGCGGGCCGTACGGGTGCTCAGCCATGTCTGAGTGCCTTACTCGAACATATGCCGACCCTGCCGCAGCTGACCTCGCCGCAGAAGCGAGCAGCGACACATTCTCGCCGCACACCCACAGAGTCACCCTGCCCAGCGGCACGCTCAGCCTGACCCTCAAACAGTCAGCCCTGCCGCTAGAAGACCTGCTTGACTTTGCGGTGCGGCGCAACCCCAAGCGGGGGTTTTTGTTTGTCAGCCGGGTGCTGGGTAAGCACATTCCTGTGTCACCCGCTACCGCTCAGCAAACATATACGGCGCTAGCAGCGGCTTTGCCCGCGCTAGAGCAGCCCCACTTTATCGGCCTAGCCGAAACCGCAACGGCTTTGGGTGAAGGGGTCTTCCGGGCTTGGCAAGATCAGCAGCACGGCGTCCTGCTGGGCAAGCGGGGCACATTTCAAACCACCACCCGTTACCTGACACGCCGCCCGATGTTGCTGCGCTTTGATGAACCGCACTCGCACGCCCCCGCCCACATTCTGTATGACCCAGGGCCAGTGGCGCGGCAGGCCACTGAATTGGTGCTGATAGATGATGAACTCTCTACTGGCACTACCCTGCAAAACCTGGCAGCGGCGTGGCTGGCACAGCATCCACAGGTAAGGCGCGTGGTGCTGGTTAGCCTGACCGACTGGTGTCCGCGCCGCGCCGAACTAGCGGCCACACTGGGCGTTCCCACCGATTTTGTGAGCCTGAGTCGGGGTCACTTTGAGTTTTGGCCCAACCCGCAGTGGCCCCAGCCTACACTCCCCGCCGTAACGGGCAACGGCGCCGACAAAACAGAACTTCTGGCCGCCTGCAGCCCGCGCTACGGCGACTTACCACCCCTCCCTGACCCCGCCGCGCTGGGCCTTGATGTCACCTGTGGTGAGCGCGTACTGGTGCTGGGCAGCGGAGAATACCAGTACCCGGCCTACGCGCTGGCGCTGGCACTAGCACAGCAAGGCGCCGCCGCTGCCTTTAGCGCCACCACTCGCTCACCCATCTTGCCAGGGCTGGCGATACACAGCAGCCTGACCTTTAATGACAGCGTCAGAGACGGGATTCCTAACTTTTTGTACAATGTGCAGCCCGATCAGTGGGACCGTATTGTGCTCACGTATGAGGGGCGCTGTTCGCCCGACCCTCACTTGATCACCGTACTGGGAGGACACGCGCAGGCCCTTTGCCTGGATGCGCCTTTGCCCAAAGAAGCCCTGAGCACACTCGGCCAGGTGGCTGGAGTATAGCCGCAGTGACCGCCCAACCATCCAGCGCTGACATCGTGGCCTTTGCCGACCTAGATGACACCCTCTTTCAGACCCTGCGCAAGTTGCCCGGCGCTGACCCCACAACCCTCACCCCCGCTACCGTCAACACTCAGGGCGAGCCGCATTCCTACTGCACGCCTGCCCAGAGCGCCCTTTTAGAGTGGTTGGGCGGACGTGGTGTCACCCTGATTCCCGTGACGGGGCGCGACCTCACCGCGCTGGGACGGGTCACACTGCCCTTTTTTTCTTGGCGCGTTGCCGACCACGGGCTGAGTATTCTTGACCCAGCGGGCCAGCTCGATCCTGTGTGGGCCAGTCAGGTAGCGGCAGCGCTGCAAGACCTGCAACCTGCCCTGAGCGAAGGCCACAGCCTGATGACCGAGTGGGCGGCGGCGGCGGGCTGCCGTGTCACCCGTCACCAGGCGGCGGGGCTACCTTTTATGACCGTGGTCAAGCACCCTGCCGCTGACCCTGAGCCACTTTGGGCGCTGCGCCAGCAGTGGGCGCAGTGGCTTGATCACCACCCCAACAGCCCCAGCCTGCACATCATCGGCAATGCCAACAACCTCAGTTTGCTGCCCCGCACCCTGGGCAAGCGGGCCGCCGTAGAATACCTCCGCACCCAGCACCTAGCGCACGCACGGCTTACTCTGGGCCTGGGCGACAGCGTGAGCGACCTGGGGTTTATGGCCGCCTGTGACTTTGCCCTCACCCCTCAACACGGACAACTGCTACGGGCCGTGCTCGCCGCTGATTTGCCCCAGCAGTAGATGAGGCGAAGACTAAGCAAAGGAGATGACCATAGAATCTTTTTAAAAACGCTATAAAAGCTTGCCGAAAGAAAGCCAGTGGGCGTAGCAAAGAGTACACCTATCATACGGACTGCCGCTCCATTCCACCACAGTCGGAAAAGCGCCGCCTGCGGCTCCATACCGCGCAGTCCGTATGCTGTTCCCACTCGCATTCGCCCTGATTGATTCGGAAGTACGCCAAATCAACCGGAATCCGTATCACCAGTCAAGCCCGTACCTCACGCCTCAGACACACCGCCGGCTTATGCTCTACACTCCCTTTTGATGTCACTCGCGCATACTTTTTTCTCTGAGGACGTAGAGGTGCAGTTACAGTCCGGCTCTCCCCGCCTGGTCAGCGTGTGCGAAAAAGAAGCCCTGCTGCGTCAGGGCGTGTCGTACGGGCAACTGCTGACCCCCGAAGCCGTGCCCAGCCCCGCTCAAGAAGCCGCCTACGCCGCTGCTTTGGCCCGAGACGGCGAGCGCGTAGGCCGCTTGCTGGCGGTGCTCACGGCCCAGGTGCTGCGCGAATCGGGGAAGCCTGTACTGGTTTCACTGGCCCGTGCAGGCACGCCAGTAGGCTGCGCCATGCGGCGGCTGGCAAGGCACTGGGGCCATGACCTGCCGCACCACACCCTCAGCATCATTCGGGGCGAGGGCATAGACCAGGTAGCTCTGGCGCGGGTAAGGCAAGCCCACCCCATTGCCGACCTCTTTTTTGTAGATGGCTGGACGGGCAAGGGCAGTATCATGGGTACACTGACTCAGAGCCTGCCCGCAGGTATTTCGCCCCGCTTGGCGGTACTCAGTGACCCTGCAGGCGTAGCGCCCTACGCCGCCACCCACGACGACCTGTTGCTGCCCCACGCGGCCCTCAACGCCACAGTGTGCGGGCTGCTGAGCCGTACGTTTGTCCAGCAGAGCGGCGGCCTGCATGCGGCCCGCACCGAAGAGCACCTGCGCTCACTAGACCGTACCGGTGAGTACCTTGACGCACTAGAGCAGCTCAGCCGCCGTTTTGGGCCTGACGAGCGGCCCGAACCCACACCCCGCCCCCAGCGCCCCTGGGAAACTGTGCTGGCTTTGGCGGCGCAGGCGGGCGTCGTTGACCCGCACCTGGTCAAACCCAGCGTGGGTGAGGCCACCCGCGTCTTTTTGCGGCGCGAGCCTGCTGGTTTGTTGCTGCGCAGCGCAGCCCACCCCGCTACCCAACACCTGCTGGGCATGGCGCAGGAGCGCGGCGTGCCTGTCACCCTCTTGCCCGACTTACCCTACCTGGCAGCAGCCTGGATCGCCCCTGGAGACACCGAATGAGCTTTGTACCGCCTATTGACCCCTGGGCACTGGGGGCCAGCCTCTACACACCCGCCACGCGCTCTGACCTCGCCGAGCTGGGAAACGGCAAGTACCCTGGACTGGGAAGCCTGATCTACTGCACCGAAGATGCCGTGCGCGAAGAAGACCTCCCCAGGGCGCTTGAAAACCTGCGCGGTTTGGCCCCACAGCTTGAGCTACGCAGGCCAGGCAGCCCGCTGCGCTTTATCCGCCCGCGCAGCCCAGAGGTGCTATCAGCGCTGCTAGAGATGAATCTCAGTGGCATCACTGGCTTTGTGCTTCCCAAAATCCACGACGGCAACTTATCCAGTTATATGGCGGTGTTAGACCGCGCCGTACAGGTCAACCCAGAGGCCCCAACCACCGTACTGGCCACTCTGGAAACCCGCGAGGCCCTGAGCGAGCACCGCATGAGCCTGCTGCGTGACCTCATTTTTCAAGAAGGCTGGCAAGAGCGCATCGGGGGGCTGCGCATCGGCGGCAATGACCTGATGCACGCGCTGGGGCTGCGGCGTACGCCAGGCCAAATCCTGTATGACGGCCCGCTAGAACGGGTTATCAGTATGTTGCTGGGGGTTTTTAAGCCGTACGGCTTCACGCTTTCTAGTCCTGTCTACGAAGTCTTTTCGGACCCTGAAACTCTACGGCGCGAACTGACCCGTGACCTGGCCTACGGGCTGTGTGGCAAGACCATTATCCACCCCACGCAGCTACCAGTGGTGCTAGAAAGTTACCAGGTAGACCGGGCCGAGCTGGATGAAGCACAGGCTATTTTAGACCCCACCGCTCCCGCCGTCTTTCAGATGAATGGACGCATGTGCGAACCCGCCACTCACTCACGCTGGGCAAACGACATCATCAGCCGCGCCAGATGGTACGGCCTTCGCCCCCATTTCCCCTGAGCGCTCTTTGGTCAGCGGCTCCTGCTCCCCGCCCGGATTGCACCGCGTGTTGAGCAGGGTTCATATCGCCGTCCGTATCACCTGATTTCAGCTTTAACTGACCGCTGATACGGATTCCGATTGATTTGGCGTACTTCCGAATCAATCCGAGCGGATGC
>JAGLBF010000110.1 GCA_018260375.1 Deinococcus sp.
ATTCCACCACAGTCGGAAAAGCGCCGCCTGCGGCTCCATACCACACAGTCCGTATGCTGTTCCCACTCGCATCCGCTCGGATTGATTCAGAAATACGCCAAATCAATCGGAATCCGTATCACAGTATTTTAGGAAGATTGAGCCACAAGAGACAGCTACAATCGGGACTCAGTGGCTTTATGGTTGCTCAGGAAGTGTATCTGCCATACCTACTTGGCCTGAACCAGGTGCTAAAGCTTATGCAACTTATCAATGTACGGGTGCAAATATTGCAGTAGCTGAACTTTATTCTTCTGCTGGTTTGGGAGCTGATTCTGTTCATTACCAAGCATCTCAAGGGCGCAATAATTTGTTGCATGTAGAGAATTGTGGAAATCAATACTGTAACTCTTCTTCAATGATATCAATTTTTCCCCCTGGTTCTACAACAATTGCTGGTGGTGTAAATATTGGGGGTGAGATTGTAAAAATAGTCAGCGCCCAAGGCGGCATTTCTTCTGCTTTAACCTACAATCAGCCAGCAAAGGTAGTTTACGTTGTAAATAATTCTAGCTACTATTAATGTATTAAATGAAAAAACCGTTTTACGAGGCGGTTTTTCATTTAATACATTCCGTCGTAGACTTTTCTAGAATTATCTATAATATGGACTGCTATTTTTTCGCCATCATTTAAAACATCACTGCTTTTTATATTTAATTTTTTCTCATATCCCTCTGGATTTTTGTTTATTTCTTCACAATTTACATGATTGAAATTTCTTGATGTTTCAGCTATTATTCTTTTTGCTGTTTTCCCACAATTATCCATATATAAAGCTATATTCCTTTCACTCTGAGTTAGCTCTATTTTTTTTGTGCAGGCAGGTAAAAATGGTGACAACAATAGAAGGATAGCAGCGAAAAATCTAATTTTTAATCTAATATGCATAATTGATTGTATCATATATTGCAGCTTATATCATATAAATATATGTTTTATAATCATCTCAAAATCTGTTCATGTATCCCTGTGCTAAAATTTGCAAAATCTCCTATAGTTTTGATGAGAGATTAGACCGCTTCACTCAGGGAGCTACACCTAATGCAGTTAGACACTAGTGCAGTTAGACAAATCCTTAGATTTAATAGCTAAAAGGTAATAGGGCGATAAGTCTCAAAACTAGAGGTTTGCTGACATTTTGTCCATCTATTCGTGAGGGTGCTAGTGTGTAGTAGCTGCTTTTTCACCGATGCGCCGCAGCTTAGCAATGAGTTCTGTATATTGTTCAGGTTCTTCTTTCTGCGTCTCTAAGAGGTCGGCTAAAAACCAGGCTTCTGAGGCATCTAGGTTATTCTCTCTTTCGGCCTTTCATTCTTGGCGTGTTTTGGTCGTCATGCTTGCCAGCTTAGGAGCTTTACTAATTGTCACATTGTCCTGTACATTCTGGCGGCGTTTGGTGGAATACTGAGCGCTATGAGCCAAGAACACCAACCCGAAACGCCCACCACCGCCGCGCCCACCCCTCCTAAGCCCCCAGCGCGGCGCATGATGGTTGACCTTGACCCCAGCGGACAGGTGACGCAGCGCGAGCCAGACCGCGCCAAGCGCCAGTTTCTCAACTACGCGTTTTACAAGTTAGACCCCGCTTTTCGCCGCCTGAGCCGCGAGGAGCAGCAGGCCATGAAAGACGAATTTGTGGCCGCGGCTACGGCCTGGTCTACCGACGCCCCCAAGGAAAAGGGCCTGATACAGCGCACCTACACGTTGGGCGGCGTGCGGAGTGATGTGGACTTTATGCTCTGGCGTATCGCCTTTGACGTGCGTGACTTTACCGAAGCCCAAACCCGCCTCAACAAAACCCGCATGATGGGCTACCTGACCCAGCCGCGCAACTACATCGCCATGCAAAAGCGCAGCCAGTATGTCAACCGCGTAGAAGGCAGCGGTCACGGCCTAGAAATCTTGCCAGGACAGGGGCAATACCTCTTTATTTATCCCTTTGTCAAGACGCGGGCCTGGTATGATCTGACCCCCCATGCCAGACAAGGCATGATGGATGAACACATCTACGCTTCAGGGCCCTTTAAAGGCGTGCGAATCAATACCAGTTACAGCTACGGCATTGATGACCAGGAATTTGTGGTTAGCTTTGACTCAGACTATACACAGGAGTTTGTAGATTTGGTACACAGGTTGCGCTACACCGAAGCGAGCAACTACACTTTATCTGATACGCCGATGTTTACCTGTATCAAGGCTGAACTAGAGCAGATTATTGCTGACTTAAGCTGATCTAGAAGCGCTGGGTTATAAACGCTCAACATCGCTTGTGGCCCAGACGTTTGGTCAACAACCCAGACGTTTTGACCACCAACAGACAGGCGACTACAAGCAGGAGTGTCACCCCTGCTTGTGCCGGACTGCCGCCGGTGGATGGATGAGTGCTGACGCCTGAGTGCTCACAGCGTCCCAGCTTCTCACCTTGCCGACCTGGGTCGTGACAAAGCGCTCTAGGCTGTGCCATAGTCCTGGGCGCTGGGGCCTGGGCAGGGGCGAGAGCATCAGCATTTTGACCGTGTGCTTGTGGGCAAACTGCAAAAATTCTAGGCGCTCGCTGGGGTGGGGCGCGGGGGCGTTGTGCTCAAGGGCAGCGCAGCGCATGCACAGCAGTTGCCCGCCATGTGGGTCAGGGTACTGAGGCTCAGCCGCGCCGCAGCGGGCGCATAGGGGGCGCAGGGTAAAGCCCGCGAGCGCCAGCAGTTTATAGCTCATCACCAGCGTCACCCACTCAGGGTCAGCTTGGTGGGCTACGCCGCGCAGTGACCCCGCGTACAGGTCAAAGGCTGACTGTGAATATTCCCCTTCCTGAAACAGACTGTCAGCCAGCTCGGTGAGCAGGTGCGCGTAGGGGTGACGTTCAGGTTGGGCCAGGGTAGGCAAAGCCCCCTGCAACACGCTTTGCTGTATGGTCGCTAGGTCACTCTGGGGGGTTTGATAAAGCTGTACCTCAACGTGATGAAAGAGGTTGAGCCGGCTGGCTTGCTCACCGCGCACCCCACCGCGCGCAATGGCTTTTATTTTGCCCTGGGGGGTCAGCAAGGATACGATGATGTCTCCTTTGGGCATGATGCGCCGCCGCATGACAATGCCGCTGCGGTTGATGCTGCGCGACCTGTTGCGCGAGTCGGTAGGACGCTGGACATGCATGTCGGGGAGCGCGGGCATCTGACTAGTATAGCGGCGAAGGGTGAACCACAAGTGTTCAGTGGTCAGCTTTTCAGGGCCAGGCCCATGATCACCATCAGTATTGATCTATTGGGTATATCTACATCTAGTCATTTGGATGAGCCGTATATCATGAGTGCACAGTAAAATAAGAGGCGTGAATACCATGATATAAGGCAGTCCTTATCTATACAAGCTACAGTTAGTATAAATATTATGCTCTTTTTATCATCTGCCTGCTGTTGTGTATTACAGGTGCCGCTGAGCGTATGTACGGTTGACCTATGCATATCAAGTCCTGTTCTAGTTGCCCATCACGCCCTAACCAACATCAACTATACTGACGCCAATGAGCGATGGTCATTACTCCGAGCGCGATTTGCTGCGCGAATTGTTCCCCGAAACCGCCCAGGTGATTTATGGCAAGGCTGGCAGCCCCAAGCCAGGTACGCTGGGCCTGTATACGGTGGCTGACACCAAACTGGCGCTGGTCTACGGCGCACAGCTGGCAGAGTTTACGCCTGTGCCGCCTAGAGGTACTTCGGCTTTGCACTGCGACCTGTGCCACTATACCCGCAGCCGCAGCGAGGCCGCCTTTTACCGCGTACAGGTCAGCCCCACCCTGACGCGCTATGTGTCGCTGTGCCTGGAGACCGAGCACTGCCAGCGCCGCGCAGGCAAAAGTGGTCTTAAAGCCTTTGCCGAGCGGATATTTCCTATTGAACAGGGCTACGTAGAGTAAGTAGAGCCATATGTATTCGGACTAGAATTGTGCTGAATATGCGGTCAAACCTGTGATACGGATTCCGATTGATTTGGCGTACTTCCGAATCAATCAGGGCGGATGCGAGTGGGAACAGCATACGGACTGCGCGGTATGGAGCCGCAGGCGGCGCTTTTCCGACTGTGGTGGAATTTAGCGCAGTCCGTATGAGACGGGCACTGTGCTTCCATAGAGCGGAAGGCGTATAAGTCAGCAGACTCTGTGGGGGTTCTTTTTGAAGCCAGACCACACGCCCTCCAAAATTGTATACAATATGCACATGACTTCTGAAGCCAAACAGACGGTTGCCTTTGCACGGCCTGTGCTTGTGCGTGACGGAGTCTATGAACATTTACGACTGGCTATTTTGGACGGTGTGTATGCACCTGCTGAGCGGCTGGGCGAGGTGGAACTGGGCCAAAAGCTGGGCGTGTCACGCACGCCTATCCGCGAGGCGTTGATGCGGCTGTCCCAAGACGGCTTGGTGCAACCCGAGGCCAACAAGGGCATGCGGGTGAGGACGCTCAACATCGCTGAAGCTCAGGAAACCTACCGCGTGCGCGTGGAGCTTGACGGCCTAGCGGCAGAGCTAGCGGCGCAGCACCACACCCCTGAGCAGGCGCGGGTCTTGCAAACGGCACTGCGCGACCTAGAAGAGCAGGCAGGGAGCGATTACCGCCACCAAACGCGGCTCGACCTGGCCTTTCACCGCTGCATTGTGAGCGCGTCACACAACAGCGTACTAGAGCTGCTGTGCCGCGACCTAGAAAGCCGCGTGGCGCTGATCAAGCACCAAACCCGTACCTACAACGCCGATCCGCATACCAGCGCACAACATTCACACATTTTGCAAGCCATTTTGGACGGTGACGCGGCCCAAGCCCGTCAAGCGGCCCAGTTGCATGTCCGCACCTTTATGGAGCTGATGTTGCAAGAACTTTCACCCACAGCGTTTTCCATCAATACACCCGCACCGGAGGAAACAACTGAATGATCAACCAGATATACCGAAAAGTAGCCCTACAGGTGGCCGGCATGCCACTGGTTGAGCAGTTTATCAGCAACCAGGGTAAGGGCCTGGCGGCGCGCTACATTGCAGGCGATGATGTCCAGCAGGCCATTGTTGCTATACAGAAATTGCAACAACGCGGCATCTGGCACAACCTTGACCTGCTAGGGGAATTTGTAGATGATGCCCAGAGTGCCAACCAGAATGCCCAGTCTATTCTGGACGCCCTGGACGCGCTGCATGAAGCGGGCATTAAGCCTTATAACTCGGTCAAGATGTCAGCGCTGGGGCAGGGCCAAAACGCCCCAGACGTTGAAGACCTGGGCTACGTCAACACCCGCCGCATCGTTGAGCGGGCCAAGCAGTACAGCGGCTTTGTCAACCTGGATATGGAAGATCACACCCGCGTGGATTCTACCCTGCAGATTTTCCGCCGACTAGTTGAAGAATTCGGCAACCAGCATGTGGGCACCGTGCTGCAAGCCTACTTGCACCGCACCGAAGCTGACCGCGCTAGCCTGGACGACCTCAAGCCCAACATCCGCATTGTGAAAGGTGCGTACCTTGAGCCTGCGACTGTGGCCATGCAGGACAAAGCCGAGATTGACGCCGCTTACCGCCGCCTGGTGTACGCACACCTTAAGGCAGGCAACTACACCAATGTCGCCACCCACGACCACAACATCATGTATGACGTGCAGCAATTTGTTGTGTCACACGGCATTAGCCGCGACGCTTTTGAATTTCAGTTGCTGTATGGTGTGCGCGAAAATCTGCAAGATGAACTGGTGGGGGACGGCTACCGCGTGCGCTCTTACATTCCCTTTGGCACCGAGTGGTACGGCTATTACTCGCGCCGCATTGCTGAAAAGCCTGCAAACGCTTTGTTTGTGCTGCGCGGCATGGTTGGCGGCTAAGGCAAAAGCAAGCTGTGAGGTTTGACCTTAGTTGTCATGCCTTTAGGCCAATAAGCGTAAAGAATAATCCTGGCATGGTACACAGACTCTGTGCCGCTCTACAAATTCTTACTAGTGTAAATGATAAACGGCTTTTTATACTATCTTCTCGGCGATTAAGAAAAATATGAACCACATATTCATACACACTGTGCTTTATTCTGCCATCATCCGCGTTATACGTATTGCCTGTATACAGACTCCTCGTGTAGCTATGCCCTGTTGTCCCCTTTGAAGTTTAAGCGAGTTTTTAGTTCTAAAGGAGAAGTACCATGATTAAAGTAGAACCCTACCGCCCACAGTCCTTTATTGACTTTAGCCAGGAAGAAAACGTGAAGGCGTACCATCAAGCCCTCGCCAAAGTTCGTAAGGAACTGCTTGGTAAGCATTATCCGCTGATTATTGACGGTCAGGAAGTAGATACCGCTGAAAAGCTGACCAGCCTCAACCCCACCAACACCGCCGAAGTGGTTGGCACCACGGCCAAGGCCACCATTCAGGACGCTGAAAACGCCCTGCAAGGCGCCTGGAAAGCGTTTGAGTCGTGGAAGAAGTGGGAGATGGACGCCCGTGCCCGCATTCTGCTCAAGGCCGCTGCGATTCTCAAGCGTCGCCGCCTAGAGGCCTGTGCGCTGATGAGCATTGAAGTGGGCAAAAACTACGCCGAGGCTGATGTAGAAGTCGCTGAGGCCATTGATTTTCTGGAATACTACGCCCGCTCTGCCATGAAGTATCAGGGCTTTGGTGCGGCGGAAACCACCTGGTTTGAGGGCGAAGAAAACGGCCTGATGTACATTCCCCTAGGCGTGGGCGTGAGCATCAGCCCCTGGAATTTTCCCTGCGCCATCCTCATCGGCATGGCGGCGGCCCCGATTGTGGCGGGCAACTGCGTGATTATGAAGCCTGCCGAAGATGCAGGACTGATTGCAGGCTTTATGGTGGATATCATGCGCGAGGCGGGGCTGCCTGCGGGTGTGTTGCAATTTCTGCCGGGCAAAGGCACGGAGGTGGGCGATTACCTTGTCAAGCACGCAAAAACCCGCTTTATCACCTTTACAGGTAGCCGCGCTGTGGGCCTGAATATCAACGTAGAGGCCGCCAAAACTCAGCCCGGGCAAAAGTGGATTAAGCGCGTGATTATGGAACTGGGCGGCAAAGATGCGCTGATTGTCGACGAAGGCGCAGACCTGGATACAGCGGTGACGGCGGCGGTGCAGGGCGCTTTTGGCTTTAACGGTCAAAAGTGCAGCGCCATGAGCCGCCTGATTGTGGTAGACGGCATTTATGACCAGTTGGCTGCTGCGTTTGTAGAGCGTGCCAAAACCCTGAAGATGGGTACCGGCGAAGAAAACGCCAATATCACGGCTGTGGTAAACGAAATGAGCTTTAATAAAATCAAGGGCTACCTTGAGCAGGCGCCCAAAGAAGGCAACGTGTTGCTGGGCGGCGAGGCTACGGGTGAATGTGACGGCAAGGAAGGCTACTACGTGCAGGCCACCATCGTAGGCGACGTGAAGCGCGACTCGCCGCTGGCGCAGGAAGAAATCTTTGGGCCAGTGGTCTCTATGATTCGTGCGCGTGACTGGCAAGACGCACTAGACATCGCCAACAGCACCGAGTACGGGCTGACCGGCGGCGTGATCAGCAAAAACCGCGAGCACTTAGAGCAAGCCCGCCACGAGTTTGAAGTGGGTAACTTGTACTTCAACCGCAAGATTACCGGCGCGATTGTGGGTGTGCAGCCCTTTGGGGGCTACAATATGAGCGGCACCGATAGCAAAGCGGGCGGCCCGGATTACCTGGCGAACTTTATGCAGCTTAAGACGGTGACTGAGCGCTGGTAATACGGATTCCGATTGATTTGGCGTACTTCCGAATCAATCAGGGCGAATGCGAGTGGGAACAGCATACGGATTACGCGGTATGGAGCCGCAGGCGGCGCTTTTCCGACTGTGGTGGAATGGAGCGGCAG
>JAGLBF010000111.1:0-5606 GCA_018260375.1 Deinococcus sp.
AGGGGATGGAAGACCAGTTGGGGGCGCTCGGCCTGGTGGTGAACGCGATTGTCTTGTGGAATACGCGGTACATGCAGGTGGCGCTGGATGACCTGCGCCGGAGTGGATATCAGGTGCTGGAAGCGGATGTGGCTCGCTTGACGCCCTTGCTTCACGAGCATGTGAACATGCTTGGCAAATACGATTTCACTTTGCCAGAGGAAATTGCCCAGGGCCAGCTCCGCCCCTTGCGTGACCCGTCGTCCCTGGAGGAATACATCAACCAGATTCCTTAGCGCAGGTTTTGGTTCCGATTCTCAGGTCAGGCCTTGACCCACAACACTATCGCCTGTCTTTTCCAGACTTGCCGCAATTGCCCTAGTGACTTGGTTGCGTCTATGGCTTGCGTCGGTAGACGGCCTGCAACCCCTCACCTTCGCGGGTGAGATACCCTAATTTGGTCAGCATTTCTAGCTGGGCTTGTGTGGCAGGTGCGCCCGCAAATCCCGCGTACCAGCGCCGTTCGTAGCTATCGTATTCGGCTGTTGACCCTGCGAGTTTCAGCGCCCCAAATACTAAGCGCAGCTCAGCAGGTATTGCTTCTGTGGACTGTCCTAAAGTGGTATTACTGGTTTCTTTTTTCTCAGTCGGCATCACAGAAACGGTAGGGATGATGCGCCTTCCCTTGCCCTCTTTGCTGCCCCCGTTGCTGCTCGGAACAGCAGCAGTTTGGGGCCGCTTTTTGGGCAGTGCTTTGGGCTGCTCAGCGCCCTTCTTTTGGGGTGGCGCTGGGGGTATTAGCGGGTCAATTGGTGGATCAAAAAGTGGGACATCTTCGGGCAGTCGGCTCGCCTGTTTCTGAGCCTGTTTCTGGGCCGCTAATTGCTGCTCGCGGTATTCGGTCAGCACCTTTGCCAGCACTTCACTGCGGGGCATCCCCGTCGCCACAGCGAGGCCGTCAAGGTACGCCCCAAGTTCAGGGGGCAAAGTGGCACTGAAACGGTAGTAAGGCACCTCGGCTTTCTTTCCTCTCCCACCTTTTGCCTTTGGGCTGAGTCGCATAAACTAATAATACTAGTTTCAGTATCAGGATGCACGAGGTTTAAGCGTAATTTCTACATCTATATCCAGCGCATTGGCAATGCGCCGAATCGTCTCAAGGCTATGGTCATGGTAGTTGGGGCTGAGCCAACGGGAAACCAGCGGTGGTTTTACGCCAACCTGAACTAAGCTTCCATCAAACCCTTGCAATATCACTGGCAGGAGCATCAGAACAAACAGTTTAACGTTTGCCTTTCATTCGCAGGTGCGTGTCAATGCGCTGCCGGCGGTTTCTGGCCTCTTTTTTGGCCGCACCCTGCCGGTCATAAGTTTCAACCAGGCTGGCTTCCTGCAATAACTGCCGGAAGTTTCGAAGCCGACCAGGATTCAGGGTGCCTGCATCCACTGCGGCCCGAACCGCGCAGACGGGCTCTTTGCTATGAGTGCAGTCTCGGTACTGGCAGGCGTGTGCCAGCGCTTCAATGTCAGAGAAAACGTCCTGGACGTCCCGCTCCTCAGCCCACACCTGAATTTCGCGGATCCCAGGATTGTCGATCAGGATGCCGCCGCCACCCAGGGGCAGCAGATCCCTTCTTGTGGTGGTGTGCCGGCCTTTGTCATCCACGCTGCGTACGACACCGTGGGCCTGCACCTCTCGGCCGAACAGGGCATTGATCAGGCTAGATTTGCCAACGCCTGAAGAGCCGACGATGGCGATGGTACGCATCAAGTACGGCGTGAGCTGATCCAAACCCAGACCTTCTTGCACGGAGAGGGGAAGCACCGGTACATCTAGGGCCACCGAGCGCAGCTCCTCAATCAGATGGTTCGGATCGTCAGCCTTGTCAATCTTGTTCAGCAGCACGACTGGCTGTGCCTGCGCTTGGCGGGTGCAGGAGAGGTAGCGCTCCACACGCCGCACGCTGAAGTCTTGGTCAGCGGCCACTACGATGAAGATGTAATCAATGTTGGCGGCAATCTCCTGCTTTTCTAGGCTGCGGGAGTAGGCCCAGTCCTTGCTCATGAACGCCCGGGAGAGCAGGCTCTTGCGGTCTAGGACGTGGTGAATGTAAGCCTCGTCCTCGCCCATGAACGACACCAGCACCCAGTCACCCACGGCCACGGACTTTTGCTCAAAGTGCTGCAAGCGTCCAGAGAGAATAGCCCGCCTCTCACCTCTGGTGGTCATAACCCCATAGCTGGTCCGCTCGACATAACTGACGCGGGCGGGTTCCAGGCGGGTATCGGTGTACTGGGCAAGCTGTGCTTCGAAGTGGGGGTCCCAGCCAAGTTCGTTCAGGGTCAGCATGGTCACGGTGGTGTCCTTTTGAGGTCAGTCGGCGGCGACGGCAGTAAGGGCGGGTTGAGCCAGCAGGTTCTTGCGCACCAGGTAGACCGTGAGAGCGAGGGATACGAGGAGCAAGGCAGCAGCGAATATAGCGTAGATCGTAGTGATGGAGTAAAGCGTAACCATGCCGGAGAGCGCCAAGTAAGCCAGAGGCATGCCGCCACGTTCGATCAGCCCCATGATGCCGAACACACGTCCCCGGATGTCATCGTGAATAAGCGTCTGAATGCTGGTGTAGGCGATGGTACTGCTGGTGACGTTGAGAAAGCCGAGCAGCAGAGCGATGACGAAATAAGCCACAGGATTTGCGGTCACGGCGGCGACCAGCAAAACGACTGGTGCGGACAGGACCCCAGCCACCAGCACGTCGCGGCGGAACAGGCGCTCATTGAAGTGTGCAGTGGCGAGGCCGGCGAGGAGGGTGCCGACAGAGTAGACGGCGAAGAACGTACCGAACATGGCGCTATTGAACTGTTGCGGCAAGATAATGCGAAATGGCGCGATGTAAACGGAGCTTAGGAAGATCAGAAGGGGGCATATGAGCATGCCACTTTGCACCATGTACTGGAAGACGGGCCAACTTCCTTCCGCTTTCGTGGTGGGGTGAGCTGCCGCAGCGGCTTCTTTGTCACCCGTGTTGATGGTGAGAAACACGAGGCCCATGAAGAGGAATGTGACGGCGTCCACCACGATGGTCGTGGTCGTTCCCGTAAAAGCAACGAGGGTGCCGCCCAGCAGGAAGCCAAGGATGCTGGTTGTGTCGTACATCGAGCCCATGAGGCCGTTGGCGCGCATCATCTGGTCTTTTGGAATCATTCGGGGAATCAGCTTGCCGACTGCTGGGCGGTACACCAAGCCAGTAAGGCCGTTGATGAGGTTGACCGCGTAAACGAGCGAGACGCTGAAATGGCCCGTCAACGTGGTGATGACGAGGGCCAGCAAAAGCAGGCCGCGGATCACATCCCCCATCACGAGCATCGGCTTTAGGGCGTACTTATCGACCAGTGCCCCTGCTTTGGGGCTCAGCAGCGCGGTCGCAGCGGAGATGGCCAGGCTGATGGCAAAGCCAGTGGTTGAGCCGGTTTTTTCGTAGATCAGGTAGCCCAGGGCAACAGACGTAAGGGTAGTGCCGAAGCTCGAGAACCCCGTGGCGACGAAGTAGCTCGTGAAGTCCTTATTCCAGAGTTTTTCAGGATGCATGAACACCTGCCATCCTTGCAGCGGCAAGGGCTTCTTGATGGTCGAGAGTTCGTTCAAGCTCTGCCACCGTTTGATCGTGACCCTGTTCCGCGTGGGCGACAAGCATCATTTCAAGAATGCGTTTCTCGATGAGTGGGAAGACGGCGTAGCGACTCTGCAGAATGTGGAGGGCTTCTTCCAGGAGCGGCAGCGAGACGCTATAGCGCTCGGCCATGATGAAGTTGTAGCCCTGGATAGACAGCGCTTCGACGAGCGATTCCTCATGCTGGGCTCGGCAGAAGTCAATCACTTTGTGCATCGTCTTGATGGCCTGCGCGGTTTCATGACGGATGTTGAGCATCATCACGTAGTTCTCGTGAATCTGCACGTAATAGCGCTTTTTGATGTCTGAGTCGTAATGTAGGCCATCCTCATCAATTCGGGCGATTCCGTCGATGAGATGGGCGGCCCGTTCAATCTCCCGGAAGGCCAGTTCTGACTGATCACTTTTCAGGTAATAAAGCGCGCGGATGTTGCTGATCATGGACTGGCAAAAGTCGTGGAATTCCTGACTGTCGCTGGCGGACTGCAGGTACGCTTCGGCGGCCTGCATGAAGGCGTTGAGTTGCTCAACCGACGCGTCGTCGAAGCGCTTCACGCTGGCGACGATCTTGCGATACAGAATGGAGAAACGGATGTACTCGTTGTGGAGCAGGCCAAACGCCTGGTCGTACAGGTTGAAGCAACTGGGATCTGCGTTGATGGCGAGCATGTTGGCGGCGTTGAACGTCAGGATAGGTCCGTATTCGGCGTCTCCTTTAACGAGATCGGCCAGTTGCGGCAGCACCAGATCCGTACACACACGCCCCGCGTCGCTCCAAGAGCCCACACGGTTCACGTAATAGTTCAACAGGGCGTCTAGATCCTTGGCGGACGAGGCCGCGACCTGCCCAAAAAAGTCCTCGATGTCTCCGCTTTCCCCCAACAGTTTCGCTGTGAAGGCGTCTTGGGTCGTCAAGCCCTGCAACGCCAGTTGTACGTCGGTGCGGCTCACGGAAGCTAGGATCTGACGGGTGAAGACATTGGGGTTCTCACTGCGCCGCAGCCCTAGGTCCGACAGGTGGTTGGCGGCATACTCCAACAGGACAGTGGGCTGATTCAGCACGTAGGCACGCACGTCATCGCGCAGGTGGCCGCGTTTGATCAGGGCAGTAAAGAAGCGGTGGGTCGGAGCGGATTCAACGAGGTGTTCCATTGTTAGGTATCCTTAAAAAGAAGGTATTGAGGTTGTCCCCAACACCTCCTGAAGTGGCGTTCAGTCTCGACTAGGGCCCGCGTGGTTCCAGACCATCAGGACATCTTTGAGGAAGCTGGTAGTCTTGCGCATCTGGGCTTTAATTTGTTGGGCTTTCATAGTCACCTCCTTGGGGTGTGATCTCGAAAAGACGGGGCTTGCCGAGGCATGGCGTCTTCCTGATGTTGTTGAACGTCAAAATGGGCAGTCTTAAAAGGAAGTCTTTGGCGCGGGACTGGACTGGACGGTGCGCTGGTTGTCGTGCCAATGGTGCCTAGGCCAGTCCCAGTTCCTGTCGGGTTGGCTTTGGCCGTACCCAGCAGGACCATGAAGAGGAAGCTAAGGAAAAAGGTTTTTTTGTGGTTCATTTTCATCTGCGGCATCCTCCCTTAAACGTACCTAGAGCCTAATTTGCGGTCGCTTTGGGTTCGTCCTGGGTATAAAATTGCCTTGTTTATGAAAGATAAGAATCCCGTGCTGCTACGCATTCTTGAGGGGGACTACGAGGGTGGGAGGGCGCTGTACACCCAGATTGCAGCCCCAAGCGCCCAAGACGACCGGTGGGCAGGCCTATGTCTGCACAATCTGGGGCGCACTTTTGAAGCCAAGACCCTTCTGGCCAAAGCAGTGTCGCGGGGGGCAGCAGCGGCACGGATCGAGCTGGCCACGCTCTACCGGCTCGCAGGCCAGCCCGAAATAGCCAGCAGCACCTTGGCAGACCTGATGAAGCTTCCCCTAGAACCTTTCGACGCCGCGCTGGCGTAC
>JAGLBF010000111.1:5616-7815 GCA_018260375.1 Deinococcus sp.
GCCCTATCTGAGGGTGATCTGAACAAGGCCACGTCCCTGCTAGAACGTGCGTGGTTTGAAGGTCAGGGAACTTGGGCGGGCGATAAGCTACTGATCCCTATCGCTCAGGTAATCGGCACGGTGTACGCAATGCGTGGTCTGGATGCGGGCGCCATCGAGTACTTCGAATTCGCCACGCGCGCCGCTAATCCCACCCGGCAGGCCTTTGTGTTAGGGGCCCGTGGGCTGAGCCTGGTCTACCTCGGCCACTATGATAAGGCGGAAGAAGCGCTGCGCAGCGCTGCGGCACACGCCAAGCACTTTCCGTTCTCTCAACCTGTTGTGACCTACTACCGGGGCGTGCTGGAGCATGCCAGAGGATCCCTGCAAGGAGCACAGAAACTCTTTACTGAAGCGGCAGCACTGGCCAAACAATCTGGGGAAACCGAAACGGAATGTTACGCCGAACTGGCCTTATGCGCCGTCGCTACCGCCACCAATGAATTCCAGATGGCCCGGCAGCACCTCGCCCGCGGGCGCAACCTGACCAGCGGCCTGCGCGGTGAGGGCTTTGCCCTTCTGCGGGAGGGGGCACTGCTGGCCCTGCAAGATCACGCCAACTCGACAGATGTCTTGGAGAGGGCCCGGCAGATCTTCTCCCAACTCCGCCTAAGTCGTGAACTGGGTTGGACCTGGCTGCATCTCGCTGAAGCCCACCTTCGGCGGGGCGACATCACAGCAGCGGACGACGCGCTAGCCGAGGCCACCGATCTTCGGCATGCGTTAGGAAGTGGTCAGGCTTTCTTGATTGAGCTACGGTACCTTCCACAGGTGCAGACTCATTTGGCCGGCCGCGCAATGGAATCGTACGGTCAGGAACTGCTCGCCGACCTTAATACTGCAAAAGGGGCTGTCCCCCGCACTGTACATCTGGAGACGTTGGGCAGCGCCCGGCTGCTGATAGACGGCAAACCTGTCCGGCTGGATCTGGCCCGCAGCGTGGAAATCTTGACGTTCTTGCTTGACCATCCCGATAGCCGTCTTGACCAGTTGCAGATCACGCTGTTTCCAGATACGGAGCATAAACGCTCGAAAAGTTACATCCATCAGGCCCGCAGTGAGCTCGAACGCAGCATTCCTGGGCTCAAAATCCCCTACAACCGAGAACGGCGAACCTACAGTGTCGTGCTGGATGGTCCGCAGTTAGAATGGGACCTGCTGAACCTTCGCCACGCACTCAACGATTCGTCAAACTCCGACCTCCTGAGCAAGCTTAATCTGTACCATGGTCCACTGCTCTGGCCACTGGATGGGGAATGGATTGAAACGGAGCGTGAAGCGCTGAAGAACTGGGTGATCCAACTGGGCCTCGAAACCCTAGACAAGTGGCACGCGCTGGGGGAACACGAAAAGTGCTTGTACCTTGCTCTCCGCCTGCTGGAGATTGATCCACTGGATGAAGCGCTAAACGAGTTCTTGCTGAGAGCAACCCTGGCTCTGAAAGGCCAAGCTTCCGCTCGCGCAACGCATAAGCGGATCTGCGAGCTGTACGAAAATGAGTATGGGGATGTTCCCACCACGGTGGCGATGTTCTCAAAGCAGCTCAATCAGTCGCCTAACTGAAGCCCGAAACCCTGCACTCCTAGTCGTGGGCTATGTCGACCTGCCTGATCTAGGGTCTATGCGACTGAATTGACATCGCCTCGGCCCCGACCGGCACCTCTGTGATGGCCCTGTTTTAAAGTACCAAGCGCAAACCAGCCTAGGGTAACGTGAAAGTTGAGCCGAAAAATTACTCTAGTGATGTAGAACACGTTTTCTCTGACAGGCTTGCTAGGGTTATTTGGAGCCTATTTGGAAAGGCTAGGAGAGATAGACGCGATTTTTCGCCAAATAATAAGGCAGGGGTAGCTACCTCTTTGATGGTGAACAGTGCTTTATCGGGTAGGGTCATGACTCAGAATAGAGTGTCACCATTTGAAACGGAAAGGTACTCAAGCGGACATATACACAACCCACCCCAGCGCCGCAAAATGTCTATATTTCACGCAAGAAACTACAATTTCACGCAACTTTAGCCCAAGTTACCCAGATGTCTTTAGCGCTGTTGGTCGGCATTTTTGCATGTAGAACGGCCTTAATGGTTGGTCGGCGTGTCTAAATGATATTGCGTGAAATTACTATTTCATGTAAAATAGAGTCAAATCACTTACCCCTAAC
>JAGLBF010000007.1:0-18475 GCA_018260375.1 Deinococcus sp.
TAGGGCAGGCAACTAGGGCAATCAGAGTACAACGAATTAAACGGAATCCGTATGAGTCCCTCGCTGGAGAAGCAAGTCGTGGGTATTACGGTAGCTGAGTGCAAATCGGTGATACAGCCAGACGGCATGCTGGATGATGCTTTTGGGGCAACGCTGGCGGTCAGGCTTCACGTCAGCAGGCATGCCAGACGAGCCTACCCGAACTGAACCTGACAGAACCAAATAAAGGGGCATGGGGTCTCAACTCTGGTGCCGTTCTGAGCGGGGTGTGGCGGGGTAGGTTACAGCGCCATCCATCCCCCGTCCGCTGTAATCACGGCCCCGTTGATCATTTTTGAGCCATCCGAAGCGAGGAATAAAGCCAGGCGGGCGATGTCCAGCGGCTCAAGGTAGCTGGGGATCATCTGTGCGAAGGTTCCGGTGCGCTGCGCTCCAGTGAGGTCAAGTTTCTCCTGCGGCATGCTTTCGGCAATGTTGGTTTTGGTGCCGCCGGGAGCGATCAGGTTACAGCGAATGCCGCGCTGGGCGTACATCCACGCGGTGCTGCGGGTCAGGCCAAGCAGCGCGTGTTTGCTGGTGGTATAGGCGACCCCTGCGGCGCCCCCGCTCACACTGGCGGTTGACCCAACATTGATGATCGAGCCCCCGCCCTGGTTGAGCATGTGCTGCACGGCTTTGCGGCTGGTATACATCGAGCCATTCAGGTTGATTCCGATTACACGTTCCCACGCCTCGTCCGTTACCTCGCCCACGCCCGCCATGTAGTCCATGACGCCTGCACAGTTGGCGAGCACGTCGACGTGTCCGTACTTCGTAACCGCGAGTTCAACCAGGGCTTCGGCGCTGGCCTGATCCGCGATATTGCCCTGCAGCCCAACGATGTCGGCGCCGCTACCCGCTAGTTCGTCTACGGTCTGGTTAAGCCGCTCGGCGTGCCAGTCGCCTGCGACAACCCGGCAACCCTCCTGGGTGAACAGTTCAGCCATGGCACGTCCCATCCCTGAAGCCGCGCCCGTAATGACAGCCACTTTATCTGCTAATTGCATAATTTACTCCTTAAAAATTCTCAAAGAGAGGCTTAAACTGTTGAAAGAGAGGCTTAAACTCTAGCACATTCCCTGTGTACTTTTACGGCCTGCCTTTTATCATTCATTGCCTTACTGCTTTTGCCTGATGATTTCCGCCCCCTATCCCCTTGACCTGCTGCGTGCTAGGTGACATACTACGAAGCACGTCAACAGGGGTGCTTCCGCAATAGGGCCGGAGGCTGAGAGGGCAAGTGTGCCTAACCCTAGAACCTGAACTGGTTAGTACCAGCGGAGGGAGTGTGACTGTGTGCATGCCTGTATCTTTTTGTGGTGGCCCACCTCCGAATGTGTTGTCTTGGGGGGGCTTTTTTGGTTGATGGTTGACAGGTGCTGCTGAAGCGTTTGGCCGCGCCTGCCACTAAACATATTCAAGACAAATCTGACCGCTGTGCCTTTCCCCGTGAGGGGCGAGGGTAAAACATACGTTCCAAACACACTTTTTTCCATCACCACCATCACGTTGGAGACCCTATGTCCCCTGCCACCCCTTTGCCGGAGCACTCCCGCATCTCCACCGCGCCCTTTTCCAACAGCGAAAAACGGTATCTGATCGGCACCCTTTACCCTGAAATCCGCGTGCCGGTGCGGGCGATTCAGCTTTCACCTACCCAGGAGGTGTTTGGCGGCCAAGATTCAGGCACCCTCAGCCGCAGCCTGCCCAACCCCGACCTGCTGGTGCCGGATACCAGTGGCCCCTACACCGACCCCGACACGCACATTGACCTGACGCGTGGGTTGCCGCACGCCCGGCCCTGGCTAGCGCGAGACGAACGAACCACCATTACGCCGCGCTTTTCGGCGCTGGCAGATAGCGACGGGCCGCTGCCTTTTCCAGCGGTGCTGGCGCCGCGCAGGGCCAAAGGGGGTCAGCCGCTGACGCAGATGCAAGCGGCGCGGCGCGGTGACATTACCCCCGAAATGGAGTTTGTGGCGATTCGTGAAAACTTGCGCCAGCAAGACGTTGACCTGAGCCAGCAGCACGCAGGCGAGAGCTTTGGTGCGGCCCTGCCCCGCGTGTATACTGCCGAATTTGTGCGGGACGAAGTGGCACGCGGGCGGGCGGTAATCCCTGCCAACATCAATCACCCTGAGCTTGAGCCGACCATCATCGGGCGCAATTTCCGCGTAAAAATCAACGCGAACCTTGGCACCAGCATCGTGACCAGCAGCATCGAAGAAGAAGTAGAAAAAATGGTCTGGGCCACGCGCTGGGGAGCTGATACGGTGATGGATTTGTCTACCGGCAAGCACATTCATCAGACCCGTGAGTGGATTTTGAGAAATAGCCCCGTGCCGATCGGTACCGTGCCGATCTATCAGGCGCTGGAAAAGGTGGACGGCAAGGCCGAGGAGCTGACCTGGGACGTGTACCGCGACACACTGATCGAGCAAGCTGAGCAGGGCGTGGACTACTTCACCATTCACGCGGGGGTGCGGCTGGCGCACATTCCGCTGACCGCCCGCCGCCGCACCGGAATCGTGTCACGGGGCGGCAGCATTCTGGCCAAGTGGTGCCTCGCGCATCACCAAGAGAACTTTTTATACACCCGCTTTGCCGAAATTTGCGAAATCATGGCCGCTTATGACATCACCTTTAGTCTGGGCGACGGCCTGCGCCCCGGCAGCATTGAGGATGCCAACGACGCGGCGCAGTTTGCCGAGCTAGAAACGCTGGGCGAACTCACGCGGGTGGCCTGGGAACACGGCGTGCAGACGATGATAGAAGGGCCAGGACACGTGCCTATGCAACTTATCCGCGAGAACATGACCCGCCAACTGGAAGTCTGCGCCGAAGCGCCCTTTTATACGCTGGGGCCACTGACCACCGACATTGCGCCGGGGTATGACCACATCACTTCTGCGATTGGGGCGGCGCAAATCGCCTGGTACGGCACCGCCATGCTGTGTTATGTAACCCCCAAGGAACACCTGGGTCTGCCCGACAAGCAGGACGTGCGTGACGGCGTGATTACCTACAAGATTGCCGCTCACGCCGCTGACCTAGCGAAAGGCCACCCCGGAGCGCAGGCCCGCGACAACGCGATCAGCAAAGCTCGCTTTGAATTCCGCTGGCAAGACCAGTTTAACCTCGCGCTTGACCCCGAAAAAGCCCGCGCCCTGCATGACGAATCGCTGCCCGCCGAAGCCGCCAAAACGGCGCACTTTTGCAGCATGTGTGGGCCGCACTTTTGCAGCATGAAACTGAGCCACGACATTCGCGCCGCTGACGTGCTGGCGGGTTTGGCCGAAAAAGCGCAGGAGTTCCGCGAAAAAGGCGGGGAAGTTTATCTGAAAGCGAGCAGGGCAGATGACTGAATCCCTTTACCGCCCACTGGGTCACCTGTACCTCGTCGCCACGCCGCGCCCGCAGCAGTCTGAAACCGACTTTTTGCTGCGAATACAAGACGCGCTAGACGGCGGCGTAGACACCTTGCAACTGCGCTGTAAAGCGGATGACAGCCGCTACGGTGAGGCGCGGCCCTACATTGCCCTGAGCGAAAAAGTGCGCGACCTTGCCCACGCCCGCCACGTTCCCTTTTTTGTTAATGACCGCATAGACGTGGCGCTGGCGGCGGGCGCAGACGGGGTTCACCTGGGTCAGGATGACTTGCCCGTAGTCTGGGCGCGGCAGATTGCGCCTAAGCTGAGGCTGGGCCGCAGCACCCATAAGCCCGCCGACGCTGACCAGGCACTCGCCGAAGCCCCCGCCTACTTTGCCACTGGCCCGGTGTACGCCACCCCCACCAAACCGGGCCGCGCCGCTGCTGGGCTGGACTATGTGCGCCACGTCGCCGCGCTCGCGCCTGCATTGCCCTGGTACGCGATTGGTGGCATAGACCTCAGCAATGTACAAGACGTTCTGAATGCCGGAGCAACCCGCATTGCTGTGGTGCGGGCGGTGCTGGACGCACGGGACGTAGTGGCGGCAGCCGATGCGCTGAGGCGCGTGGTGATGAGCCGCAGCTAATGAACAAACGCAGCTGATCAATAAGGGCTGTGTGCTACATATTCTGGCCTCAACCGTATTAAACACGCGGTGAGAGAAGGTCAGCGGGCAGAGGTCAACGTACGCACGGACTCTAGCCATAGAGAAGCGCAGTCCGTATCAGCCACCACCCACCGCCGGCAACTACAAGGAGCCCCATGCAAGTTAATGGAGAACCCCACCCCTACACCCCCAGCCTTACCCTGCACCAGCTTTTGCAGCAGCTCGCCGTAGCGCCTGACCGGGTAGCGATTGCCGTCAATGACGACTTTTATGCGGGCGGACAGGCCCCAGACTGCGAGCTGGCGGCGGAAGACGTGGTGGAAATCGTGCGGGTCATTGGCGGGGGTTAACACGGGCTGCGCTGCCCTGCCGCGTGCTCAACACGGTTGAGGCCAGAATCCGGGGCGGTAAAGATTCAGCCCTCTTGCTTCTCCTGACCGCTCTTTACCACCTCAAGGAGCAATTATGAACCAGATACCAGACCCGCTGACCATCGGCGGCACCACATTCACCTCGCGCCTGATGCTCGGTACGGGTAAGTACCACGACTTCGGGCTGATGCAAGCTGCACTGGAGGCCAGTGGCACCCAGATTGTCACGGTGGCTATTCGCCGCGTAGAACTCAAAGCGCCGGGGCATGACGGCCTGCTGGACGCGCTGAACCTAGACCAATTTCAGCTGCTGCCCAACACCGCTGGCTGCCGCACCGCCGAAGAAGCCGTGCGGGTCGCCAAACTGGCTCGCGCCGCAACGGGTGTCAGCTGGCTTAAGCTAGAGGTCATCCCCGACCCCAAATTCCTGCTGCCCGACCCAATTGGCACGCTGCGGGCCGCTGAAATACTGGTGGGGGAGGGGTTTACGGTGCTGCCCTATGTGCAGGCTGACGCGGTGCTTGCCCGCCTGCTAGAGGCCGCTGGTTGCGCTACTGTGATGCCGCTTGCCAGTCCGATTGGCACGGGCAAGGGCCTTCGCAGCCCCGAACTGATTCGCACGGTGCTGGACGGCGCAGGCGTACCGGTTGTGGTCGACGCGGGCCTGGGCGTACCCAGCGACGCGGCGCAGGCCCTAGAACTGGGCGCGGCGGCTGTGCTGGTCAATACCGCCATTGCCGAAGCGGATGACCCTGTCGCTATGGCCCAGGCTTTTGCCCTGGGCGTGCAAGCAGGACGCCTGGCGTACCTAGCGGGCCGCATGACCAGCCGCGACAGTGCCAGCCCCAGCAGTCCAGTGTCAGGCGTGGTGCGCCTTCCCGACCCTGAGCTGGTGGATGGATGATGGACGGTGGATAGAACAGCCGCCATCACTGTGGTCGGCGCGGGGCTTATCGGCTCTACCACCGCCTTTGCCCTGCACCGCGCTGGGTACGCGGTAACCGTGCTGGACGCCGGCTTACTGGGCGCGGCGTGGCAGGCAGGAGCAGGCATGCTGTCGCCTGACGGTGAGGGCCTGAGCCGTGGCCCACTGGCCAACATGGCCCGCCTGAGCCTGAGCCTATGGCCCCAGTTTGCCCGCGACCTAGAGCAAAGCAGCGGCCTGAGCGTTCACTACCGAGCCGGGGTAGAGCGCCTGCAAAAAGACGGCCTGCGCCTGTGCACCCCAGCCGAAGCCCAGGTACATCCGCCCAGTGTGGTACGCGCCGCGCTACACGGCCTAGAGGTACGGCGTGAATCCTTTTGTCCCTCATCTTTACCGCTTAGCCCTCATTCATCACTGACTATTCTCGCCACTGGGGCGTGGAGCGCCGCCTTTGGCCTCCCCGTGTTTCCTGTGCAGGGGCAGGCCCTGTTGCTCTCGGCTGAGTATAACCGCCCTGCGCTGTTTGGCTGGCGCGGCGCGGGCGCCAAAGGCTACACGCTGTGCCGCCCTGACGGGGTATACGTGGGCGCAACGGTTCGCCGCAGCGCCAGTACGGCCCCAGATGACCACGCCCGCCGCTGGTTAGGGGGCGTGGCCTGCCGCCTCTTGCCTGCTGACGTGGCACAGGCACCCGTCAGCCAGACGCTGCTTGGCCTGCGCCCCTGCACGGCAGACGACCTGCCCATCATCGGGCCGCATCCCACGTTGCCAGGGGTACTGGTAGCAACTGGACACGGGCGGCACGGAGCGCTGCTGGCTCCCTACACAGCGCGGGAAGTGCTGCGGCTGGTGAATCAGCGGTGTGATACGGACTGCAATAAGTGCAGGTGATTTCTGATTGAAGCGCCGTTCGTATGATACGGATTCCGATTGATTTGGCGTACTTCCGAATCAATCAGGGCGGATGCGAGTGGGAACAGCATACGGACTGTGCGGTATGGAGCCGCAGGCGGCGCTTTTCCGACTGTGGTGGAATGGAGCGCAGTCCGTATGAGAAGCTAGAAGCTACGTCTATACGGGGATTTTTATTGAGGTGAAAACGGTGACCATCTATTCTTCAGCCTATCCTTCAGCCTCCACTTCCCGTCCCCCTGTCGCCCTGACCATCGCGGGCTCTGACTCTGGTGGCGGCGCGGGCGTTCAGGCTGACCTCAAGACCTTTGAGGCCCACCGTGTCTTTGGTACCTGCGCCATTACGCTGGTTACGGCGCAAAATACCCTGGGCGTGCAGGCGCTAGACTACCTCTCGCCGCAGCTTGTGCGGGCACAGATTCGGGCGGTGCTGTCTGATTTTCCTGTGTGCGCCGTCAAAACAGGTGCGCTGGGCCGCCCCGAGCTGGTGCAGGTGGTGGCCGAAGAACTGCGCGGGCTTGGGCTGCCGCTGGTGGTTGACCCGGTGATGCTCGCCAAAAGTGGCGACTCGCTGCTGGACGCCGAGGCGCTGCACACCCTGATAACCGAATTGCTGCCGCTCGCCACGCTCATCACCCCCAACGTGCCAGAGTGGGCCGCGTTGCAGGCGGCAGGCGCACCTAGAGCGCTGCCGCTGCTGCTCAAGGGCGGGCATGCCGAGGGTGAACTGGTGACCGACGAACTCTGCACGCTCACGCACAGCCTGACGCTCACGGCCCCGCGCCTGCACACCCGCCACACGCACGGCACAGGCTGCACCCTGTCGGCGGCTATCACGGCTCACCTGGCACTGGGACAGGACTTAGAACGTTCGGTGCGCTCTGCTCACGCCTACCTCCAAGCGGCGCTGCGGCGTGCGCCTGGGCTGGGTGCGGGCGCGGGGCCACTGGGGTTTTGGGAGTAATGGGGTTTTGGGGGTAGTGAGGGTTTGGGATTGTTCTTTGGAAGGTTTCTTGCTTTACGGTCTTGCCTTGCTTTACCGCACTGTTTCATCGTACCCACGGTCTTGATAGCCTGCCGCTTGCAGGTTGTACAGCGTGGCGTAGCGGCCTGCGCGCTGCATCAGCTCTTCGTGGCTGCCCTGCTCGGTGGCTTGTCCGTCTTCTAGCACGATGATTTGGTCGGCGAGGCGTATGGTTGAAAAGCGGTGTGAGATGAGCAGCACCATGCGCTCGTGGGTCTGTTGGCGCAGGGCGGCGATGGTTTCGTATTCGGCGCGGGCATCAAGGGCGGCGGTGGGTTCATCAAAAATCAGCACCGAGGCGGGGCGAAAGTACAAGCGGGCCAGTCCCAGGCGCTGCCACTGTCCCCCCGAAAGCTGCCGCCCACCCTGAAACAGCCGCCCCAGTGGGGTCTTAAGGCCCTGCGGTAACTCGCTGACAAAGTCGCCCGCGCCCGCTTGGTCAAGTGCTTGGTGCAGCGCGTCTGTGTCTTCCAGCCGGTCGATATCGGCCAGGGCAATGTTTTCAGCCACGCTCAGCTGGTACTCGCCAAAATCTTGAAAGATGATGCTCATTTCGTGCTGCACACTGCGCGGAGAAAAGAGCGCGGCATCTTGACCATTCAACAAAATGCGCCCTGCTGTCGGCTCAAAAAGGCGGGTGAGCAGCTTAACCACCGTGGTTTTGCCCGCGCCGTTTTCGCCCACCAGTGCCAGCGCTTCGCCCTTTTGCATCACAAAGCTAAGCCCGCGCAGCACGTCGCGCTCAGTCAGCGGGTAGCGAAAGGCCACGTCCTGAAACTCAATGGTGTGTATGTCGCCTTGCCATACCTGCCCCGCGCTCAGGTCACGGCTGGGCAGTTCCAGAAATTGAAAGAGGTTTCGCATATACAGCAGGTTTTGAAACACGCTGCTAAAGGCCCCCAATAGGCCGCCCACCGTGCTTTGTATCTGGGCAATGCCGAGGGCAAACAGCGAAAAGTCGCCTACTGTCATGGCGCCAGCGGCGGCGCGGCGCAGCACCAGGGCCGAGGCGAGGGCCACCATCAGCGCTGAAAAGAGCGAAGCCAACAGGTTCATGGCGCTGCGGCGGCGAACCATATCCTCTAGCGTGGCGCGGAAACTGCGGTAATAGCTGTGCCAGCGCGACAACAAATACGGCTCCATGCCAAAAAGCCGCACCTCCTTGACCAACACGTCTGACGTGAGAATGCTGCCAAGATAATTTTGCACCCGTGCGTCGTGGGTCTGGCGGCGCAGTCGGCGGTAATTTTCTACGCCGTAGTGGTTAGATACCCACACGCCAGGCAACGCCGAGAGCAAAATCAGCGGCACCACCGCCCAGCCCAGGCGTGCCATCAGGCTGCCCACCGACAGCAAAGTGATCAGCGAACCCGCCAGGCCGACCAGCTGCGTGGCGACCTGCACGGGGCGCGCGCCGACTTCGCGGTAGGCTTGCTGCAACTGATCGTAGGTGTCAGCATCTTCAAAGTGCTCTACCTCTAGGTTGCTGGCCTTTTGCAAGATGAGGGCGGTGATCCTCTGCTGCAAGCTGTCACTTAGCAACTCGCGCGACGAGTTTTGTAGGGCGCTCAGCAGACTACCCGCCACCACCACGCCCACCTGATAGCCCAGCAGCACCAGCAAGTCCGCGTAGCTTTCCTGGCCTTGTACGGCGAGGGTAACGCCGTCTAGCAGCAGTTTGCTGATGTACAAAGTGGCCGCAGGCAGCGCCGAACTGAGCAGGGTGCTCAGCGCAAAATATATGCTCTGGCGCGGGTGAGCGCGCCATACCAGTTGCAAGGTGGGCCACAGGTCGCGCCACTGCTGAGCGGGCAGCGCTTTTGGCGCGGGTGTTGGAGCACGGGTGTGGTCAGCCGACATACAGCTGTAGTGTAGGGTGAAACGGCAAAGGGTGATGGGGTAAGATGTTTTATACGGACTGCGCGGTATGGAGCCGCAGGCGGCGCTTTTCCGACTGTGGTGGAATGGAGCGCAGTCCGTATGCTGTTCCCACTCGCATTCGCCCTGATTGATTCGGAAGTACGCCAAATCAATCGGAATCCGTATTATACAGGCTGCGGCTCAATCAGGTCGTTTCTGATGTTATCCGGGCGGACGGCTCTACTGCTTGCTTGCCTTATGACCTGGCCTGATGCTCAGCCGTGATCGGTTGAGTGCTGAGCGATACCCGTCGCCACCCACGCAGGCTGTTCAAGTGCCACACGGCTTGCGCCTGCGGCAGGTCTTCTCGCCTCAGCACCCTCTCCTGTATAGCTCTCTGCTCCAGGGCCAGTCTCCGCGCTACACCGGTGAGGAGGCCGCTTTGCTGCGGGGGGGTATAGCGCTGGCCACCTAGATCCAGCACCAGATTGCCAGTGGTGAATTCGGTGAGTTCGCCGCGCTCGTTGTACAACAGGACTTCTTGTGAGGGCGAAACGTGGGCGGCAGCGGCTTCGTACACGGTGCGGCGGGTGGTCTTGTGGTACAAGAACACGTCAGCCGAGTCTACCGCAATAGGAGATAGCTTGGCGGTGAGTGTCGCCGGGGTATCATCCAGCGCAAGCACTTGCACGGTGACGTTGCCCGCCGCACTGAGCAACAGCCGCAGCCGCCAGCTTTTGCCGTGGGCTGGTGCTGCAGCACTGGCTGCGTCAGCGACCTGCGTCCGCAGAGACAGCTCATCAAATGGAAATCCGAAATACCGCGCACTAGACGACATTCGTTCTAGATGCAGGTCAAGGTGAACAGCCTGATTGCCGTGCTGGCCTTTTTCCAAGCGCAAGGTTTCGAGCAGCTGAAAATCAGGTGGCCGGGTATTGAGTACCTGGGCTTTGGTCAGCACTTCGTCGTACTCGCCCGCCGCGTCCGAGTCCCAGGTGACGCCGCCGCCCACGCCGTACGTGGCCCGTCTTGTTGTCCTATCGATCAGCACAGTGCGAATAGGCACATTAAACACGCAGTCGCCGCCCGGCGCCACGTAGCCCACGGCCCCGCAGTAGACCCGGCGCGGCTGCCTTTCCAGTGCAGTAATCAGGCGCATGGTGCTGATTTTGGGCGCACCCGTCACCGATCCGCAGGGAAAGAGCGCCCCGAACATGTCAGCTAGACCCACGTTGGGCCGCAGCTGGGCGCGAATGGTGGAGGTCATGGTCAGCAGCGTTGGCAGGCGCTCCACCGCACAGAGTTCGCTCACCTGCACGCTGCCAAACTGAGCCACGCGCCCCAGGTCATTGCGCAGCAGGTCAACAATCATCACGTTTTCGGCGCGGTTTTTGGGGCTGGCAGCCAGCCAGGCGGCTTGCTGAGCATCCTGCGCTTCGGTGTAGCCCCGGCGGGTGGTGCCTTTCATAGGACGGGTGACGATTTCACCTTGCTGGACACCAAAAAACAGTTCTGGTGATACCGAAAGCACCTGCCAGCGCCCGGTGTCCAGGTACGCGGCGTAGGCAGTGGGCTGCGCGGCGGCGAGCTCGGCAAAATAGGCGAAGCTGTCTCCAGAGAAATCAGCCTCAAGGCGCACGGTGTAATTGGTCTGGTAGGTGTTGCCCGCCGCAATTTCTTCCCGGATAGTGGCAATGGCGCGGTCATAGTCCTGGCGCGGAGTATTCGCCGTCCAGGGGCCGACCTGGTAGGCGCCTGTAGCTACTGCGGGTGTGGGCGGCGCAGCCTCAGCCGCCTTGAACAAAGCAAACCACAGCAGCGGAAATGCCGCGTCAGGAACGACACTCAGAGCCGGGTCAAAGGCAGCGGCAGCTTCGTAGCTGACCAATCCAGCGGCGTGTAGGCCCCCATCACGGCAAGCCCGCTCAACTTGCTCTAGGCAGGCGGCGACTTGCGCTGGGTCATGGGTTTGAATAACCTGCACGGGCTGCGACAAACGCAACCACTGTGTAGGCTGTCCCTGAGAGGGCTGCGCGGCGTGAGAAAATTGGGGTACATGGGTGGTGAGGTTAGTATTGACACACAGGTAGGCCGCTGGAGGATGAAGAGGTTCAGGCATGAGGCTAGAGCAGCATAAGGCAGAATAGGGTAATTTTGCCTTACTTCTGGCTGATCGGTGCGCCGTCCCACAACGCATCTACGCCACTTTGAACAATGGTGCTGCCTTCTGACAGGCCCGAAATGACTGCCACTTTTTCCTCGCTGCCTTGCTTGCCCAAGCTGCCCAGTTGTACAGGCGTGCGGGTTACTTGGTCGCCCTTTACCACATACACGTAGTTTTGCGCGCCGATACGTACCACAGCGGTCAGGGGTACCACCACTGTGCTAGCCGGCAGCTGGCTGTTGATGGTGGCGTTGGCAACCATGCCCGCACGCAGCTCAGCGTTGCTGCGCTCTAGGCTCGCTTCAAGCGGATAAAAGTTGCCCGTAGCCACCGACGCGGGGTTGACTGACGTCACTTTGGCCGGGTAGGTCTTGCCGGGCAGCGCGTCAAATTTGACCTGCATCGCGTCGCCGGGGTTGACCAAGTTGGCCTGAACTGCGGGAATAGTCGCTACAATTTTGCGCGGCTGCCCCTGCACGATGCTCAAGATAGGAACGCCGGGCGCCGCTACTTCGCCCGCTTGCAGGTTGCGTGCCGACACAATGCCGTTTATCGGGCTGGTGATCACCGTTTTGGCGAGCAGCACCTTGAGGTTATTCACGGCGGCCTTCGCCGACTGTATGGCAGCGCCACCCGCATTTTGGTAGTTGGCCTGGGCGCTGGCATACTGCGTTTGGGCTTGTTGCAAGTCCTGCGCCGACGCGCCGCCTAAGGCGTACACCGATTTGATGCGGTCTAGCGTAGAAGCCGCCATATCCAGGGTGGCCCGCGCCGCCCCGCTGGTGTTCTGGGCCTGCAATAACCCCGCCTGAGCCTGTGCAAGCTGCTGGCGGATGCTGCTGTCGTCTACGCGGGCAACCACGTCGCCTTTTTTCACGGTCTGACCCACTTGCACAGGTACGCTGACCAGGCTGCCCGCTACCTGTGTCGTCACCGTCACATTGCTCCCCGACGTGAGGGTACCCACCAAGTGAAGCTGTACGCTGAGCGGCGCGGCGACGGTCTTGCTCACGGTGACAGGTACGGGGCTGGCGGCGGGGTTGGCCACATCTACCGTAATGTCGGCGCTCACCCCAGGTATCAGCTTGGCGCGGTCAACATCGGTGAGGTAGATGGCGACAGGAATCACCTGCTCCACCTTGGTAAAATTGCCGCTATCGGCTCCACCACTGGGCAGCAGCGAAAAGGTGCTGGCGGTGGCCTGACCAATCTGCTGCACGTGTCCTGTCAGGGTCTGACCTGGGAGTGCGTCTAGCTTGACATGCACCACCTGCCCAGGTTTCACTTTGGCAATCTCGCTTTCTTTGATGTTGGCAGACACATAGGCGCTGCTGTCATCGGCAATAACCGCCAGCGACTGTCCCTGTCCTACCAGTTGGCCCACCAGGGCGCTGCTTTGTATCACGGTTCCGCTGATAGGGGCGCGTATGAGTGAGCGTGAGGCGGTGAGTGGCGCAGTTTGTGACAGTGCGCCCGCGTTGGCCGCGCTTGACTGAGCCACAGTAGAGGTGTCTATTTGTCCGATCACCTGCCCCGCTTTGACTGTAGAGCCGACAGTAACGCGCCACTCCAGCACGCGCCCAGGGATTTCAGGGGTGACGGTCGCGGTGTTGGCCGCTACACGGGCATTGTTGGTAGACACGTGGCGAGCACTGTTGTAGGCAAAATAAGCCGCAATACCGCCCAGCCCCAGCACTGCCAGCAAGGCCAGGGTGATGCCCACAGCGCGGTTAGGCTTGCGCTTGGCAGCAGGCTCAGGAGTCGCGGCGGCTTCAGGTGTGCCGGCGGGCGTGGCGGCGGAGTCTACCACCACTGTTTCTTTGACGAGGGAAGGCGGCTTGGGTTGGTCAGCGTTGTTGGTGTTCATTGTTGGTTCCTCAGGGAATAGGAGAGATAGAATAGGGGAGATAGATATACGGCTTACAAAAAAGCTTTAAGAAATATAGACGTTGCCTATAACAAGCTAAAAAGCGCTTGGGCATTTTTATAGGCTCAACTACAAGTTACTCAGCTTATCAGTGTGTATGGCAGTCTATCATTCCATAACTGAGTGACCTGGTTCAGTAGCTACTTTGCCTTTGCGCAAGAACAACCCCAGAATGGCGCAAATAACCAGCACAGAAGCGATAATGACCATCACAATATCAAAGGTATTGGTAAAGGCCGTAGTAGCGATGCGGCCTTGTAGTACCGCCATAAAAGCGAGGCGAGCTTGTTCATAGCTCATGCCAGCAGCTTGTAATTTGGCAACGCCCTGGGCGATAATGTTTTGCTGTATGGGGTTATTGTTTTGCAGCAAATTGCTATAACCAGCCTGCTCTAAATGATTATAATGGTCAAAGAGTTGTACCATAATCACGACGCCAAAGGCCCCACCTAGCCGGTTAATCACGTTGGTGATGGCGCTGGCTTGCCCGGCTTGTTCGCTGGGGATTTCAGAAATAGAAGCACTTTGGGTGGGAATCATAGCAAGGCCCATGCCGAGTGACCGTACACAGTTCCATAACACCAGGTAAATCAGTGCGGTGTCTAAGGTCAGGTGTCTAAAGAGATACATACCCCAGGCAATCAGTACCATACCTACTGGAACCAGAACTTTGGGGCCAATTCTGTCATACAGTATGCCTGAAATAGGTAAAATCATCCCTGTCAGGAGCGCTGGGGGCAACTGTAATAACCCGGTTTGAAAAGCACCTAGCCCGCGAATACTCTGCATGTACACGGGCAGGTAAAACATAACCCCGAAGAGCGAAATACTGATCAGCAGCAGCAAAAGGTTGGCGATGCTAAAGGTCTTGTATTTAAAGAGGCGCAAGTTGAGCAGGGGTTGGTCGATTGACAGCTGCCACCACACAAAAAAGATAAAGCTGATAAGACTGATAAACAGCAGCGAAATAATGCTCTGTGAACCCCAGCCCCAACTGCTGCCTTCGGTGGTGGCAAGCAGCAACGTAAAGAGCGCAACCGCGATAGTTACCGCACCCAAAAAGTCAAACTTGCCCGCTTTGCCCGCCGCAAAGCTGGGCACGCGGCGTATGGCGAGCAGCACCGCAGCAATACCGATAGGCACGTTGATGGTGTAAATCCAGCGCCAGTCGATATACTCGACGAGGTAACCGCCTAGCGCGGGGCCGACAGCGGGCGCAAACAGCATGGCCATGCCCAGAATGCCGCTGGCCGCGCCTATCTGGTGGCGCGGTACCATCCGCACCATCATGGCTTGTACGGCGGGCATAATCAGCCCTCCACCAATGGCCTGAATGATACGAAAGGCGATCTGGCTGTTGAGATCCCAAGACAGGGCGCATAAACCTGAGCCAAGGGTAAAGATAATCAGCGCCCAGATATACATCTTTTTGAGGCCCAGCTTGACCCCTAGCCAGCCTGACAGCGGTGTAATAACCCCCAGGGCCAGAGTATAGGCAGTCGATACCCATTCAATGCTGCTCTGGTCTACCCCAAAGATATTCATCATGTCGGGTATCGCCACGTTGACAATACTGGTATCCAAAATGGCCATAAAGCCGCCAATCACCAGTATCAGTAGAGGGGCAAGCCACTCGTTTGATGTGGTGGGCTGAGCAGGTGGCACGGCCGGAACAGTGGAAACAGCGGGGGCGCTCATGCTAAACCTCCTTTGTGCGGCTTCACTTGGCGCTGGGTGTAGTTGCGCCACCAGCGAGCAGGTTGTAGTAGGCCGTCAGCACATTGTTGCTGGCCTGCTCAGCAGCGAGCTTGGCCTGCCCGTAGGCCAGCTGGCTTTGCAGCAGGGCCAGCTGGCTGATCAGGCCCTTGGCGTAGCGCCCCTGGTCGGCGGTGTACTGGCGCTGGGCGTTGTCAAGCGCGGTGTTGCGGATGCTGCGGTTTTTAACGGCCTGAAGGTAGGCGTTATACAGCCCCTGGGTGGCGATACGGTAACCGCGCACAGCGTTTTGCGCGCCCGACTGGGCCTGTTGCCACTGGGTTTTGAGTGCGCTGATCTGTGAGGCCGACACCGCAATCGGGTCAGCCAGGTTAAGCTGAAGTTGCAAGGCTGCTGCCGCTTGCTGCGCTTGCAGGGTAGTGGGGTTGCGGCTGAGCACCTCTTCTACCGTCTGGGTGCTGACGGTATTAGGCACGCTGCCTGCTGGAATAGGGGCTACCGCCGTAAAATTGCCCACCAGACTGCTGAGGTTGGCCTTGGCGAGATTCAGGCCGTCTTGAGCCACGCGCAAGGTTTGCTGGGCTGACTGTACCTGGTTTTGGGCCGTCTGCGCGGCAATCTGGGTGCCGCCGCCCTTGGCGTACTGGGTTTGTGCGACCTGTGCGCTCTTCTGGGCCAGGTTAAGCGCCTCTTGGGCAAGTTTGACGCCGTCTTGGGCTTCGACCACCTGAGTATAGGCCTGAACAATCTGCGCGTCGGCCTGCGCGTCAGCGGTCTTGAGGGTAGCAACGCTCAGGTCATAGGCCTGCTGCGCCTTGAGCAGCGTCACTTTGGTCGCCAGCGGGTCAGCTTTGGCCTTGCCGTACTCTATCTGGGCATTGTTAAGGCTGGTGCGGGCGGCAATCACACTGGGCTGGTTGCTGCTCTGGGCCAGCGCATTGGCGAGCGTCAACGTAGCAGCCTGGGCCTGCACAGCAGTGGCGAGCAGCAAGGTAGAAGTCAGGGTGGTCAGGGTGCGGATGTTGGTCATGTGGGTTCCTTTTTTTGCGGGGAGGGGGTTGCGGCGCTGGTTACAGGCTGCGTCAATAAGGCGGATACTGTTAAGCGCAATACTGCTAAGAGAAATACTGGTAAGCGCTGAGCTGTTAAGACGTTAGGGACAGTGAGACAGGTTCACTTACCCGGCGGTTCACATACCCAGCGGCAGTGCCAAGAAGGTATACACCTTACCCGCCGCGTCGCTGAGGGCTAAAGCGGCCTGGTCAGCATTCAGCTGGGCTTGATAGGCGCTGACCTGAGCCTGGGCAGCCTCCAGGGGTGATATCAGGCCCAGGTCACGGCGTTTGAGCGCGTCACTGGCTTGTTGCTGGGCAAGCTGCTGGCTCTGGCGGCTGAGGGCCAGTTGTCTGTATGCTTGCTGGTAGGCCAGATTCAGGCCCTCAAGCTGCAACTGGGCCTGGCGCTGGGTGGCTTCGAGGGTGGCCTGGGCCTGCTGTATCTGGTTTTGCGAAAGTGCGTGGGCGGTAACTGTGCTGCCCGAAAAGTCAAAGCGAGCAGCCAGGGTAATCTGGTCATGCACGCGGTTAAGCGGAATATTCTGCGGTGTGTAGGTTACATTGAGCGCGGGCGAGAGCGTTTTAGAGTCAATAGAAGCGCCTACCCCCAGCGTATTGGTGGTGTTGTTGCTGTAGTGCATATAGCTGGCTTGCACGGCGGGAAGGCTGTTCCAGTTGGTCTGGCGAGCCACCACCTGGGCACGGGTCAGGGCGACTTCAGCTTGCTGCACGCTGGCGGGTTTGCCTGTGGCAGGCAGGGTCAGGCTTTCCAGGTTGGGCAGGGCCGTGTTGCCGCTCAGGTCTTGCAGGGTGGCGCGGGCGAGTGTGGCGTTTTCTTGCGCCTGTGTCAGCGCGTTTTGCGCCTGCTGCATGGCTATCTGCGCCTGTGCCAAGTCGTTAGAGGTTGCTCCGCCGCCTGCCACTCGTCCCTGTGCCGCACTGAGGGCCATGATCGCTGCGTCTACAGCTTGCTGGGCAAGTTTTTGACTGTTGTCAGCCAGCTGCACCCGCTGCGCCGCTGTGAGTGCTTGTGTCTGCACGCTGGCGAGCGCGGCGCGGTAGCCAATGCGCGAGAGTTCCAGGTTAAGCCGGGCTTGCTCGCGGCTTGCGCCCACATCGCCCACATTCAAGGGGCTGGCGCGCAGGGTGGCGTTCAAGGTCTGCAAGCTGCCCGGTATAGGCGCGCACAGGTTTGTGTAGGCCAGCACGGGCATGGTGGTGCACACGTTGGGTGCGGGGTCTACGTTTAGGTAGGTGCTGCTGCTTGCTGACACGCTGGCGCTCAGCACAAAATTGGCGGCATCAAGCTGCTTTTGGGCGGCTTCTACTGCTAAGCGGGCCTGCACCAGGCTGGGGTACTGCTGCAAACGGAGCAAAAAGTCAGGTAGGGACACCGTGCTCACTGCGGGCAAAGCTGTGGTGGTGGCGGTCATGGGCGCCGCGTCTACAGGAGTGGTAGGCGCTGGATTACCCGTAGCTGGATTACCCGTAACTGGGCTGGCCGTAGCGGGGGTAACAGGCACTGAAGGAGTAGGCGCTGAAGGGACTGTAATTGAGGGAACTGTCACTGAAGGAACTGTTACTGAAGGAGTAGGCGCTGCTGGCGCCACCGGAGCGGGCGCAGACTGTGCAGCGGCCCCTGGCATCAGCAACAAACTGAGCATCAGCGCAGCGTGAAGGGGAGAGGGTGTATATCTCAAGGGTTCGGTTCTCCTTTAGGGGCTTTGGGCTGCTCAGCTTCTCTCAGCGACACGGCCCACATCTGAAATAAGCGGCTGCCCAGGGTCAGCATCTGCTGGCGCTCTTCGGGGTTAAAGTGTTGCAATATAAAACGAATCCGTTCGTGAATGGCGCGGCTGATAATCTCTTGTGCTTGCCGTCCGTTGTCACTCAGGCGCAACAACACCACGCGGCGGTCTTGCGGGTCACTGTGGCGCTCAAGCAGCCCGCGCTGTACCATCTGGTCAGCGATACGGGTGGCGGTGCTCAGCGGCACGCCAAACTGCTCAGCTAGGCAGCTCATGTTGATACTGCCTGTGTTGTTGGCCTCAACCACGCGCCCTAGGCGGTAATAAAGCTGTATCCAGTGGCTGCGGTCGTGGCCTTCATAGTCGTCTACATTCAGTCCCGCGTCTTGCAATTCTTGCAGCAGCGCTTCATGCCAGGTGGGACGCAACATCAGCGAACTGAGGCTCAGCTTGGTACGGTTAAAATCGCCTATCAGTTGCAGCAGGGCGGCTATTTCCTGCGAGCTAGGCTCCTCAGGGGGCGGGTTTTGACTTCTGGGCACAGCACGGGTTGGCACGGGCAATATCTCCTTTTACGTTGAAATACTTCCACCGTGGAACTATCTAACTGTGGTATCTTACTCCCACTATTCGAAATAAAAGTGAGAACGGCACAGTTATAACCAAGGTTATTCATGACGGAATTCGGACAAGGCA
>JAGLBF010000007.1:18575-32844 GCA_018260375.1 Deinococcus sp.
TTCGGACAAGGCATAAGGAATATATACAAAATATAGGGTAGGCTTGTGTATTCTGTAGACATGACCACGTCTAACCTGCTGGCCGAGCTGTTTAGTCTCCTTGACACCACGCCGCAGTCTGCCGAAACCTTAGCAGAGCGCCTGGGAATCAGCGCTGAGGAGGTGCGATCACACCTCGCTCCCTGGCAAGGCGGGCCTGTAACTGGTCAAGGCGGCTACGCCCTGCGCCCTGGCACACCCGCGAGCAGGTTGGTACAGGCGGGTGGCATACTGGGCCGTCCATTGGTTTATGTGCCGCAGACCGACAGCACCCAAAACGAAGTCCTGCGCCAAGCGGTCAGATGGCAACAAGAGGGCCGCAGCGCACACGGGCTGGTGGTGGTGGCCGATGACCAGACCCAAGGGCGCGGGCGGCGCGGCCACGCGTGGCAAAGCAGTATGCAGGGCAACGTGGGTCAGGGCCTGCTGTTGAGTATCTTGTTGCACTCAGACCCGCAACTGGCCCAGAACTTGACGCTGTTGCCGCTGGCCTGCGGCGTAGCAGTACAAGCGGCCTGCGGCGTGGGCGGCCTCAAGTGGCCCAATGACCTTTTGAGAGCAGACGGGCGCAAGATGGGCGGCATGTTGCTAGAGGCTGAGTGGAGTGCGGGCCAAGTGCAGCGGCTGGTGCTGGGCATTGGCCTCAATGTCTTGAGTGCACCGCCAGGTGCGGCGGCGTTGAGTGAGCTGACGGCGCAAGTCAACCGCGCCCAGCTTTTGCAGCGCCTACTTAGTGAGCTAGAGCACTGGCTTTGGCAAAGCGCCGAGCACATTTTGGCGGCGTGGCGACGCGTCAACCTCACACTGGGGCAGCAAGTGCGCGTGCAGCTTGCCAGCGAAGTGGTTGAGGGCCAGGCTGTAGACATCGGGCCGGGGGGCGAATTGGTCGTGGAGACGTCGCAGGGCCGGCGCAGCATTTCGGGGGGCGAGGTCGAGTTGGTGGGTACGGTGAATCCGCTCACCATCCGCCCCGCTACGCCCGCTGACGCGCTCCAGGCCGCTGAGCTGATTTTGGCAGCCAATGGTGAGCTGGCCTGGCACCTCACAGGCACGCAGAGTGCTGAGGCCGCGCGGCGTGCCCTTGCTGAGCTCTTTGGGCACGCCGGGCACCGCCTGAGCTACTCAACGGCCCTGATTGCTGAGCGCGCCGGCGAGGTTCTGGGTCTGGCCCTGGCCTACCCTGGCGAGGACGCCGTGAGGCTTGACCAACCTCTGCGGCAGCGGTTACAGACGCTAGGACGTACAGAGCAGATTGTAAGCGAGGGGCTCAGCGGAGAGTATTATCTGGATACGCTGGCGGTCAGCGCATCTGCACGCGGGCAAGGTGTGGGCAGTGCGCTGCTGCAGCACCTGCAACAGCAAGGCCGTAGGCAGGGCCGCCCACTGGGTTTACTGGTAGAGCAGGGCAATGCGGCGCAGCGCCTGTATGAGCGCCTGGGCTTTGTGGTGGTAGGCGAGCAAAGGCTGGCGGGGCACAGCTACGTGCGAATGCGCTGGCAGGTGTGAGGTCAGTCGTAGCTGAGAGAGTTTATCCGTTTTTACCGCGTACACCGTGGGTACATCAAACCCGGTGCAGTTGCGCAGTCAACTGTTTAAGGTGTTGCGCAGTCAACAATTCAAAGTGGTACAGAAAGGGGTGCAGGCTGATGTCCTGCTTTCTGCTGATGTCCTTAAGTGAGAGCGGCCCGTCGCTTTTAGGGGGCTCAGTGCTTTTAGGCCGTTTCATCAGGGCGCGAAGCCCATATCGTGCTCGGGTCACCTCAGCTAATCTTGACTTATCCTGTCGGAATAGTCTACTTTGTACAACATGCAACTGAAATTTACTCTGTTTCTGCTGCTGCTCGGCTCGGCCTCGGCCGCTGACCTCAGCAGCGTAAAAGCCTATCTTGGTCAAAAAATTGCCACCCAAATAGAAGGCACGGTGCAACTCAAAAGGGGCGCTGATCAGTATTACGACCTCGCCAAAGCGGCCAACTTTGATTACAAAAAGCTGGCCCAGAACCCAAAGATTCGGGCTGCGCTGCAAACCGCCCGTGCAGGTTGGGACAAAGCCAGCCCCATGTATGAAGACATGGAAGGCATCGTAGCAGGCGTGGACAAGCTCAGTGAGTTTGACAACATTCTGGACGCTGGTACCAGTGGTGCAGAAGGCGGCGAGGACATGGTGAAGTTTGACCTCAAGCTGCCTAATGGTAAGGTGCTGCCCAAACCAGGCAACCTGTTTGGCATCAACGAAAGTGCGCTGTGGGGAACCTTTCCCGCGTATACCACGGGCATTGCTTACGATATTAACGGCAACGGCAAACTAGACTTTGGTGACAAACTTCCCGATGCCAATGTGCTAAAAGCCGCCGCCGATAGGCTAGATAGCGAATCACGCCGCCTGCAAACCACCGCGCAAGGTTGGCAGCCCACCCGGGAGGACGTCTTTGGCGCTTTGATTGCCAATGTACCTACCGTTGGCCCTGTCTTTTTTGAAGATTGGAAAACCAGCCCCTTTGTTCTGGGCGACAAAAGCAAGCGGCGCGACTTTGTGGTGATTTCGCGCATGAGCGACCTCAAAGGCAATATTTCCTCCTGGCAAACCATGTATCAGGGCTTAAGCAGCGACGTGAAAGCCAAAAATCCCAACCTTGACCAACAAATTACCACTGGACTTAATCACCTTGCCGCGTACGTCAATAAGCTGATTGCCCGCGAAAAGACCCGCCGCTACACCCCCGAGCAGGCCGAGCAGCTTCAACGTGACGCCCAGAACCGCGCGACCGCCGTGACGGGCCATATCACCCAGGCCGCCGCTTTGATAGGCATCAAGTAAGCCATGATTTTTGCCAAAGTGGTGCACCTAATCGCACTCGCACTGCTGCTGTCTCAGGCTGCACAAGCTGCTGACTGGGCCACTCCTGCCGAAACCATGCGCGCGCGGCTCGCGGAAACGGGAGTGGAAATGGCCTTTGACTCGGCCGCGGCCCGCACCCAAGTGGAGCAGGCCAAAGCCGCCTATGCCCAGATTAAACCCGCGCTCAAAGAGGTCGCTCCACAGTCTGCCGATCAGGTCAGCGAAGGGCTAAACAACGTAGCACGGGCGCTTGCCAGGCGTGACGAACCCGCACTGGCCCGCGCCCGTGCTCAGGCGTGGACGGCTTTGCTGTACGGCGCCCATCAGGGACTGGAAAAAAGCATTCAGGCGGGCAATGTGCCGCATGCCCGCGACTGGCTTGCCGTGCGCGAATTTCGCGTGGCAAGTACACTCAGCCGCCTGAACGCCGACGCGATGACCGCCCTTGAAGACCTTGAGGCGGGCAAAATGAAGCCCAATGCCGCGCTTGCCGCCGTGCGCTCAGACGTGCTCGACGGTTATCAGGCGCGCTTTAATGGCAGCCTCGCCGAACTGAAAGAAGCCCAAACACGCGGGTTTCACACCCTCGCTGCTGAGCAGGTAGGACTGGCACAGGGGTATTTTCACCTGCTCGCGTCTGCATACACTGTTCAACGCGGCGCGGCCGCCACGACAACACTGCAACAGCAACTCTCAAACCTCCCCAGCAGCCTAGACACCGTCCAAAATAGCTTGCAAGGCTTTCGCGCGGCGCCACTGAGTGACCGTGAAGTGCACGGGCGGGCTTCGCAGGTGCTGCGCTTTTTGTCGCTGGTGCCGGTGGAATACGAGCGCGGCGTGAAAAAAGACGGCTCTACTTGGATCCTCACCAACCCTGTAGAAATCAACGAGGCACGCACCTTCCTTGACGGCGCGGTGACGGCCCTCAGTGACGTAACGCCCGTGCTCAAAGACCAGCAACAGGCCCGCGCCTTGACGGACGCTTACAGCGCCCTCGCTGCTCAAATGACCCAGCCTGCGCTTGCCAAGGCTGTGGTGCCGCTGGACGACCTCAAGCAACAGGTGAACGCGCTGCTCACGCAGACCAAAGCCACCTTTCCGCAAGACTGGCAAAAAAATGACGCCAACGCTGACCTAGATGTGATTCGCAGTCAGTTTGACTCGGTGGTTACGGCGGCGGCTTCGGGCGACTGGACGGCTGCCGAAAATGCCCGACTGGACGCTTACTCACTTATTGAAAGCGGCACTGAGGCGCGTATTTCGGTGTTTAACCCCGAACTGAAAGTCAAACTGGAAGACCAGATTTGGAATGGCACCAATCCTGTGGGCCTCGCCGCCCTGATTAAGCACCGCGCCCCAGCCAGTGAATTCAAGGCCACCCGCGCCGAGTTGCAAACCACGCTGGCCGAGGTAAGCAAGGTGCTGGGAACCGACGTAGCGCCCGCTGCCGTGGCGACCAACGCGGGCATCATCGTGTTCCGTGAAGGCCTAGAAGCAGTTCTCATTCTGGCCGCCCTGATGGGCAGTTTGCGTAAAGGTGAACTGGTCAAGCTGCGCCGCCCGATGTGGCTGGGCGCACTGGTGGCGCTTGTGGCAACAGGCATCACCTGGGCCATTATGCAAGGCGCGCTGAGTATGCTGGGCAAATACGGCGAAAAACTGGAAGCGGTGGTGGGTGTTATCGCCATTGGGGTGCTGCTGCTCATCATGAACTGGTTTTTCCACCAGGTGTACTGGACTGACCGCATGGCCAGTTTCCAAAAACACAAGCACGAACTTACGCACGGGCCAGCTGCCCAACAGGCGATGCGGGCGCAGTGGTGGGGGCTGGCGGTACTGGGCTTTACCTCCATCTACCGTGAAGGCTTTGAAACGGTGCTGTTTTTGCAGTCGTTGGTGTTGCAAGCGGGCGCGGCTTCAGTGCTTACGGGCGCGGCGGTGGGCCTGATTTCGGTGCTGGCGGTGGGCGTAGTGGTCTTTAAGCTGCAAGCCAAGCTGCCCATGAAAAAACTGCTCATCTGGACGGGCGGCCTCATCTGCATTGTGCTGGGCGTCATGGTGGGCAACACCGCGCACGTCTTGCAACTCGTTGGCTGGCTGCCCGTTCACCCCATGCCGTTTGAGTTGCCTGCTTGGACGGGCTTGTGGCTGGGCCTGCACCCCACCTGGGAAGGTTTTGGGCTGCAAGTGGCTTCGGTGATTGCCGTGATTGGCTCATTCTTTGCTGCCGAAGCTCTCAAGGAACGCGAACTGCAAGATAGGCGCAAAAAGTCGGCGGTTATGCCTTCCTAATACGGACTTCGCTCCATTCCAGCACAGTCAGGAAAGCACCGACTGCGCTCTATACCAGGGAACCCGTGTCTTTTCCCACTCGCATCCGCCCTAGTTGAATAGCAATACATATCACCTTTCTTTGGTAAAAACCCGTGAGGCCCTTTATGAAAAAAACAGCACTGTGGCTTGGCGTACTGCTGAGCGGCGCGGCACTGGCCCAAAGCCCTAGAACCTTGACCGTGTTTACCACCTACAAAAAAGCCAACGCCGAGGCCGTAGCCGCCGCCTACAACGCTGAGTTGAGCGCACATAAGGCCCAGCCCGTGACGTTTAAGTTTATGTACGGCTCTAACGAAGACGCCGCGCAGCAACTCGCTGAGCTTAAAGAAGCCGATGTTATTTGGTTGAGCAACGCCTACTTTTTTGACCTGTTACCCGCCGCACAAGCCTTTAGTGCGCCCAAAGTCGCGCCCGTGTCGGCGGTGGCGCTGCCCAAGATGAACGCGGCGCGTACCTGGCTGCCGCTGAGTGTGCATCTCCACGGCCTCACTTACAACAAAGACACCCTCAAGCCCGATATTTTGCCCAAAAATCTTATAGATTTGCCCAAAGTAAGTGCGCTCAAAGGCCGCATCGCCTGGGGCGTGAACAACCCCAGCTTTACCGAGCAAGTAGCCGCCCTGATTGCCCAGTACGGCGAAGACGCGACCAAACAGTGGCTGCTGGACATGCAAAAGCTGGAGCCGCGTGACTACGGCAGCGAGCTCAACGGCCTGACCGAAGCGGTCAACAGAGGCGAAGTGGACGTGGCGCTAGGCCTGAGCAGCAACGCCACGCGTGGGCGCGGCAGCAGCTACCACATTGGACTGTATAGCTTTGCGGCGGGTGACGTGGGCAATCTTGCCGAGTTTAGCGGGGTTGCTGCCCTCAAAGGCCCCCAACAGGCGCAGGCGCTGTCTTTTGCCCGTTACCTGAGCACCGCCGCGCCGCAAATTTACATGAGCACCGTCAACTTTGACCAGCCTCTGTATGTGGCTGACCTGCTGCCCGCCAACGCCATTCCCAAAGACTACGAAAAAATTGTGCCAACCCTGGAGCGCCGCGGCAACCAGCCCAAAGCCATCAAGCTCTTTGAAGAAGTGGGCTTGTGGTAGGCCGCTTTGGGCGCGGCGCTTATATCCACCGCGCTGAGTACTGGGGCGTGCTGGGTACAGACGCCAGCTTGAAGATACAGGCCGCCACCAGGGCGCAAGCCGAGCAGGCCGAGGGCGCGCTGCTGGGCGAACTAGAGCGTCTGCGCGATATTTTTAACCGCTACGACCCTACAAGCGAACTAAACCGCTGGCAACGCGGCGAGCTTACCCGCCCGCTCAGCCCCGAACTCTTGCAGGTGCTGCGCCGCGCCCACTACTGGCAAACCCTCACGGGTGGGGCCTTTCATGTGGGGGCTGACCTACTGGGAACCTTGTGGGACGAAGCCGCCGCTGCGGGTCAAGCACCCGCGCCCGCCACGTTGCAAGCGGCCCTTACACAGTTGGCCTTGCCGCTAGAATTGCCCGCCAGCGGAATTTGTCCGCCGCCGCCCTACTCGGTCAACCTGAACGCGCTGGCCAAAGGTTTTATTGTTGAGCAGGCCGCCCGCATGGCTTTGGCGCAAGCGGGCGTAGCTCAGGTGCAGCTTAATATCGGCGGCGACCTGTGTCATCTGGGGTCGGGCCATTGCTGGGTGGGCCTGAGCGACCCGCGCACCAGCGCCATGAACGCGCCTTTGCAGGGTCAGGTGCGCCTGAGTAACGGCGCCCTTGCCAGCAGCGGTCACGTTTTGCGCGGCCGCAGCGTGGCGGGTGAGTGGCACTCGCACCTCATTGACCCCCGCAGCGGGCAAAGCGTCACGGTAAGCGCGGGCTGCAGCGTCATAGCGCCCAGTTGTTTGGATGCCGACGCGCTCTCAACGGCCCTCAGTGTATTGCCACCCGAAGAAGGTTTGGCCTTGTGCGGGCAACTGAATATAGATGGTCAAGCCTACGCCGCGTTGCTCACCCTTCCAGACGGCTCCACTCGCCAAAGTCGCTTGTGGCGCAACTTTAAGCCGTTTGCTTTGCCTATTCGCCCATTGCTGAACAAGGAGATACACCATGCCTCGTGACCGCCGTACTTTTACTGGAAAAATGTTGAGTTTGTTTGCCATCACCGCCCTGACAGGTCACCTGGATTTTCTGGCCCATTCTGCCGCTGGCGTCATAAGCCGCTTTGATGCGCTGGCCCAGGCGACCACCGCCGCGCTGCCCGCCAACATGGAACTTGGTATTCATTTTGGCCTTCAAGCCTCGACCAAAGGTATCTACCACAAGCCTTATGTAGCGGTGTGGGTAGAAAATAGCGCGGGTGACGTGGTTAAAACCATCAGCCTGTGGCGTGAACAGGAAGACAACAAGAAAAAATACCTCTCCAACCTCCGCAAGTGGTTTCGCAGCGCCCGCACGCCCGATATGGTGAGCAGTCCCACACGCGGCGCAGGGCAGTACAGTGTGGTTTGGGACGGTCTAGACAGCAAAGGCCAGCGTGTGCCGCAAGGCGAATACACCTTGTTTATTGAAGCGGCGCGTGAAACGGGGCCATACCAGCGCGTCCGTATGCCGCTGACGCTGGGGAGCAAGCCGCAAAAGGCAACCGCACAAGACAACGGAGACCTGGTGAATGTCAGCGCCGAATACCGCGTCCACTGAAACCATTAAGCCGCCGCGCCCCGCTGTACCCGTTGACAACGTAAAAGGCGCGGGCAAAGCGGCGGGCAAGGCCAATAGACCGCTGCGGGTACGTATACAAATCGCGCTGCGTAACTTGCACATTTACAGCAGCATGGCGACCTTGCTCTTGATACTGTTTTTTGCACTTAGTGGGCTGCTGCTCAATAACCCGCAGTGGCTCCCAGACGGCCCCCAGAACACAACCGAGTATCACGGCAAGGTCAACAAAGCATGGCTGGGTGACGCGCAGGGCCAAAATACCAATTGGCTGCAAATCGCGGAGCAAGTGCGCGCCGACCACGACCTGCGCGGGCGGGCGGGTGAATTTCAAAATGATGGTGAAGAAGCCACATTTAGTTTTTTAGCCGCTGGGCGCGAAACTCAAGTCACCCTGAGTGACCAGACCGGTGAGTACAAGGTCAGCGAAAACTCACAAGGTGTTCTGAACCTGCTGGGCGATTTGCACCGAGGTCGCCACACTGGCACAGGCTGGAATTGGGTGATTAACCTCACCGCCAGCTTCTTAACCTTCATTGCGCTCAGCGGCTTTGGCATTTTGCTGTACCTCAAAAAGCTGCGCCGCCCCGCCCTTATCACGCTGGTGGCAGGCGGCCTAGCAGCGCTGGGGGCGGTGTACTGGCTGTCCTAAAGTAAAGGCTCAATGTACAGACAGTGGTCAGTAAGTACATGATGCAATGTGGCCATGCCTGAATGTCCAGCGTCCAGTGTGCCAAAGGGGAAAAACGGTCAAGAATGGTAGGGCTAAAAACGGCACTCAAAGCACCAAAAGGCATGGCTTAAGACCAGCGTATCGGAGAGCAACAGAAACATCAGGCATAAGTTACATTATGCCTGATGTTTCTGTTTCAACGATCCTTGACGTTTTCTGGAGTGAGCTTCTGTGTCGGAGTTGCTGTCTAGGAGTCGAGAATGGACAGGGTTGATTGAAGTGCCAAGTTTATTAAAGTAGCAAGCCGTCAAGGCCGCCAGTAAACGGCACGTGACGGCAATAGTTTCATTGCCCACGGTTTACCTGGCGCATGCCCGTGGCTCTGCGGCGTGAACAAAACGGCACAGGTGCGTTCTTTGTTCACACGGGCGCTTACGCGATCCCCTTACTGGCTCAAAAAGCCTTTTACTGCGCCGAGCCCACTCGTGTCAGTGAGGGTGCGCTCGCGTTGCAGGTCAATGACGGCAGGGGTCACATGCAGGTGATACTGCGCGGCTAGGGCTTCAAAGCGCTCTGGCTGCTCTCGGCGGTGAACGATTTCTATCTGATCGGTGTACTGGCCCTTCAGTGGTTTTTCCAGCATCAGCTTGAGGCGCTCGCAGTTAGGACAGGCGTCTTGGGTGAGCATTACAAAGCGCTTCATGAACGGCCCTCCAAAAAGTCGCCCGCAAACAGTCCCTCAAAGTCACCTTCCGTCAGCGATTCCACACTCATCTTGGCGTAGCTGCTGCCTTTGCTCGAAAAAAAATCGTGTGTGGTGCCACGTGTCCGGATACCATTAGACACGATAGGATTGATTTCTTCATCATCAAAGGCGCGGGGCATATCTAAGTTATCTGCGAGTACATTAAAATTATAGCGAAGAAAGCGCTTTACTTCTGCCACCAGATCAAGCCTTGCGTATAATGTTTCGGTATACACCAACTCGTTGCGGTAAAGAGTCTGTACTGTTTCGTTGTACCAGGCTTTGGCATAGGCTTGCTCGGCTTCATTAAAGCTCGCATACTTTTCTTGTGCAAGTAAAGCTACGTAAACACCATGTACGGCTTCATCTAAAATAATGAGATTAAAGATTTCGCCCGCTGACACCATTTTGCCCTGACCTGCCAAGTACAGGGGGTAAAAGAAGCCACTATAAAACAGTGCCGTCTCTAACATGCAAGAAACCACCATCTTCTTCCAGAGACCCAGCGGTGAAACATCAGGATCATGAAAGACGCCCTGAATAAACTGGATTTTGTACTGTAATTGTGGCTGTTGTCTGACCCATTCAAATACTTCACGCTCTTCACTGGTGCTTAAAAAGGTTCTATTGATCAGTGAATAACTGCGCGCGTGAATATCTTCCATCATCCCCTGAAATTGCAGGGTTGCTTTGCGAATATGGCCCTCGACCAGGCCGCGAAGAGCAGGCATACCCACTTCGCCTTGTAAGGTATCCAGTGCGTTTAGGCCCGCCGAAGCGTGAATATAGGTCCAGCGCTCATCATCGTTGAGCGTTTGCCACACAATGGCGTCATTGCTCAGCGGTATTTCTTCAGGAAACCACAGTTGTGAGGTGTACTTTTCATAAAAAGTGCTAGAAAAGTGGTCTTCTGGCTCGCTCCAGTTGGTCGCAGAAAAAGGCGCACGGTTGGTCGGGTTATAGGTGGGCATTAGGCTGGGCTTCTCCGTCAGGGTGGTCAAGGTGGGCAACTCGCTTTCTTATTGAATATTTGGCTGTGTGGTTTGAGGTACTAACTGCGTTTTAAACTACTGTATGACATTAATAAAACTATATCGCACAGTTCAAACACTCATCAATACTTACTTTGCGTAATCTGGTATAATACAAGGTTTTTATGCCATGTTTATAGGCATATATGTAATATGCTTGCAGCGTACGGGTACTTGCATTACTGGGGATAAACAGTGTGCAACTAATACCCTGGTCTACATGCTTTTGCGCGGTAGCTACAGTATCTAACACGCGGCGCATATCCATATCATAGGCTTCTTCATAATACCATTCGGTATCCTGATTGAGTCCAGGCATGGGATAGATGGTACGTGCCTTATTGCTGGTGCGGGTTTCTACCTTTTCAGTGACCGGCATAATACTTGCCGAGGCGTGTGACACATAGCTGATAGAGCCGGTAGGAGCGATCGCCATCAAAAATGAGTGGGCCAGGCCGTGCGTCTGTATGTCCTGTACCAGTTGCTGCCAGTCGGCGCGGGTGGGCAGGGTGTGGCCCTGAAAAAGTTGAGCGACTTCAGGCGTTTGGGGCACAAAATCCTTATCCAGATACTGTTTAAAATACTCACCGCTCTGGTACTTGCTGCCTTCAAAGCCTTTAAAGACAAAGCCAGTGTCGCGTGCAATTTCCATGCTGGTTTTACGGGCATGGTAGTGCATCGCTGCAAAAAAGACGTCTACAAATTCCAGAGCCTCAGGGCTGCCGTAAACCAGTTCGCGGCCCGCCAGATACGAGTGCAGCCCCATAGCGCCCAGGCCGATAGAACGCATCTCATCGTTGGCGCGTTTGACAGCCGGCACTTCGTCTACGCTGGTGCTGCGTGCCACATTGTCCAGCATACGAATAGCGGCGCTGACCACCCGCCCCAAGTCGCGGCTGTCCATCGTCTGCTGAATCACCAGTGAAGCCAGGTTGCACGACACGTCCAGACCAATTTTGTCTTTGCTTTCCTGTCCGTAGGGGTGAAAATAGCTGGGCAAGGTGGGCTGCAAAATCTCACTACAGAGGTTGCTCATTTTGATAGAGCCCACATTGGGAATGGGGTTGGCACGGTTGGCATTGCCCTCAAACAGCAGGTAAGGGTAGCCGCTTTCGCCCTGGGTGACGGCGATTTCTTCCAGTATCCGCCGAGCGGACACGCGCTTTTTGCGAATATTCGCGTTGTCAGCGAGCGTGTCATATTCCTTACTCCAGTCAATAGAGGTAAATTCGCGCCCCGTTTCCTGAAAAAGCGAGTGGGGATAAAACTGGTAAATATCTTCGCCGTCGCGCACCTTTTGCATAAAAATATCGGGAATGGTGGCGCCAACGCTGAGGGTTTTCAGGCGTGCGTCTTCGTCGCTGGCAATCTTTTTGGCGTTGAGGGTGTCCAAAAAGTCGGCGTGCATCACGCTCAGGTAAATGGCCCCAGCACCTGGGCGCTGGCCTGCTTGGTCAGCATAGCGCAGCATGTTGTCCAGCATCTTGGCAACGCCCATCACGCCTTTGGTCACATTTTGGATGCCGCGCAACGACTCGCCGCGCGCGCGCAGGTTGCTCACCTCTACCCCGATGCCGCCGCCGCCTTTACTCAGTTCAGCGACAAAGCTCAGCGTTTTGGTGATGGAGTCGAGGTTGTCCGTGCAGTCTTGCAGCAAAAAGCAACTGACCAGGCGGCCCGTGTTGGCTTTGCCGCTGTTCATCAGGGTGGGTGTTGCTGGGGTAAAGGTCTGGTTAATCAGGTGATGCACCAACTCTAGCGCTTGCTCGGCGTTGTCGGCACGCGACAGGGCGGTCATGCTCAGGCGGTCTTCATAGCGCTCTAGCCAGCGCTGACGGTCAGGCGTCATGGTGGCGTATTCGTTATAAAACTTGAACGCCCCCATAAAGGCCTTAAAGCGGAATTTGTAGCCATACGCCTTTTCAAAGACGGCCCGCACTTCTTCGGGGGTATAGCGATCAAAGACACCCTTATCCCAGACACCGTGGTCAGTTAAGTACCGAATCTTTTCTTTGAGGTCATGAAAAAATACAGTATTGGGGTTAACCTTTTCTTGAAAATACGCCTGCAGCGCTTCGGTGTCATACGCCGTATTCACTTGTTCACCGCTAAGAATCTTGTTGTTTAAAGCGATCCAGCTTTCCATCTAAGCCACCTCCTGGTTATCTTGTTGATAGGCACTACTCATACTTTTAGGCGCGTCTGTTATCATCTGCCGTACCCACGCGACGACTTTGGCTCTGTCTTGCTGTGTGCCGCCTTTATTCAGCCTGGCAACCAGTGGCACGCCGTACTGCTGGGCAATCAGGTCGCCTGCCCGCCCGAAGTGCTCGCCCCAGTGAAAACTGCCGCTGGCCACCACACCGCGCAGCCCCGCCGAATGCTGCGCCAAAAATGCGGCAGTAAAGGGAGCGATTTCGCCTTGACCAAAGGTGTAGGTGAGCAGCAGATAATGACCGCCAGCTTCACCAGACGGCGCCGCTTGCCGCAGGTTGTACAGCGGTACGTCTAGGCCGTGCTGGGTCAGTAAATCAGCCTGTACGGCGCGGGCAAATCGCTGCACATTGCCGGTCATAGAGTCGTAGAGAAGTTGCATAGCACATCAGTCCTTTTTTTGACATAAGGGGACACCAGCCAGGCGCTAGGTTTAACAAATCAGGCTGCTGCTGTCCAGAACGTGTAGAGTGGGCCGGTCACACAAAGACAAATCAGGCAAAAAAGCGCCGTTTGCGCTTTCCAAAATTATGACCTTAGTGTACTACATCTGGTGTCAGATCGCATTAGAGTGACAGATGTTGTAGCTGAGCCTCAACGCGCTTGACCAGGCAAAGGGAGCGCGGGGGGCGTAAAGCTGCACATGACCTTAACCGCTTAGCGTTACTTCCAAAACAGCTCATTCATCGGGGCCACGTTCTGGCTCTCGCCCAGTGGCGCGAGTTTCCAGGCGTCGGTGAGGGTACGCAGCAGGTTGTAGTGCGTGTAGGTGGTGTCGCTGACCACACCCTGTGGCCCCGTGCGGGTGAGCACGATGGTGGGAATGCGCCCGCCGCCCAGGGTGGTGTCGCTGCCCTCAGCTTCATCAAAGGTGATGACAATAGCGGCGTTGTCATCCCAAGCACTGCTGCGCTGCACAGCGCTAACCCACTGGCCTACAAACTGGTCGGCGGCTTTGTACAGTTGGGCGCGGTTAAGGCAGTTGGGCGCGCCGTGCATGTCGTGGCACAGGTCGGGCACCACCATGGCATAATTGGGAGCAGCGTTATGACTCAGGTCGGCCGCAAGCTGGGCGAGTGGCACACTGTTTTTGGCACGCTCGGGGCGAGTGGCGATGGCAGGAAACAGCATAAAAGGGTTGTGTTTTTTGGCGTAGTTGAGCCACTTGCCGCTGTACGGCCCCTGAAAGCCTGCGCTGGGCATCCCCTGAAAATAACCCTTCCAGGTGAGGCCCGCCGCTTCTAGGCGATCAGGTAGGGTGGGGCCGTAGAACTTCTGGCTGGTTGAGTTGCTGTGGCTGCCGCCCGTTGCCCCGCCGATCAGGGCGACGTAGTTGGGCAAACTGGGATGCGCAACGCCGTGATACTGCCTCGCCAGTGCGCCACTTTGGGCCAGCTTGTTGATGATGGGAAGCTGTGGATTGCCGATAATAGAGCGGTAGCCATGGTTTTCAAGCACGAACACAAACACATGCGAAAAGGGTTTAGGGCTGAGCGTTTGGGCCGTGCCAGAAGAACTGGCAGCGGGTGTGGGCGTGGCAGCAGTGGCGCTGGTAAGCAGAGCCATACTGCTGAGCATCAGTACACGGACGACAAGGCGGTTCATGGCCTACTTATAGCATTAGCTCCTTGGCACAAGGTGGGGATACTCAACCCCCGAATCCATACTTCATACGGATTCCGATTGATTTGGCGTACTTCCAAATCAATC
>JAGLBF010000008.1:0-13729 GCA_018260375.1 Deinococcus sp.
GTTCTGAATTGCAGCACAGTCCTAAAGGTGCCGCCTGCACCTGCATACCGCAAAGTCTGTACTGTATTCTGCGCTCATCTCCCGGATTTCAGCGCATTTTTGTTGAGGGTGGTAGGCGTATTACCCTAGCCTAATGCCCCAAGTACCCAGCCTTGCGGGTATATCATGATGGATACATGCCGCTGACTTATCTTGCCCGCATTGCCCAAACCCCCGCCCCCACGTTTCAGGAAGGGGCACGAGCGGGGCTTATCATGACGCTATGGCGCGAGCTGGGCTACGACCCGCAGCAAGACGCGGCAGGGAATGTGCTGCTGCGCCTGGGCCCCTCCACTGAAGGCAGGGCACTGCTGCTGGCCTCGCACCTAGACACCGTATTTGAGCCGCACACGGACGTCACCGTTCGCGAGGTAGACGGGCGGCTGGTGGGCGCAGGTGTGGGCGACAATGCGGCGAGTTTGGCGGTACTCACGGCCTTTTTGCGCGAGCTCGCCCCCCATAGCGGTACACTCAGCCGCCCGCTGTGGTTAGCAGCCAATACTGCCGAGGAAGGCCTGGGCGACCTGCGCGGGGCCAAGGCACTGCTCAGCGAGCACCACGCCGATATAGCGGCGTTCGTGGCGATAGACGGCTATCTGGGCGCGGCGGTGACACGGGCGGTGGGCGTGCGGCGCTACCGCGTTACCTTTGGCGGCGAGGGCGGGCATTCGTGGGGCGACCAGCACCCCAGCGCCCTGCATGGTCTGGGCCTTGCCATCGCCGCGCTGTACAGCCTGCCTCTGCCCAGCAAACCGCGCACCACGCTCAATGTGGGAGTAGCAGGGGGCGGCCACAGTGTTAACAGCATCGCCAGCCACGCCGAATTGCTGCTAGACCTGCGCTCGCTAGACGGTAAAGTGCTGCAAAAGCTGGATGCCGAAGTCAAGCAGGTGATACAAGCGGCCGCCCGTCAAGCCCGCGTACAGGTCAGCCTAGAACAGGTGGGCGACAGACCAGGTGGCGACCTGCGGGCCGACCCACTGCTGCGACTGGTGAGGCAAGCCGCCGTGCCCCTGGGTATGGACATCCGCACGACAGCCAGCAGCACCGACGCCAACGCCGCCGCACCCTACGACTTCCCTGCGCTGGCTCTGGGGGTATACCGGGGCGGTAAGGCCCACCGCGAAGACGAGTGGGTGCAACCTGAAAGCCTGGGCATAGGCCTGCGGCTGCTGCGCGGGTTTGTATCGGCGTATATGAAAAGCGGCGAGGCTGTAGAAAGTTAACCAGGGCCACCAGACAAGGACTCCCAGACAAGGGCTACCAGAGGCAGAGAGACAAGACGGACTGTGCTTTCATACTAGAGAGCCCGTGTCTTTTCCCACTCGCATCCACCCTGATTCAACCGGAGTCTGTATCAGCAGGCTGAGTGCTTCTTTTACTGCAAAAACTGCTGATAAGCCGCATTCAGGCTCATATCCTGGGCGGGGTAGCCGGTGCTCTCCAGAAACTCGGCAAAGTCGAGCAAGTCAGCTTGTGGCACCTGAAAGCCCGCCAGCACGCGTCCGTGTGCGCTGCCGTGGTTGCGGTAGTGAAAGAGGCTGATATTCCACCTGCCGCCCAGATGCTGCAAAAAGTCGTACAGCGCTCCGGGACGTTCAGGGAACTCAAAAGCGTACAGCCGCTCCTCTTGCGCTTCGGGGGCGCGTCCGCCGACCATGTGACGCACATGCACCTTGGCCATTTCGTCTTCGGTCAGGTCGGTAACGGGGTAGCCAGCAGCCTCTAGCGTGGCGATCAGTTCGGGGCGTTGCTGGCGGGCAGCGAGTTGCACTCCCAAAAAGATGCGGGCCTGGTCAGTGGGCGCGTAGCGGTAATTAAACTCAGTGACCAGCCGCGTTCCCAGTACCTCGCACAGTCTCAGAAAGGCTCCAGGCCGCTCCGGAATGGTCACGGCGACGATGGCCTCGCGCTGTTCGCCAATTTCGGCACGTTCGGCAACGTGGCGCAGGCGGTCAAAGTTCAGGTTGGCTCCGCTGCATATCGCCACCAGCGTGTGGCCCTGAAGGGCATGCTGACGGGCGTATTTTTTCAGGCCCGCCACGCCCACCGCGCCCGCAGGCTCCACAACAGCACGGGTGTCGTCAAAGGTGTCTTTGATGGCGGCGCATATCTCGTCGGTGCTCACCGTAACCCAGTCGTCGACGTACTCGCGGGCCAGGGCCAGGGTGTGTACCCCCACCTGCTTGACCGCCACTCCATCGGCAAAAAGGCCCACTTGGTCCAGCCACACCCGCTCGCCCGCCTGTACGCTGCGGGCCATGGCGTCCGAGTCGTCAGGCTCTACGCCTACAATCTTCACATTGGGCTTAATCGCCTTGAGAAACCCTGCAATGCCCGCTATCAGCCCGCCGCCGCCCACAGGCACAAACACCGTGTAATCGTCTTCGCCCAGCTGTGAGAGCAGCTCTAGGCCAATGGTAGCCTGGCCTGCAATCACATCGGGGTCATCAAAGGGGTGGATAAAAACCAGGTTGCGCTCGGCTTGCAAGGTATAGGCACGGGTTTCAGCGTCACTGAAGCTGTCCCCAAACAGCACCACCTCGGCGCCGCGCTCACGGCAAGCCCTCACCTTGATTTCAGGCGTGGTGGCAGGCATCACAATAATGGCCCGCACGCCGAGCTTTTGGGCGCTATAGGCTACTCCCTGCGCGTGGTTGCCCGCCGAGGCGCAGATAACGCCCTGGGCTTTTTGAGCCTTACTCAGCTGGCTCATGCGGTTATATGCCCCGCGCACCTTAAAGGAAAACACCATGTGGGCATCTTCACGCTTGAGGTACACGCGGCTGTCCAGCCGTGCCGAAAGCTGCGGGGCCAGTTGCAAGGGCGTTTGCTGGGCCACGTCATACACGCGGCTGCCCAGCACACGCCTCACCAATTCCATACCACGCGGGGTAACGGGGGTTGACGACTCAGATACAGCAGCTACAACTTCAGACATGGTCACCTCTCCTTCAGAGGCTTAGTGTAGGGCAAAGTAGACCTCAGTTCTGGAAGGGCTGTGTAGAACAGAAAGAGGATGCCTGCTGCTAGGTAGCTGCTCAGAAGTAGCTGCTTAGAACGTAGAAATAAGCCCCTAAGCGCTCAGCCCCTTTCTTTACGCGCACTGGCCTTGTGTCTTTGTGCTTTGGACATAATTCAAGTTGGAACCCGATTAAGTGGTTGAACCCTCTTTCCAACCTCCACTGTCTATCACCGTCAAAGCCGCTTCACGCGCTACGCCCGCACCCAGCAGGTCAGCTTTTTCGCCGCCCAGCAGCAGCCAGTGCTTGTCGCTCAGGGCCTCTAAGCAGGGCCAGCCGCCAGCAGGCAGGGCCACCCACGCGCCAGCAATGTCGCTCAGGCTGCGGCCTACCTCTAGGGCCTGGGTGGCGAGGAGGCTCAGACCGTCCATGCCCAGCAACAGGTCTTGTAAGGCTTCGCGGCGCAGCCCCACAGGTACGCCGCTCAGCCGCCCGCCCGTAGGCTGGTAGCCGTAAGGGTCACGGTGGTGAGTGGGAAGTATTACCGTAAACCCGCCGGCGTGGGGCCGCAGGGTAAGTGGCACTGGCCCAAACTGGCCCACAAACTGGGCACGAATCAGCGGGGTGAGGTCGCTGCTGCTCACGTTTAGGCGGGGCCACTGGCAGTACACCTGTCCGTGGTGGGTCACGGTGCCCAGGTGCTGCTCGGCCAGATGAGGGCTAGCCGCGCCCGCCGCAATGATGACCTGCTGGGCGGCGACTTGGTGCGTTTCGTGTACCACAATCTGGTGGGTGTTGGTGATGTTCAGCCGGTCAAGGCGCACGCCGCCGGGGGTGGGGTAGGCTCTGGCGTTGAGCATCAGGTCAGCCCCGTGCCGCAGCGCACTCTGGGCGGCGCGGGTGGTCAGCGCGGCGACGCTGTAGGTCAGCGCCTGTGGGTCATGACGAAAGGCGGCAAAGTAACCCAGGTCAGCCAAGCCAGCAGGCAACAACTCGGCGGGCCATTCGCTCAGAGGCAGATACTGACCAAGCTGCGCCCCGTCTGTCTGCTGGGCAGTCACTCCGGGCGAACGCAGTTCGAGCAGGCCGCGCTCGCGCGTAGGCGCGTCATTGGGCCCAGGCTGGCCCAGTCCACCCTGCTCGGCCGTCAGCCGGCCCAGCACGAGGTCACGGGTCAGCTGGGCGTGCGGCAAGAGGGCGGGCGGCACTGCGGCCACATCCAGCGCAGACCAGACGCCGGGGGCCAAAATGCTGGCACCTTCTTCGTTGGGTAACCCGCCTTGGTCAAGGAGTAAAACCCGCAACTGGGGACGGGCATGCAACAAAAAATGCGCCAACAAGCTCCCCATTCGCCCTGCGCCGATAATCACCACATCATAGCTTGGCGTGTCAAAAGGTTGGCCTACATGGGCGTACACCTGGCCTGCAAAGGTGGAGGACATGGCAAGATAATAGGGCAAGGTATGAGCGGGGTCGGTGCTGAGCGCTCATCACTGATACCTCATCACTGGCACCTCCTTCTCACCCCCCGTCCGCCAAAATGGTTAAGCTGATAGCAGTCGTCCTGCCTGGTCAGGGCCTTACCCTCTGGAGTCTTGTTTGTCATACCCTGTTGCTAAAACCTTAAGCACCGTACTGGCCTCCTTGCTGCTGCTGGGCCTCGGCAGCGCTCAGGCGCGTACTGTGCGCATTATTCAGGCCGACAATCTAGAGATGAACACGGTAGATGACCAAGATATCGTGGTGATCAGCGGCGAGCGGGTAGAGCTTCATATAGATGACGATGTGGTGGTGGCTACCCGCGTGGAATTTAACCGCACCCACCGCACACTGACGCTGGTCGGTCAGGGCCGTTATGACGCCATAGACAGCGCGGGCAACGAGCAGCACATGACTGGCGAAAATCTGGTGGTTAATCTGGGTACACAAGCACTCACGGGTGAAGACGTGATTATCAGTGACAGCACCTTGCAGATACGCGGCGAGGCCATAGAACGCGTACCCGGAAGGCTGAGCGCCCAGAACAGCTACTTTACCCCCTGCGCTCGCTGCGGACGCACGCCCAACGACTACGCCTTTAAGGCGGCCCGCCTCCTGCTCTACCCGGGTGACCGCCTGATCGCCTACCAAGCCACCTTGCTGCTGGCTGACGCGCCCGTGCTGTACCTGCCTGTTATCGCCCTGCCGCTCAACGACGCTACTCGGCAGCCCAAGTTCAGCTACGCCAGTGACGCGGTAGACGGGCGCACCATCAAGGCCGATTTGCCTTTTGCACTGGGCAGTAACGTGCTGGGCACCACGCTGCTGCGCCACTACCAAAACCGCCAATCGCACTACGGCTTTGGCACAGACTTTACGGTATACACCCCTATGCCCTACATTGACAAAATCAACGGGTACTTTTTGGCACTGCCTAAGCCCATTACGGCAGCTGTAGACGACGACGAATCGGGCTATAACCTGGACTATACTTTTGGCATCAAAGGCCGCTACGACCTAGAGAACACCGTGTCAGGCCTCAGCTACACCCTGACGACTGTGCACCGTGAGATAGACCTGAGCAGCACTGATACCAGCAAGGGTGTGACTTTTATAAATGGCGGCGCGGACGTTACCTATACCAACGTGCCCCGGGTCAGCAACGTCAAGGTCAATGTCACTATTGCCGACAGGCGCGGCCCTGAACCCACCACCGCCCTGAGCACCGTGCTCAAAAAGCCCGAGATCACCGTTGACCCCGACGCTTTTCGCTACACCTACCGCAGCGGCAGCACACTCAGCGCCGACTTTAAGATCACGGTGGGCAACTACATGGCGGCGAGCAACCCCCTGAACCGCACGGTGTCGCGTGAGGGTCCTAACTTCGCTACCTGGCGGCTACAAGAAGAACACCGCATCGCCTTTAATGCCCGGCCCTGGCTGGGCGGCGACTTTATGGCCTACAACAACTTTGTAGGCAAATATTATCTGTCGGGCCAGCGAGCCGTTGACCTAGATGTGGGCTTTGCACTCTCCCAGACCTTTGGCCTGCGCCCACCCGACTTGCCGTACACCACCACCTATAACAGCTTTGGTACGTCTATCACACCGACCGCCAGCCTGGGCAACTGGGTCTTTGGCTTTAAGTACCTGCGGCGCGAAGGCGTTGGCCCGTTTTCCTTTGACCGCCTAGACAGCAAGCGCATCAGTGCGCCTATCAACCTCGCCGTCAACCTTACGCCTACCTCAGGGGTTAGCTTTAAGCTGTCGCAAGACTACGATATTGTCTTGCCCGCTGACCAACAAAGCCCCGCTGACTTTGCAGTGAGCGTAGCGCGTGAGCCGCTGCAACTAAACCTGGACATCAAACATGACTTTTTTCACACCGAACTGGAAAGCGTGAGCGCCAGTGGCAGCTACGGCGCACAAGCGGCACGCGGGCTCAATGTGGCCTTTTCGGGCAGCTACACGCGCACAGACGGGCCAGGGCTGCTCACCACCAGTGTCAAGGTCATAGGCGGGGTGCGAACCAACAATGTGGGCGTGTCCGTAACCAGCGACCTCAAAAAGCGCGAGGTGCAGAGCGTGACTATTACGGGCAACGCGGTACGCAGCCGCGACACCGTGCTGAATCCTGTCACCCTGAGTGCCAGCGAAACCATCAACTTGCAAAGCCCCCACGCCGACGGCAGTTATACCGTCAACTGGCGCAACTTTACCCTCAACAGCACCCACAGCCTTACCCTGCCCAGAGGTGCGCTCGCCGCCTATAAAGCGACCTCTACCCCCACCAACCCCAGTGCCTATAACCTCTACGTTTACAATCCTGACACGGTGTATTTCAGTGTGGGCAACGTAGCAGGCAGCAGTTATAGCAGCTACGGCAGCGGATATACCAGCGGCAATTACGGCAGTTACACCTCTACAGCCTCAAGCAGCAACTGGTACAACTGGCAGCAGCTAGCCCCAGGTGCACTGGCCTGGAACCTTAAGTACGGCGGCCCCTACGACCTGAGCACCCAAACTTGGACCAAGCCCGCACTCACCCTGTCCCTTACCGCCACCCGCCCCGCTCAGCGTCTCAGCACTCAGGCCACCCTCGCCATGCCGGGCAGCCAGGAGACCAGCAGCCCCTACCTGCAAGCAGCGAGTGTGGGCGGCGACTGGCAATTTAACCGCCGCGCCGCCATCAGCGGGCTTGCCAGCTACAGCCGCAGACAAAACACCGACGGCAGCGAGGTCAATGAAACGCTGAACTTGCAACCCCTCGCCTTTAATTTTGCCTTTGGCCCCCACGAACGCCCTGATGCGTATCTCACCGCCACCTTTCAGCAGACACTCACCTGGCAAAATGGCCTGCGCACCAGCATCACCCCCTTTCGGCCCATTTTGCTGCTGACAGTTGACCGCTGCTGTTGGGCCTTTCAGGCCGAAGTCAATCCCCTAGAGCGCCGCTTTAGAATCGGCTTTGTCCTTCCTGGTGCGGGCCAGGTCACCGCCTTTGAAAACACCACCTCAGGAAACAGTTTCCCCGTATTTAGTTTGGACGGGCTAAACAAGTTGGGGCAATAGTACGCACTTCCGACTTGAACTTTGTTGCACACGAAGTGACACAGGGTCACGCGGCCACCCAGCCATACAGCCATACAGCCATGCAGCCACCTTGAGGCCGTTGAAGAGCAAGACCAATGAGCCCCCACACAAGAGGTAGACCCCGATGACCAAACTAACCCCCCTTACCCTCCTGGCCTTTATTCCCGCACTGCTGACGGGCTGTACAGGTACCGAAGACCAGTCCAGCACCGTCCGTTATGTGGCGCTTGCGGGCAGTGGCACCCAGGCCACCCTGAGCGCCGCCGACCTAGGCACTACGACAACAGTAGGGAACGTGCCTGTCGCGGGCGCGGTGGACTTGAGAAGTTATAACAACGGGCAAAGCCTGGCGGTGCTCTACGCCGATCACATGGAGCAGCGCAGCGCTTCGCTGGGTAGCCCCAATACGGCCCTGTTTCCCAACCCTGCTGGGTTTAGCCCCTGCTATACCCGCCTTATTACCAGCGTGGCGCATGACCGCCTGGCGGCTCTCTCTGACTGCGGACAGGGCAGCACGCAAGACATCGTGGTGTGGCGCGCTGAAGGCACGCTGGCCTTTAGGGTTTCTTTGCCCCCGCCTACACCCACCACGCCCAGCCAGACCCACTACGCCGTGCAGGGCGACATTCTATGGGCTGTACACCCCGCTACCGCCACAGGCAACAGCGAACTGCTGCGCGCTGTACGCAACGCCGACAACACCGTGACCATCAGCACGCCCGTGCAACTACCTAATGTATATGACCTCACCTTTTATCATAACCAACTGTACGCCGCCACCGATCAGGGCGTGCAAACCCTGAACGACAAAGGCGAACTGGGCGCGGTTACTGGTCAGCCGATGCTTGCCAACCGTGCTGACCGCCTGTACAGCGATGACCGCTTACTCGCCGCCTGGCGCAACAGTGGCAGCGCTGAGCCGCTGTACATTTGGAATGGCAGCAAGGCGCTCTCAGCGGGCAACATCTCAGGACTCAACGACCTCACCTTCGCCCCTGACGGCACATTTGCGACCGTGCAGGGCGGCACCCTGATCAACTATGACAGCGTATCTGGCTTTGAACGCGGGGTATGGAACCCCCAAACGTTGCGCTATCTCAGCGGCACAGGCAGAGCAGTGACCTGGCTGGTTCCTTAGAAAGCAGTGTCTAGGGGCCTGGACGTTTAATACGGATTCCCTGGTATAGACGCGCAGTCGGCGCTTTTCCGACTGTGGTGGAATTTAGCGCAGTCCGTATTAGCCAGCGTTTTCTACCCTCCCCAACCCTACGCCTGTGGCAAGCTCACTTCTACCCGCGTGCCGCGCCCTGGCTGGCTTTCCACGCAGTAGCGCCCGCCGCGCGATTCTAGCCGCTCACGCATCTGCGCCAGGCCCAGGCCCCCCGCACTGCTTACCCGACCGCTCACCGCCTGGGGGTCAAAGCCGCGACCGTCATCTTGGACGCTCAGGGCCACGCGCCGCGCTCCACCTTGCAAGCTGACCTCTACCTGCGCGGCCTGAGCGTGCTTGGCGACATTGTTCAGGCTCTCTTGCACAATGCGGAATATCACCGCCTCGTCGCCAGGAGCGAGGTGAATGTCACCGCCTACCTCTAGGCTCGCCCTAACGCCGTGCTGCTCGCCAAAATCAGCAACATAACGCCTCAGGGTTTCCAGCAGGCCATAGCGCTCTAGGTCAATGGGGCGCAGGGCAAAGATACTGCGCCTCACCTCGCGAATCTGTTCGCGCAGCAAGGTACTGGCTTCCTTTACGCCCTGCTCCGCTTTGGCGGGGTCTTTGGGAATCTGGCGGCCCACAATATCAAGCTGAATGGCGCAAAAGGCCAGCGACTGCGCCACCCCGTCGTGGATTTCGCGGGCGATGCGGCTGCGCTCTTCGTTGATCGCCAGTTCTTCGCTATACAGGTAGGCACGGGCGTTGCGTACCGCCAGGGTCGCTTGCGAGGCCAGCAGTGCCAAAAGCGGTGTGTGTCCGTGCGCCAGTGACTCACTGCCGCCCAGCACAATGACCCCTACAAGGCCGTTTTCGTCGCGCATGGGTAGGCCCAGGGCACTAGCACATCCTGCAAACAGCTCGCCCGCTTCCTGGTCACTGGCCAGGGCGGGCAGGCCCCCTTCAGCAACGCGGCGTACAAAGTCGGGCAGGGCCATGTCACTGCGCTCATTCCCTTCTGTATACACGCTGCCGGCGTCGGAGCGCTGCAAATGGGCATATTCCAGTCGCAACACGCCGTCTTGGTCCGTTAAAAAAGCGGCCCGCGCCGTGGCCTGTACCCGTGAGGCGATAATACCAGTGACACGGCTGAGCAGTCGACGCATGTTGCGCTCAGCGCGGATAGACTGGTCTACTTCAAACAGTGTCAGCAGGTCGCGGGTGCGGCTTTGGGTGCTGCTCACAGCATTGCTCACCTCTACCCCAATAGCGGCGATAAGCTGGCGCACGTCGCTGCTGGGCGGCTCATCAAAGCACAGGTTGAGCTCCCCCAGTGGCGTGTCTTCGCTGCGTAACTGCTGGGACACGGGGTAGCGGCCCCCTTTGCCGTCTTCGCGGCGCAGTTCGCCCCCAAAGCGCTCGCCGCGCAGCGTCACTTCTACACGGGCTGCCCCCGTTACCTGGCGCGTGCCGCCCACGGCCGCCGCCAGCAGCGTCTCTAGGTCGCTGTCCCCCTGGGTGTCTGCCAGCTCGCGCATCAGGGCCTGCAAGGCGCTCATGCGTTCGTGCGAGGCTTGCAGCTCGGCGTACAGGGTGCGCAGCTTTTGGTCAGCCCGCTCACGGTCAGCTACACCCTGAGCTATCCACTCAATCACAAAAAAAGTCGCCAGCGGCCCGGCTACGCCATAAAATGCCAGGTGAGCCATCCGCCTAAAGCTCTCTTGGCCCAGCGGAATAAACAGCTCTTCATAGGCTACCACCACCAGCAAAATGACAAAAGGCAACAGGTTGCGTGTCAGCAGCACGGCCCGCATCAGCTGGCTGGGGCCGCTGGACTGCGTGCTGGAAGGTGATACTTCTGGCAAAGGCGTGCTTGACGGGTTGGGCATGCTAAGTCAAATGATACGTTGAGAAGGGATAAGGGAGATGCAGGTTCTACGGTGAGAGGGTTTATACGGACTGCCGCTAAATTCCACCACAGTCGGAAAAGCGCCGCCTGCGGCTCCATACCGCGCAGTCCGTATGCTGTTCCCACTCGCATCCGCTCGGATTGATTTGGCGTACTTCCGAATCAATCGGAATCCGTATTAGACAAGCAGAACAGGCGCAAAGACAGCTTGAACCCGCACCGTCAGGTATTCCGAGGGGGCCGTATTTTTTTGTACGCCCGCCTGCTGGAATTCATCGCGTGCTTAAGAAGGTTGCCATCAGCAGTCCGCATCATAAGTGCGCATCAGACATTTTCCCCCGCTTTCAAAAGCTCCATACTGTCTTGCATGAAGCTCGCTGTTATTCTGGTATCGCCCAAAACCTCTGGCAATGTGGGGGCAGCGGCCCGCGCCATGCTGAATATGGGTGTAACCGACCTGCGTATTGTGGCCCCTAGGTGCGACTACAACGACTCTGCAAGCCGCGCTATGGCCGTACACGCTGCCGAATTGCTAGACAAAGCGCAGGTCTTTGACACCCTAGCCCAGGCGGTACATGACCGTGACTTGGTTGTGGGCACCTCAGCCCGCAGCCGTACCGACCTCGCCGCGCCGCGTCACCCCGCACAGGTGCGGCCGGCGGTACAAGCGGCCCTAGCCCCCGCACTGGTGTACGGCCCAGAAGAATCGGGCCTGAGTAACGCTGACCTAGAACTTTGCCGCGTCACCGTCCGCATTCCCACGGCCGCGTACGCCAGCCTGAACCTGTCACAGGCGGTGCTGCTCACCTGTTACGAATTTTTGCAATCTGAAGCCGCCGAAGCTCCTCCTGAGCCTCATCAGCGTCGCCTGGCCCTGGCAAGCGAGCTAGAAGGACTGTACAGCCACCTCAAAGAGTCCATGCTGGTCACCGGCTACACAGATGCCAAACGCGCCCGCCACACCATGCGCCTGTGGCGCGTTGCCCTAGACCGCGCTCAGCTTGATTCGGCAGAAGTGCGTCTGATACGCGGGTTTTTGCGCCAGGTGCAGTGGAAAATTGACCAGGGTAAACAGGGAAAAGAAGTCTCAGAGTCTACTACGGATTCCGATTAATTCCAGCATAAGCTCAGAGGTGCTGCCTGCGGTACTGCGAAACGTGTACTTTTTGCTCCGTCTGCTGGCCCACTTTCACTTCGTGTGCAATAAGGTTCAAGTCGGACGTCCGGCATAGATCAACCTGCAACTTCACGGTGTGTTGCTCTCCTCTATCTTTATTTACCTGTCCCCTTCTCACGTGGCCACACCCTACAGTCAGGCCATGAAGGTATACCGTTGGTCTGTTTTGGCACCTCTAGGCGTGTATGTGCTGGCCAGTACTGCCGGTACTGCACTTGCTGCCGCTCCCACGCCTGCCCAAGAGCTCAACGCAGGTCACTACGCCCAGGCGTACACGCTCGCCCAGAAAAGTGGCGATCTGCTGACCGCCAGCAGTGCCGCCTTTGCCCAGATTAATTTTGTCTCTTCGCCCAGCAGTGCCGCCATTGACCAAGCACTCAGTGCCGCTCAGGCTGCTGTACAGGCCCAGCCCAACAATGTCCAGGCTCACCTTGACCTAGCGGGCGTGTACGGTATTAAGGCGGCGGGCAGCGGCCTGAGTATCAAGGCCTATCAGCTTTCGCGCAGGGCCAGGGCCGAAATTGAGCGCGCCCTAGCCCTTGAACCGCGATCGCCCCGCGCCCTCACGGCTTTGGCCCGCTGGCATGCTGGAGTGTATGCCCGCGCAGGTAAGCTCAGCGACGGCGACCCCAATACGGCCCGCACCCTAGCCGCCCAGGCGCTGCCCCTGGCGGGCAATGATATCAGCGTATATGTCAATCTGGCCACCGCCTTTCAAAACCTCAAAGACAGCCAAAGCGCCCGCGCCGCACTGACCAAAGCACTTGCCATCACGCCCCAAAATGCTATGGACAGAGCGTATCAACAACTGGGCAAGGCCATGATGCAGTAAAAATCGTAAACGCTCTGATTAAATTAGAATCTACATGATACGCATTCTTCTGGCTTTCTTTCACCGAACTTGTAACAAGGTTCAATATGTTCAATAAATTTCAAGGGGAATCTGTATCAGATGGCGAGGCAAGCACCCCACGGCTTTTACCATGCAGCGAGTCAAGGCACTATTACTCATTCAAACCACCCGAATAGCCCCGTTCTGGCTGCTCTCTATCATCACCCGTCAGTGTTGCCTGCCCCACCGTCCCTCAAGCTTTGCTCAAACTTTTTGGCCTGCGCCCAAGCATTGACACCACAAAAACGCGGCATACTGAGCACCATGTCGTCTACCTCCCCGCAGCTTAAACCCAGTGTGCAGGCCATGTTTCAGCAGAGTCTGGCGGTGCTGTTTAAGCCCAGTATTGATACTTTTGAGCGCTTTGAGTGGCGCGGCGGCTTAGGGTCGGCCTACAGCTATGTGCTGATTGCCGCCCTCATCTCGGCACTGGTAGGCGCAGTCTTTTCCCTGCTGCCCAACCACTCAGAAATCACCTTTGGTCTGCAATTTGTCAACCGCTTGGTGGCAATTCCACTTGGTTTCGCGGTCTTTACAGGTCTTACTTACCTTCTCGGTAAGGCACTTAAAGGTACAGGCACCTATGCCGAAGTGGCTTACACCTTTGCCCTTTTTTATGTACCCCTGAGCATCCTTGATAGTTTGCTGGGCTGGATACCCCTGGTGAATTATCTTATGGCCCTTGTTGTGCCACTGGCTATGTTGTATTACGGTTATATTGCTGTGCGCTCCAGTACCAACGTATACGACCCCAATAAGGGCCTTATTTTGCTGGTTGTTTCTACACTGGGCTACTTGCTCACAGGTTTTGCGCTGAGCTTATGGTTTGGGAAGCTATCAATAGGGTGTACGCAGGCTAATTTTTTCTGTGCCTTTTAAGGACTATGGGCCTTCATGCAGACCGCGACATTGAACTTTGTTAAACATGCGGTGCAAGAAGGCCAGCAGGCGTAGCACCCAGTAAACACTTCGCGATATAAAAGCGCGGGCAGCGCCTTTCTCACTGTATTGGAATGAAGTTGTG
>JAGLBF010000008.1:13829-32692 GCA_018260375.1 Deinococcus sp.
TTGGAATGAAGTTGTGCTGGAATTAAGCGGAATCCGTAGGGCTGTGCATCAGCTGTTGCAGTTCGGCCAACACGGCCTTTTCTTTGTCATCAACCAATACGCCGCCAATGCCAAAGAGACCGCCTTCTTTGGCTGCTTCGGCTGTCTTCTGGGCCACCGCCATGATCATGTTTTGGTAGGCGTGCAGGTCGGCGGGGGTGGTTTTGGTGGCGACCAGCCAGAGGGCCTGGCGCACCGCATCTAGCGCCTGGGTACGGGCTTCGTCTAGGCTGCGCGGGCGCTCCTGGGTGGGGGCTGGGGGGGCCTCGCCCAGTGCGTCAGCGGCCATGGCTTCGAGCAGCGGCGTACGGGTAGCGGCGCTCAGGTGCTCGCGGGTGGTTTGCATCATGGCCTGCGCCTCGGCAACCAGCCCGGTGATGCCACTAGGACTCGCCGCCACCACCGCACCGCCTGCCTGTGCGGGGCCAGTCAGAACCTTAAACCACTCTTCGGTACTAAAGTTGTTTTTGACACTCATGCTTTTTTTCTCCGGTGTTTTGGTTTGGTTTTGTTGAGTTGCTGGCGTACCTGCTGCAATTTTTGCTGACTACGCCGCAACCCGTGGTCAGGACGCACCCCGTCTGCAATGAGGTGAAGCCACTGGCTGACATAGTACCCCAGCAAAGCGGGCAACAAGAACTTAAAGCCCAGCACCTGAACACTCGGCACACGGGCCCTCAGCGCGGGCAAGGTGGGCCACTGCCACTGTGGGTACACCAGCAGCACCAAGCCGCACAGCGCCGCTACGATAAGCAGCATATAGATCAACCGGGTCAGCGGCCCCACTATCCAGGTGTGCGATAACCCTCTGTGGCTAAAGACCAGACCATAAGGCACCCACAAAAACCCCAAAAAGCCCCAGTTGCGCTTGCTGTCCACCGCCCTGTCTGACAGGTCAAGGTCAGGCGAAAGCAAAAATGTACCCGCCATATACGCCACGGTAAAGCTTGCCGCCTGCGCGGGCGTGATAGCCAGCAGGCCGCTGCGCACACCCCACAGCACACTGCCAGCAATCAGACTGTACGCCGCCGTGTTGATGAGGTTGTGAACGCGTCCGCTGGGCATGGAGGCAGCTATTATCAGTCACCCACGTCCCAAGTCGCAAGTTTGGCACTCCATTCCACCACCGCTTCATTCACAACACAGCTCTACTACAGGTTTCACGGCATAGAAGCACAGTCAGAAAAGCAAACACAGAGCGCTTTTGCCGCCACAGTCCCCCAGAAGAAATACGGTAAAGTATGTCTATGTCAGCCTCCACTTTGCCCCGTATACCCCAGACTCCCAGTGAAGTGAAAGCCTTTTTTGCAGCCCACCGCACCGCCAGACACTACCACCCTTACGCCATGCCCGCCGAAGACCTAGACGCCATTTTGTACGCCGCCCAGCACGCTCCTACAGACGCCACGGCGCAGCTGTATAGCTTTGTGCGCCTCACTGACCCGCAAGTGCGCGAGAAGGCCGCTGAACTTACGGCTAATGCCCACCTGGCCAGCGCCAGCGAAACCTTTGTGGTGTGCCTCGACATTCACCGCATAGCGCTACTGCTGCAACACGGCGGCGAACAGGCTGGACAGTACCCGCATATCGCCGTGCATTTTGGCATCGGTGACGCAGCTTTGGCAGGTCAAAATATGCTGGTCGCCGCCGAAATGCTCGGCTACCAGGGCTGCTGGGTGGGCGGCGTGGTCAACAACCTGCCTGAACTGATTGAGCTGCTGCAATTGCCCGTTGGCGTGTTGCCCTACGCTGCACTGACCATAGGCCGCAGCGCCGAAACCGACGTGCCGCAGCGCCCGCGCCTACCACGCCAGATGGTCATCCATGACAACGTGTACCGTGACCCCACCGCTGACGAATTGCAGGCCGCTTTTGCCACCATGAACCCCATCGCCAAGCGCCCCGACAGCGACCTACCTGGTGACTGGCTACGATTTTTGCGGGCTTATTTTGGCGCGGGCAAGGCCATGGAAAACCGCGAACCGCACCTGCAAGCCGCCCTCGAACAACAGGGTCTGCTGAAGTAAGTTCTAGGTACTGCGCTTTCATAACGCGTAATGCGTACTTGTTGCTACGCCCGCTCGCCTTCTTTCACTGCGTTGCTCATATCGCATTGCTCATAAGGTTCAAGTTGTAGTTTGTATGAGCAATTTGGTTGAATAACAGCAGGCAGAGGTTTTTTAGCGCTGAGCACTCACTCCATTCGTATAACCATCCTGTAAGACCCAAGCCTTATACTTTTATTATGAATAAAAATATAAGTGTGCTCTTGGGTCTTTCCTTACTGCTGGCCTCGTGCGGCTCACAAGCGCCGAGCTACTCGTCGGTGACGCCTCCCGTCCCCAGCGACACGCTGCCTGACGTGCCGCGCCCCGCCCCTACCTCGGGCCCCAACTGCACCACCGCTGAAGCGCCGCTGAGCAGCGTGCTCTTTTCGCCTACCATGCGTGACCGTGGTGAGCGCGTGCGCCTGGCACAGCCTCAAGCAACAGGCGGCAACATTTATAGCCTGCTCGCCACCACCAAAACACTGCTCAACAAACACTATTACGGCTACAGCTCTGTTGACCTAGACGCGCTGCACAGCACCAATTTCAACAACTTTAAAACAGTGTTTCCCAACAACCTCAGAACCTATAACCTGATCTACATCTCTGCCACCCAAAGCAGTGAGGTAGATGACCTGATGAGCAGTTATGTGGACGGTGTCAATGATAAGCACACCTTTTACATGAACGCTGAGGCCACCAAACAAGAGCAAACGGGCGGCAGCGCCTACGCTGATTTTGGCGCGACGATCAACCTGGTGCCCAAGGGAGACGGACTGCTGATTACTGACGTGCGCCTGAATAGCCCTGCCCAAAAAGCGGGTCTGAAGCGCGGCGACGTGATTATGAGCGTCAATGGCACGGCTTTGACCCGTAAGGGCGCCGATGACACTACTGCAGCCAAAGAATTTGCCACGGTGTATTACACGGCTGCCACCAGCAAAAAAGACACCGCGCTGGTCGTTCAGTTTGCGGGTACGCCCCGCACGGTGACGCTAGCGGGCGAAGTACTTACAGGTACAAACATGCCCTGGGGCGAACTGCGCACCGAAAACGGTAAAAAGCACTACTACCTGCGTATTCCTACCTTTATGTCGGTGGCCCCCGAACAAACAGACGCTACTTCTATGCCTATTGCCCTCAAGGTACACCAACTGGTGGCCGAGGCACAGACTTTAAAAGCTGACGATATTGTCATTGACCTGCGCGACAACGGTGGGGGTCTGTTGGTGGAATTTGTCGGTGCTGCTGGCACGTTTGCCCCCAAAGTAGCGGGCGAAACCCTGCGCGCCATTGACGGTTCAGGCATGACCCTAAGCTACAATGACGGCGCAGTGATGTACCAAATTAACTGCGGCGCCCCCCAGCAGCTCAAAACCTTAGACAACACCCTGTGGACAGGCAAAGTAGCCGTGCTGGTGAACGGTAATAGCGCTAGTAGCTCAGAGATGTTCAGCGCCAATATGCAGGCAGCGGGGATAAAGGTTATCGGCACCAACACCTACGGCGTTGCGGGCACCAGCACCAATCACTTTGACCTACCTGGTTCGCGCAGCATAAGCATTACTACAGGGCGCACCTATGTGAACAACAAAGCCGTAGCCGAGTACATCACCCCCGATATTCAGTCTGCCGATGACCTGGCCCAGCTTGCAGCTACAGGCGTAGACAACACCGTGCAAGTGGCTTACGACGCGCTGAAGTAAACCCTGCGAAAAACCGCCTCTGGTTACCCCTGATGCGGGCTGTGCGCCCTTCCAGCGCCGTCGTTGCTGACTGACTAAGCTGGAATGATGTGCAGCCCATATGACTAGAGTTAAACAACGCAACATAATAACATACACGCAAGTACCAAGCCCAGCCCGTGCGCTGGGCGTTTTGCAGCCTAGTCCACTGCGGCACAGCGGCAGCGGCACAACCTAGCTAGACAAACATCTACCTATGATTTACATTAGAACATGCAAAAAAATATAGGTTTGGTGTGCGGGATAGCGCTTCTGTTAGCCTCTTGCGGTAGTAATGGCCCTAGTCCTGTGGTGACGGCACCCACCAGCAACATCACCGAGATACCTGACGTACCCCGCGTACTGGTTAGCCCTAGCGCCTATGTTTGCCCTGCAGCGACTGCCAGTGTGCCGCTCAGCCGCATTCTGGGCAGTGGACACATGCTTGACCATGGCACGCACATCAACCCCCGCCTACAGCCGCAAACCCAGTTACCTGACACCCTACAAGATATGCTCTACAGCAGTAAAAGCATTATTAACAACATGTACTTTGGCTACAGCACTGTTGACCTGGATGCAGTGCACAAAACAACATATACCAACTTTAAGAAAGAGTTTCCTAAAACGCTTAATAGCTATAACCTATATGCCCTAAGCACAGCCCAAAATGATAATACAGACGGGTTGATGAACGATTATATTGACAGTATAAAGGATGGACATACTTTCTATATGAACCGCGCTGAAACATTAGCTGAGAAGCAGGGTTCTTCACCCAGCCCGGTATTTGGTATTAGTTTAGACACGGTACCCAAAAAAGACGGTCTGATTTTGACCAGTGTGCGCTTAGACGGCCCCGCCTGGAAGGCTAGTTTGCGGCGCGGCGACGTGATACTGAGTGTCAACGGCACGTCCCTGACCCGCACCAGCGACAATGACAAAGACCAACTCGCGGCCTTTAACAAGGTGCTGACGGCGGCGCGCCTGAGCAACAAACCCGTACAACTGCTGGTTAGCACCGCTGGCGCTCAGCGCACCGTTACCGTTACCCCTGCGGTACTTCAGGGAACAAGCATGCCCTGGGGCGAACTGCGCACCGAAAACGGCAAAAAGCACTACTACCTGCGTATCCCCACCTTTATGTCGGTGGCTCCTGAACGAACAGACGACACCGCTATGCCCATCTCCGAAAAGGTACACGCACTGGTTGCCGAGGCGCAGTCGTTGGGCGCTGACGACATTGTGATAGACCTGCGCGGCAACGGCGGGGGTATGTTGGTGGAATTTGTCGGCATTGCCGCTGCCTTTGCACCCGACCTGGCAGGCGAATCAACGCATTACGCCGATGGCAGCAGCTATAACTTTACCTACAAAGCTGGCAAGGTGCTTTCGGGCGATACATGCGGTTACAACGACAACTTTACGCTGCATAACCCCGTGCAGTGGAAAGGCAAAGTAGCGGTGCTGGTGAACGGTAGTAGCGCCAGCGCCTCAGAAATGTTCAGCACCAATATGCAGGCAGCGGGCATAAAAGTCATCGGCACTAACACCTACGGCGTGGGCAACACCAGCACGTACCACATGGACTTGCCAGGTGAGCGCAGCATGAGCATCACCGCTGGGCGCGCGTATATAAACGGTAAAGCCGTAGCCGAGCACATCACCCCCGATATTCAGTCTGCCGACGACCTGGCCCAGCTTGCAAATACGGGCGTAGACAACACCCTACAAGTAGCCTTCGACGCCCTAAAATAAGGCCAATCGGTAAAACAGTAGCCAAAATGTAATCTATCTCTATCACCAAGCTCAGCCACTGCGCTGGGCTTTTTTTGTAGTACAGAATGCACTTCCCTAGTTTTCAGTCTTTATACGAATTGCGATGAAATCAGCCCGTTGTTGATTGAATCAGGGCGTATACGAGTGGCAAAAGATGCGGGTTGCGCAGTATAAAAACACAGTGTGAAAGCGCAGTATAGAAGTATCATCAGGAAGATACAGTCAGGAAAGTGACGACCGTACTGGAATAGAGCAAAATCCGTATTACCTTTTCCTACGCCCGCTGTTGAGATTTTGTGGCGTTTTTACAAAGGTTGAGGTTGCCATCCGTATAAGTTAGGGTCAGGGTGTAATCTTGTCTGGAGCGCAAGAGCAATACGTCAAATTACCATTCTTTTCTCTGGCCAACAATGGTCAGCCTTCAATATCTTTGCATTTTTGGCCCTCAGGCTTTAGCGTAAGGCCATGTCCTCAAGTTCTATCCCATCACAACCCGCCACCCTTTTGGCCCGCACCCCGCAGCTTGCTACGCTGGCTCAGCTTGAAGGCTACCCCAGCGCAGGCGCACAAACTGGCGAAGTAGCCACCTTGCTGGCACAGTTTGTCAGCCAGAGCGCAGGCAGCGGCCCCATACTCGCTGACCAGTATGCCTACGCCCAGCTCAGCACCGAGCAGCAACGGGCACTCAGCGCCCAGCACGACGTTCACCTGCTTGACACCGCCGACCTGAGTGCCATGACCGCCGCGCTGACCCCGCAGACCGCTTTTGTGTATACCACCACGCTGCAGCAGCCCTTGTTTACCGTACCTGACTTGCCTGCCCTGGCTGAGCTTGCTGCCCGTTACGCGGTGCCGTTACTGATAGACAGCACATTGACGCCGCTGCTCACCACGCTACCGCAACCATCCAGCGCGCTGTACACCCAAGTCACGTTACTCTACGGTCAAAAGGCGGCCGTAGGCGCACTGCTGGGGCCAGCTGCTCGACCAAACCCAGACATAAGCAGCGCGGGCCTAGCCACCTTACCGCTGCGCCAGCGCCAGCACAGCCAACACGCTCAGGCCGCTGCCGACGTACTGGCCGCCCACCCACAGGTCAGGGCGGTGTACTACCCAGGGCTCAGCACCCACCCGCAGTTTGAAGCCGCCGCCGAGCGCTTTTCCGCAGGTTTTGGTGGTCTGCTGGGGCTAGAGGTACGCCATGAGCACTTTGGGCGCAACCTGGCGCGGGTCTGGCAAGAGGGCGGCAGCGCGGGCACGCCACAAAGCCACTTTTGGCAGGTTGATACAGCGGGCCAAACGGTATGGCAGCTTTGGCTGGGCCTGGAAGACATCAGCCAGCTGCTTGACGAGCTAGAGGCCGCGCTAGAGTAACGGCTATGTCTGTCTCGCTACCCTCATCACCCGAACTGCCCACGCCCAGTTATCCCGCCGTCTTGCTAGGCACTGTAGAGGCCGCCTATGCCCGCTACGAACAACAGGCGGCGCAGTTTATGCAGGGCTTTGTGGCCCAGAGCGGCCAAGTCTACTGCGGTGCGGGCTGCTTTGGCTGTTGCAACATGCCCATACGCCTGTCGCTTGCCGAGGCCGCCCTTATTGCCAGCGTGCTTAGCGAAACTGAGGCCAAGCGGGTAGAAAAGCACGCCCACAAGGTAATACACAATGCCCACCAGGCCCGCAGTGAAGACGAGTATGTGCTAGGCCACCGCCTCAAGGTCGGCTACTGCCCGCTGCTGGGGCCTGACGGTGCTTGCACACGCTACGCGGTGCGTCCCACCCGCTGCCGTGATACCTATAGCGCCATGCCCGCCGTGTACTGTGAGGCAGGAGCCTGGGAAGCCATGACCCCTGCTGAGCGCCGCGCCTATCAGCAACAGGTGCGCCGCACTCCAGGCACCGACGGCGAAACTCACTTTATAGAGCCGCTAGAGCAACTGAGTGAACCTGTATGGCAAGAGTGTGCCCGCGCTATGCAACTGGCTTGGCAGCTTGAAGCCTGGGGCGACTTTTGGGTATTGGTGACGCTGGCCCGCAGCCACGACTTTATGGGAGCCATAACCGCTGGGCGCAAAGGCGAGGCCCTCAAAGTAGCGCGCAGGCTGGGACTAGAGCATCCCGAACTGCTCGAATTGGTCTGATACAGACTGCGCTCCATTCCAGCACGGGTAGAAAGGCCCCGCCGCCTGTGCGACCCCCACATGTGTACTTGTTACTACGCCCACTGGCCTGCCTTTATCACGGATTCAACAAGGTTTAATACAGATTCCGCTAAATTCCACCACAGTCGGGAAGACACCGCCTGCGGCTCCATACCGCGAAACCCGTATGCTGTTCCCACTCGCGTCCGCTCGGATTGATTCAGAACTGCACTGAATCAATCGGAATCCGTATAAATCGGAATCTGTGTGAATAAAGAGATACAACGTGGGGCCACCGTAAAAGAATGGCCCCGCGTCGTAAGAGAGAGAAGATTTATTTAGTTGAGTGTGCCCTGACGAATTTCATTTTCAAGGGAAAAGCCGATGCAGTTTGTTGTTGCCGAGCAAGCGACACTGTTGTTAGGATTATATTTTTGAACACCAAAGTTATAATCCTTTATCTTGCCGTTGGGAACTGGCGTAGGCTCTCCCGGTACTTGCGTCACTGTGACAGAAGTGGTAGGAAACCCTGGAGGAGACTTTTTCTGGCCGCGATTGTCGTACATATAGTTTTCTGACCAACCTAATATATTTGCTCCCACAGAATTTACATACCCAAAGTAGGCATCAGCGTCTTTAATAGTACCACCGTGAACATTAAATTTACCTTTTTTGCCAGCTGCACTTTTTATGTAAGAAAAGGCAGTATTATTTCTAGTATTCCATGGCTTGATTTGTCCGCTATCTGCTCCAGTCGCAGTATCCTTAGAAGCCATCAAGAAGCCGTCAATCTGTATATCTTGGGGGGCACTTAATATACCGTTAGGATCAATAACTTGGTTAAGGTTGTAAGGATCCCAGGCTACACGAATATTCCCAGAGCCCGAAAAAACACCAAACATATTATCTACTGTGGGATTGCCGTTTGCATCTACACATGCGTTGGGACTAAGGCAACGTGTTTCATACTTAACATCACCCGTAAGTGTCACATTTTTTTCAGCGGCAACAGTAAGACCCGCAAAGCTAGAAATAGCTGCACCACCAGTCGCCGTAGCATCACCCGCTGCGTTACGAGGAGGCCCGCTCAGACTGGTCACATTGCCGTCAGTATAAACGACGCCTCCAAAGGTGCCTGGGGCTTCACCAGGTCTTACAGCAACCCAACCCAGAGTATTCGTCGTCTCGGTAGGCCCAGCCTTTCTGGCTGCTACCCAGGCTCCAGTGCTCGTTCGCATTTGCATATACATTTTAGGTGGCGTATCTGTAGAAGGCTTATAGCGAAACTGTACGGGATTAGCAACATCAGCAGCCGTTTTAGCGATACTGATGTATTGGTATTTATCAGCGCCAGCTGTCAATTTAACCTGTGCTACATCACCGCTCATAGATATACCATCTGTATTGGCCAAGCTCTTTTGATCTTGGGCATTTTTGGGCATAGTTACAAAGGGAACACCAAATTGTGGAGCATTATTTCCTTTCTTAACACTCATCTTGAAAACAGAGTCACCATAATCGTTATAAGTACCTGCAGTATTTTCATTAGGAGCGACATGTTGGGATGTGGCTCCCGAAAGTTTCATAGTGTCGCCTGTCTTTGTCTGTCCTGCAGTGGCATCATACAACTGGTTAGTAGCTCCTCCGATACAGCTGTCTTTGCCTATACTAGCGTCGTATCTGACTTCAGCACAACCTGATGATGTAAAATTACCATCCATTATAATAGTCTGGCCTCGACCATCTGCTGTGAGGTTACCATTTTCATCTCTTCCGCTTGTATATCCAAAAGACATGATAGTATTGGTATGTACCGGCCCACTAAAATAGTTTTCCGCACCGTAGTAACCACCGTTAGAGCCACGATTAATAAACAAGCCGTAACTAGCAAAGCTTTTGTTGATGACCGAAATAGGCGCTGTAGGCACCAGAGTGACGTCTTCAACCAAGCTAATGGTCATTGAATGAATGGTTGAATTGCCTTCGACCTGTATTTTACGCGCAGAACCATCAGAGCTTCCCGTACTGGTCAGTCCAGCCACCTTAAAAAAGAACTGATACTGATCTAGGCCAGTTTGGAGCAGGGCAAGTGGCTGTAAGCCCGACTGAATTTTAGCATCACCAAAACTAACATCCGTGTTATAAGCAAATAAATCAGTAAAAAATTGCTCACGTTGTGATGGGGATATACCATACTGATTAAATGTCGCTGCAGTATTAGCACCGCCATTCATAATATTAGTCAATAAAGCGGCTTGAGTAGATGATAAGCTGGGGATAGTACAAATAACAACACTGTCAGGGATAACAACTTGTGTGCCAGGTACAGTTGTTTGCTGGCGAGCCGCAGTAGAAGGTAAATTGGCAGGAGTGGGGCAAAGCCGTCCTATCAAATTGCGGGCGGTGAGGATAGAGCTTCCCTGTACAAACCCGTCTTGAGCAGTCATCAACGCTTGTGCCGCTGACAGCTTGGCTTTGGCATATGCTACCCCAGACTCAGCCGCAAACTGGGCAGGCAGAATAGCTTTTTGTTCACTGGTGGTGCGGTAGCTGCTCAGCGCCAGATTGCTTGACATAACCACTAGGCCAGCCAGGACAATCATGGCGAGCAGCACCACAATGACCAAAGAAGCGCCCTGTTCATAGCGCCGCGCTTTCGGGAGAGGAGGAGTTGTCTTCATGCTCTCTATTCAACGCTTTTTTTATGTTCGCGCCTACCCTTAAATGGGGGCATAGCGCGCATATACAGGCAGTATATGGCCCTGCATGGACTTCTTTCTATAAAAAAAGGCGGCCCCACTCAGGAGGCCACCACAAGAAATGAGCTAAGGCGTAAGGATTATCCCCAGGCGTAGAACAGCGCCACAATCAGTAGCCACACCACGTCAACCAGGTGCCAGTACAAGCTCGCAGGAGCGAGTGAGCCGTGGTTGGTGCGGTCAATTTTGCCGGTCATGTGCTGGTAGTAGGCCAGGGCCACACCCACGCCGCCGATAATAATGTGCAGGCCGTGCAGACCCACGATGATAAAGAAGCATGATTGCCACAGGTTTTGTGTCCAGTTGCTCTCCATGCCAAACTTCGAAAACTCAAAGATCTGGAAAATCATGAACAGCATGCCCAGCACCAGGGTGATCAGCAGGCCCAGGCGACCACGGCTATAGCGGTGGGTGTGCAGGTCTTGCTCGGCGCGGTGTACCACAAACGAGCTAGATACCAGAATCAGGGTATTGAGGGCCGCCAGTGCCAACGCGGGGCGCTCTAACGGCGCGGCAGCGGCGCCAATCACCTTGAGGTAAATGTAACCCGCCAGCAGCACCCCGAACAGGCCCACTTCGGATATGATAAACCAGGCCATGCCCATAAAGCCGTTGCCGTACTTGGTAAGGGTATGGTGCTCTACAGGGGTGTCATATTCAGGCGTACCAGCCCACTTAAAGAGTGAGTAGAGAAACGCGGGTACCGACAGCCACAACAGGATGCTCGCCAGGTGGTTGGGTGCGGTAGCAGGGGTGGGCGACCAGTTCCAGTTAAACCACCCAAAGCTCAGGCCGTAGCCCATAAACAGCAGCGACAGCGCAGTGGCAAAAGGCCACACGGTGCTCTGAGGCAAGTGAATATCCTTTACGTTGACGGGAATGAGTTTCATACCGCTCTTTTCCCAGTCATACAGCGGGCGCTCGGTGGGGAAGGTTTTGGGAAAGTCGTGGGCAAAGTCGTAGGCAGGGGTGGGGCTTTCGGTGGTCCACTCTAGCGTAAAGCCGCCCCAGGGGTTAGGCCCAGCACTGATAGGACGCTTGAGGCTTTGCAGCATATTCCATATCCACACAACGCCGCCTACGAGCAGTATCAGTGCGCCTACGGTAGAGATAAAGTTCAGCTCGCTCCAGGCATAGTTGCCAGCGGGGTACGTGTAGTAGCGGCGCGGCATACCCAGCAAGCCCAGGATGTACTGGGGCAAGAAGGTCATCCATGAGCCGATCATAAAGAGCCAGAAGTGCGCCATGCCCAGCTTTTCGCTGAGGAAGCGTCCCGTCATCTTGGGCCACCAGTAGTACAAACCGCCCATAGCAAGGAAGGCCGTACCGAACATCATCACGTTGTGGAAGTGGGCCACCACGTAGTACGACATGGTCACTTGGTAGTCAAAGGGAATCATGCCTAGGGTGACGCCGGTGATACCGCCAATCAGGAAGTTGAAGATAAACCCAATCAGCCAGTAGGTCGGGGTACGCATGGTGATACGTCCGCCCCACAGCGTACCCAGCAGGTTAAAGATCTTAACGCCTGTAGGCACAGCAACGACCAGCGTCGCCACCGCAAAGGCGATTTGCCAGGTGTCAGGGAGACCCAGGGCGAACATGTGGTGCAGCCACACGATCATCGACACCAGCACAATGGCCAGAATGGAGTACACCATCACGCGGTAACCAAACAGCGGCTTGCGGGCCATGGTAGAGGCGATCTCAGCGCCAATGCCCAGGTAGGGCAACAGCATCACATAAACGGCAGGGTGCGAGTAAAACCAGAAAAATTGCTGGAAGAGGGCCGGTACGCCGCCAATACCCGGGTTAAACATGGTCAGGCCTAGCTTGAGGTCAAGGTAGGTGACCAGCGCCGCCGCCGTGAGGCCGCCCAGCGAGAGCAGCTGCAAGATAGACGTAGCGAAGATGCTCCAGGTAAAGATGGGCATTTTCCACATGCTCATACCAGGCGCGCGCATGTTGATGATGGTAGCGGCAAAGTTGGCACTGCCCAGCAGCGAAGCGATACCGTTGAGGATCACCGCTACCATAAACACCACCACACCTGTTTGGTTGGCATCTACACTCAGGGGGTAGTAAAACGTCCAGCCTACGCCAGGCAGACCGCCGTGAAATACCCCTGTCAGAATCAGCAGCATACTAAAGAAAAAAAGCCACACTGCAAAGTTGTTGAGCCTGGGCAAAGCCACGTCGCGCACACCAAGTTGCAGCGGCACAAAATAATTCCCAAAACCGAACAGCCCAATAGGAATGAGGAAAAAGAAAATCATAACGGCCGCGTGCATGGTAAGCACTTGGTTATAGAGGTTGCCCACCAGCAGGTGATTGTTAGGCACCATCAACTGCAAGCGGATAAGCACCGCCATAATGCCCGCAAAGCCAAAGCCAAAGATAGAGACGAGGATGTACATCCAACCGATTTTTTTGTGGTCGGTGGTGGTCATCATGTCCCACAGCACTGCCCCCAAGCCGCTTTTTTGTTGCGGCACTTGTATCGCCATGTTAGTTGCCTCCTTGCGCGGCGGGTATAGCCTTGACGTTATCAGGCGCGGCGGCGCTCACTTTGGCCCAGTAATCGCCCTCGGCAGGCAGCTGGAGCGAGCGCAGATAAGCCTCTACGTTGCTGATGTCCTGATCGCTCAGTGCGGGGTAGCCCTTGGTGGTGCCGTCATAGTGCGGCATGACACTGCCGGGTTTGATGGCGGCGCTGTCTTTGATCCACTGGTGCAAGTTGTCATCGACGTTTTTGCCTTCCCACATGCCAGCGCCCAGCGTGCGGCGGGTGCCGAAGAAGCTTAGGTCAGGGCCAGCCTGCCCGTTGGCGGGGGTGCCCTGTACGCGGTGGCAAGCGGCACAAGCGCCTGAACCGTCTTTACCCTGAGTAAAGATGGCGTAGCCCGCTTCTTCGGGGCTACCAGCAGCGGGGGTGGGGGCTTTGTAGGCTTTCATACTCGCCATCACTGCGTCATAGTCGGTTTTGGGCAGGGCGATCACCTTAAAGCGCATGTTGGCGTGCGAAGCGCCGCACAGCACGTTGCAGTTGCCCTGGTAGACACCGGCACGGTCGGTGGCAATCTGCCAGGTCTTTTTGACGCTGGGAATCGCGTCGCGCTGCCCGCCCAGGTTAGGCGCCCAGAACGCGTGAATCACGTCGCGGGAGGTGGCAGTGACGGCAATTCGCTGGGGGCCTGCCTGAGGATCTGTGCTTGAGACTGGCATCAGCATTTCATTGCCGTTGGTGACCAGGCCCGTGCCAGCCGCCGCGTCTACTTTTTCTTGAGGGTATTCAAAGTTCCAGTAAAACTGCGCGGCGACAGCGTTCACCGGGTAGTCGGTGGCCTGGGTAGGGTTGAGCCTTGCCATAGCACGCACAGTAAGTAGCGACAGCAGCACTACGATAATGACTGGTACGCCTACCAGCACCATCTCCAGGGTGTTGTTGCCGTGAAACTGCTGTGGCTCGGCGGTGTTGCGGTCTTCGCGGAACTTGTAGACCGTATAAAAGAGTGCCGCCGACACACCGACAAAGATGATGACAGCAAAGGCCAGCGCCCAGATAATCATGGACGACATTTCACGGTTATAGGCCGAAGCGCGGTCAGCGATGCTCAATGACTGCACCACTTGCTGGGCCTGAGCGCTGGTTGCCAGCGGGAGCAACACCCCCATAAGGCTGAGGGTGTGCCATGAGCCACTACGCCGCAGGTCTGGGCGATGTTTTGGGCGATGTGTTGACGTGTTCAATTTCACTCCTTATCTACTCAATCTTAAACTCTTAATCTCAACCGCAACAACCGTTCACGGCCCCAAAGAGCACGAGATACAACAGGCCCTTCTAGTTTAGGACGTTTGGTGGGGTATTTATACAGGGCAAAGGCCCTACGGCGCCGCGCGTCGAGCGTTCATATAGCCTTCACACAAAAATCACCCTATCTATTGCCCCGACCACAAACAAGATCGCCAGGTACAGCATAGAAAAAAGGTACAGCGGCAAGGTGTTTTTACGCTCCACTTCAAAGCCGCGCACCACGTGGATACGCAGTTTCCAGGCCAGGTACAGTTGGTAGCCGCCCAAAATAAGCGCCGACACCAGGTACAGCGGGCCCACCTCGCGGAATAAAAAGGGCATCACCGACAGCACCAGGGTATAAATGGCATACAAAAAGGTCTGCTCTACGGTCAGGCGGTCGCCGTGAACCACAGGCAGCATGGGAATACCCACCTCGCGGTACTGGTCTTTGATCATCAGCGCCAGCGCCCAGAAGTGAACTGGTGTCCAGAAGAAAATGATGGCGAACAAAAACCAGGCAAACAAATTGAGATCGCCTGTCACAGCGGCCCAGCCTACCAGCGGCGGAAACGCGCCCGCCGCGCCGCCCAGCACGATATTGTGCCAAGTGGTGCGCTTCAGCCACAGGGTGTAAACCACCACATAGGTAAAAAACCCCGCCAAGCTCATCAGCGCCGCGACCGGACTAGCCCATACCCACAAGCCGACAAAGGACAGCACTTGTAGGGCCGTGCCAAAAATGCCAGCGTTGCGGCTGCTGATCACTCCGCTGGTAGTAGGGCGCTGGGCAGTACGCTTCATCAGGTGGTCAATGTCACGGTCAATAATCATGTTGAATACGCCCGCTGAGCCAGCCGACATATAGCCGGCTACGCCAACCAGCAAGAAAAGCCACAAGTTAGGTAGGCCGCGCTCGGCCATGATCATCGCCATAAGGGTGGTGAGCAGCAGCAGGCTGATGACTTTGGGCTTGGTAAGCGACAGATAATCGCGCCAAGTAGCCCGCGCTAGCATGGTTGAATCGGGGGCGGGATTGGGTGTGGTGGTGGTCATGCCGGCGCCTCCTGGGTAGCTTCGTGGACGGGTAAAGATGAGTGCTCGGTGAGCGGCAGGTACATCAGCAGCACCACCAAAAGCCACATGACGCTGGCCAGTGCCAGGTGCACCAGCTGGAGCCAGCCTGGGGCCTTGAGCGCCACATTGAGCAGCCCAGCGCCTATCTGCAGAGCGATGACGGCGTACAGCCAGTAACCTGCACGCAAAAAAGTGGGGCTTACGGGCGCTATGCTGTGTTTGACTTTATCTACAAACCACAGCAGCAAGGCGCACACCACGACTGCTAGCAGCGGATGCACCACCCGGAGCTGCTGAATTAGCCCCGTGACCCCATTATGGCCAAAGTCGCGCCGCAGGGTGTCAAGCGGAGTGCCAGGGGCGGGCATAAAGAGCTTGTCGCCCAGTGCCGTCACCGCGCCTGCCATACCCAACAGCAGCATGGCCCCAGTGATCAGCGGCACGGCCCAGCGCAGCCAGGCATGGTCACTTTTTGCTACAGGCCAGCGCAGTTTGGGCGCGCCACCTGCCCACAGCGCCGTGAGCAACATCGCTGCTAGCAGCAAAAAGGTATTGGCAAGGTGTACGCCCTGTACTAAGCCGCGTGCCGGATCAGTGCTGTTGGCCGTGAGGCCCAGAAGCACTTGCATTCCGCCCACCAGTCCCTCTAGCACGATAAGGCCTAATGTTAAGGCCGCGCCTAGGCGCACAGGGTGGCCTTTGGGGGTGGCCCAGAAACTCGCTCCTACCAGGCCGATGGCGAACAGCCCCGACAGCCCACTGGTAGCACGGTGTGAAAACTCGATAACGCGCTGTACCGTAAAAGAAGGCGGCACCACATGCCCGTCACACAGGGGCCAGTGATCGCCGCAGCCCGCGCCTGAGCCGCTGATGCGGACATAGGCTCCCCACAAAATAACCAGCACGTTGTAGGCGAGCGTGAACCAAGCCAGACGCGCCAGCCAGCGCACCGCTATTTGGTGTTCCTGTTGGCCCTCACCCCTTTGCTTGGGTGCGCCCTGGCCCTGTTGTGCGCTCAGTAAGCTCATGTCTGTTACCCCTTTGTTGCTGAACAACCTGCTTATTATCAACTCGTCCTAAGCAAGCGATCACCGTAGTTTAAGAGCAAGGTGGGCGCGGCGTAGGGTACAATTGTCCTCAATATATCACAAAAAAGCCGCGCTAGGACGCTAAAAATGTGAAAATATAGCTATCTAGAACACTGCCTGCCCAATGATCACTGTACCCCCTGACCGTATCCTGTAGTCGTAAGTCACTGTTTGGCCTTAGTTTTACTATTCTAGCTTTACTGTTTTTCTCAGCTTGCCCTCTACGCCCGCTGCCCTTCTTTCACCCTTTCACCGCGTTTTGAATAAGGTTCAAAAAGCTTCAAGAGAATCCGTATCAGTTGTGCTGCGTTTGCCCTCAGCCCTTAGCACACGGATCTATGTGGGCCTATTGCCTCTGGCAGGCAGCCCACTTTATTGTCTACACTGGGGCAATGCTGGCTTCTACGATTAACCAATGGTCGGTTATCACCATTGTCCTCAGTGGTATCGCCCTGATCATCGGGGTCTATTTTATCGGGCGGGGCAACCGCACGCAGCACATGCGCTTTATGTTGCTGGCAAGCGCTTTGGCGACGCTTTTTTTGGTGCTATACCTCACCCGCTTGGGCCTAGGCTACGAGAAAAAATACGCTGGCCCTGCCGAGTGGAAACCGGCGTACTACGCCCTGCTGGTCAGCCACATTATCCTGGCAGCCGCTAACTTGCCGCTGGCTCTCGGTGCACTGTTTTGGGCTAGAAAAGGCCTGCAAGCCGCAGGCAGCCTAGACCGCGTAGACCAGGTACCCGCCGCCCGCGCCGCCTTTGACACCCACAAACGCTGGACACGCTGGACGGTGCCCGTATGGCTGTATGTGGCGATTACCGGATGGGTTATTTATGTGGTGCTGGAACAATATGGACAGGTGATGACGCGGTGATTGCCAGGTAAGGCGTACTGATTCTTACGCCCGCTGCCCTTCTTCCACCACGTTTTTAGCAAGGTTCAGGTTGGAATCCGTAGAAGTCTTGGAGTACGAATAGCCAAGAAGGCCGGCAAACCCATGTCACGGCCTCTCTATCCGTTTGGCTACACCTTTTCCCCGCCCTCCCCAGATGCTAGGCTACTCGGCGTGAAACTCACCCTGCCACAGTTACAGAGTAACCCGCAGCCTCTGGTCATGGTCACGGCTTATGATTATCCCGCCGGGCGTCAGGCACAGGCGGCGGGGGTAGATGTGGTGCTGGTGGGCGATTCGCTGGGCAATGTGGTGCTGGGCTACGACTCTACCGCGCCCGTGACACTGGGCGACATGCTGCACCATGCCCGCGCGGTGCGGCGAGGGGCGCCGGCAACCTTTATGGTGGTTGATATGCCCTTTGGCAGCTACCACATGGGTCTGGAAATGGCTCAAAAAAGCGCCGTGGCCCTGGTACAAGAGGGGGGGGCTGACGCCGTGAAACTAGAAGGAGCTAGCCCCGAAATCTTGGAAGTGATGCGGGTACTCTCGCGCAACGGTATACCTGTGGTGGCCCACCTGGGCCTGACGCCCCAGACCGAAATCGCGCTGGGCGGCCTCAAGGTGCAGGGCCGCGATGAGGCAAGCGCCAAGCTGATACTGGATCAGGCCCAAGCTGTACAAGACGCAGGGGCCTTTATGGTGGTGCTTGAGGTTATCCCTGCACGGCTGGCACGCCTCATCACCGACCGGCTGCACATTCCGACCATCGGCATCGGCGCAGGGCCGCACTGTAAGGGTCAGGTGCTGGTGTACCACGACCTGCTGGGCCTCAGCGACACCCCCAAAAAAATTGCCAAGCGCTACGCCGAACTAGGCCAGCAATCGGTCAGCGCGCTGCAATCCTATACCCAGGAGGTTCGCAGCGGCACATTTCCGTCCAAAGAAAACAGCTTTATTATTAAAGATGACGTGTTGGATAAACTGTACTAATACAAACCTCGCTACATTGAAGGACAGTCAGAAAACTACCGACTGTCCTTCAATGCTGTAAGACCTGTACCTTTTATTGCTTTTATCTGATACGGATTCCGTTTAATTCGTTGTACTCTGTTTGCCCTAGTTGCCCGACCTATGGCAAACTAAGAAGATATATTTATAACTAATTTTCCGGAATGCTTATGATACGGATTCCGATTGATTTGGCGTACTTCCGAATCAATCCGAGCGGATGCGAGTGGGAACAGCATACGGACTGTGCGGTATGGAGCCGCAGGCAACGCTTTTCCGACTGTGATGGAATTTAGCGGAATCCGTATCAGTCATAGTTGGTTCAATCGTTTTCGGCGGCTTCTCATCCGGTGGGAGAAAAAAGCCGACCATTACATGGGTTTTGTCCAACTTGCCGCCTGTCTCATCATTTGGCGGAAAATTGCCCCACTAGTCCCACGACTTTCCGGATAGGCTCTTAGGGTGTGAGCCGCAAACCCTATCCAAGCGACCTAGATGATGAAACCTATAT
>JAGLBF010000112.1 GCA_018260375.1 Deinococcus sp.
AATTTCGGCCTCAAGGCCGCCTAAAACTGCACGAACCATTGTTTAATACGGATTCCGTTTAATTCGTTGTACTCTGATTGCCCTAGTTGCCCGACCTATGGCAAACTAAGAAGATATACTTATAACTAATTTTCCGTAATGCTTATAATATCGTCAAACCTATATCTTTGTCCGCGCTCAGCCGCCCTCATTAGCTGAGCAAGAGCCTCTATACAAAAGGCCGCAGCTTCATCTTAAAGTATGACCTTTAAGATGAAGCTGCGGCCTTTTAGCTTATATGGGCACGGGAAGGGAGTAAGCCGGGTTCTGTGTACCTGCGCTGGGCAGGCCCATGACCATCTATCTGGGATAGCTGTCGCCAGCCACCTCAAGCGACCATCCTGGGAATCGTTGGGCGGGCCGCCCTCCTCCGCTATCGGGTCTTGCACCAAGTGGGGTTTACCAGTCGCCCCCTATTTCTAGATGGGGCCTGGTGCGCTCTTACCGCACCGTTTCACCCTGACCATGCCCGCTGTTAGAGCAGCAGATCTGCATGGCGGTCTGATTTCTGTGGCACTTTCCGTCAGCTTTACGCCTGTTTACCCCTGCTCTAAATGGGTAACGGTTCGCTCGCCGCCCAGCCGTTAGCTGGCACTCTCGCCCTGTGGTGCCCGGACTTTCCTCACCCGTACTTGTGTAAGGGCGCGGTCATGTTCCTTCCCGCAAGCAGCAGTGTAGCAAATAGTGCTCGGCACTCAGCGCTCAAGACGGGGCGAGCGTACCAGCACTACAGCTGCGCCGGCTTAAAACGTGTTGAAAGCGCGATAAAAGAAAGCCAGCCGGCGTAGGAAAAAGTATGCACTTGGCAATATGCAAGCACGGGCTGCACTCTGGCGGCACTTTGGCTATACTCTACGCACGGCCTACTCTTCATCATTAAACCAGTCATCCGCGCCGGTCAGGTCACGCTGATCGGCCCGGCGGCGGTTGGCTTTTTTGCCCTTTTTATTGCGGTGTTCTTGAGGTCTGACCAACATGTATTCGTTGCCGCAGGGCGAGGTGGTGTAACCTAGACGCTCTAGCGGGTTAGTAAGGCGCGTACCCGCTGCGTGAAAGTGATCGGCGCCGCAAAAGGGGCAGCCTTCGACCACCCAAAATCCCACTTGGGTTCCAGGCAATTCACGGAAATGGGCGGCGACAGTGGGCGTGCGGGCATGTTTGGGCTTGGCCATGTCTGCCCAGGGTAACGCTTTTGCGGGAGCGTCAAATGTGCTGTAGGGCGGGAGGCATTTGCGCTATGCTGTACCCATGCCCTGAACTGGGTTCTGACTTGTCTACCTCCAAAAGACGGCGTTTCGCCTTGCTTTGGAGGATTTTTTGTTTGGAGGAGCCGTGATGACCAAACCTTCTAACCCCCTGCCCGTAAGCAGCTTGCAAGCCCTGCGCGCTCAGCTTGCCCGCGCCGAAAAAGAAGCACGCCGCGCCGCAAAAGTGCCTGTTGCCGCTGTCTCTAGCCCTGCCCGCGCCCTAAAACCGCAGCGCGAGGCCGAGCTAGAAGGCATCAGCACGGATGAGTATGTGCTTGGCCGCGCCCACTCACGGCTGCGAGAGGCGGTGTATGAGGGCCACTACCAGCTTTGCCCCCACGCCATACAACATGCCCGCGCCGAGGGTTTTTTGGAGCATGACATTATGCAGGTGCTGATCAGCGGGCGGGTACGGGCCGTGTACCCCGAAGAGGGACGCTGGCTGGTGGCGGGGTATTTTGCCGCCCAGCACGTTAAATTGCCGCTGCATGTGGTGGTAGAGCTGCAGCACACTCAAACCCCCTTTGGCATGGCTGAGTACCTGGACATTGTCACGGCATTTATCCCTAAAAACCCCCACCACATTCTCAGCCGCGCTCGCCTCGCGGTGATGCTGCGCTACGACGACGAACAGGTTAAACACCGCACCAGCAGTGTGGGCAACAAAGTGGGCCACAAGGCCAAAGGTAGATGGAAACGCAGCGCGTAAAAGGTGGTGACCTTTACCAATGGACTGCACTTCATTCCAGCCCCATAAGGTCAGCACAGTGAGGCCAGCACCATAAGGCCAGCAGGGAACCCGTATAAGGCTCAGGTCGCCGTCCATATGACAAGGCAGCACCCTGCTAGGAATGTCCTTTTTCAGGGCTACGTTTGCTACTCTAACCGCTATGTTAGCCACTGTTCAAAGTGCCGCGCTCATCGGGGTAGACGGCGTGCCCGTCACTGTAGAGGTAGATGTTTCGCCTGGCCTGCCTGCCTTTACCATCGTGGGCCTGCCCGACCAGTCAGTGAGCGAGGCGCGTGAGCGGGTACGCGCCGCTATTCGCAACAGTGGCCTGCCTTTTCCTGCTGCGCGCATAACAGTTAATCTGGCGCCCGCCGATTTGCGCAAGGAAGGGCCAATGTACGACCTGCCTATTGCGCTGGCCCTGCTTAGGGCGCAGGAATTGTTACCCGCGCAGGCGCTCAGCAGTTACCTGATCGCAGGCGAACTGGCGCTCGACGGACAGATACGGCCTATAGGCGGCGCGGTCAATTTGGCACTTTTGGCGGCCCAGGGCGGTGACCGGGTGCTGCTTGGCCCTGAAAATGCCGCTGAAGCCGCGCTGATAGACGGCGTAACAGCCTACGGTGCGCCCAGCTTGCTGCTGGCATACCAGCACCTCAGCGGACAGTCTCCCTTGCCGGTGGCGCAGGGCAGCGAACTGCTTAGCGATCTTAGCGACGTTGCCGATATGGCGGACATCAAGGGGCAAGCCCAGGCCCGCCGCGCCCTGGAGATTGCGCTGGCCGGCGGGCATAACCTGCTGATGGTGGGCAGCCCAGGCAGTGGCAAGACTATGCTGGCCCGCCGCGCACCAGGGCTGTTACCGCCACTCACCCGCCTTGAGGCGCTAGAAGTTACCCGTATTCACTCGGCAGCAGGACTGACAGCGGCACGCAGCGGCCTGATTCGCACGCCGCCATTTAGAGCGCCCCATCACACCGTGTCAGATGCGGGACTGATCGGTGGAGGCAGCATTCCCAAGCCTGGTGAGGTGAGTTTGGCGCACAGAGGGCTGCTGTTTTTGGATGAATTCCCTGAGTTTTCACGAAAGGCCTTAGAGACCTTAAGGCAACCTTTAGAAGACGGGCAGGTAGTTATTAGCCGTGCCAGAGCCAGCCTGAGTTACCCTGCACGCTTTCAGCTTATCGCCGCCATGAACCCCTGCCCCTGTGGGCACTTTGGTGACCCGTCCAAGGCCTGTACCTGTAGCCCCACAGCCCGCATGCGCTACGCGGCGCGGCTCAGCGGCCCCCTGCTTGACCGAATAGATGTGCGGGTCAATGTGCCTCACCTGAGCGCACAGGAGCTGAACAGAGCAGAAACTCCAGAAAAAAGTGAGGTGATACGCGGGCGTGTCGCTGCTGCACGCCAGATTATGCTGGAGCGTCAGGGCGAGCGCAACAGCCTGCTGATGGGTCAGGCCCTGCGCCAACATGCCGCGCTGGGCGCTGGCCCAAGTAGCTTTATGCTGGCAGCGGCAAAGCAACTGGGCCTGAGCGGGCGCGGCTATGACCGTGTGCTGCGCCTGGGCCGAACGGTGGCTGACTTGGCTGGCAGCGCCGACATCCGCGAAGTGCACCTCGCCGAAGCCGTCGCCCTGCGCCCACGCGAAGTATGAACGTCCCCAGGCGCAGCACCAGTGTTATAGTTCTGTAACTTTGCCCGCTTTATAGTGATGATGTAAGCCTGACGCTTCAGCAGGTGCATGATCTTGTTTCTTCCGGCTTTTCCCCCGATTTTTTCATTTCCTAAGCCTCTAGGCTTAACAAGGAGTTTCTTATGGCTATCTTCGGTGACCTCGCGCACCACACTTTCACCGACGTTGCTAAAGTTATTCGGCAACAGTCTGGCACTTTGTTTTTACACCGTGCGTATCAGGGTCAAACCGTAGAAATGCTGCTGAGCAACGATGTGCTGCAAGCTGTCTTTATCGACGGCTTTCCGGTGATGCAGCCCGTAAAAATCCGCGACGTGCTGTTTTATCTGGTGACCCATAACGAGGGCCGCTATGAGTTTGAAGAGCAGCAAGTCAGGGTAGACCAGCCGCTTAACCTGTTGCTCAGTGACATCATGCGCCAGGTTGCTGCCGACGCAACCGTGCAAGAAGACCAGTTGCCCCATGCCGAGACCCGTTTTGTGGCGGATACCTATGTCGGCAATGTTCCTGCGTCGCTGCAAGAAAAGTGGAGCCGCATACAGCCCCTCCTGGGAGCGGGTGTGAGTGCTGTCGATTTATCACAAAAATTGCCCTACTCGCAGCAAGAAATGCGCGTGGCCCTGCACCAACTGCGCGCTGTGGGCCTCATTGCTCCCCAGCGTGCCATGGGTGAGCGCAACTTTGGCGCGTCTGCCCCTCAGCAGCACAGTCAGCCCGCCGGACAGGCTACTGGACGCTCAGCCGCCCCTGCTGCCGAAAACGCCGCCCCCCGCTCACTGGTGAAAAACTTGCTGGGTTCACTGCGCCGCTTAATGGGAGGTTCGCGCTAATGGATTATGAACAAGGAAAGCCACTCAAATTGGTTATCGCCGGGCCTGTGGGTGCGGGTAAAACAACCTTTGTACAGACTCTTTCACAGACCGAAGTGATTGCCACCGAAGCTGAAGCCACCGAAGACATCGGCAAAAAGAACACCACCGTAGCCTTTGACTTTGGCACGCTGATGCTGGGCGGGCAGGAGCTGCACCTGTACGGTACTCCGGGTCAGGACCGCTTTAACTTTATGTGGGATGTACTGGTAGAAGGTGCGCTGGGCCTGGTGTTGCTGGTCGCTGGTACGCGCCCACAAGACTTTGCCCCCGCCCGCAATATCTTGGAATACATCACCAGTCGTAACCCTGTGCCGTTTGTGCTGGGCGTAACCCGCCAGGACTCTGACCGTGTGTGGTCGGCTGATAACGTTGCGGCTTACTTTGGACTGCCTACTCAGCAGGTGCTGGGCATCAACGCCACCGATGCTCAGAGCGCCCAACAGGTGCTGCTCAGGTTGCTTGAGCTGCAACTGGGTGAGGGTGAAGACGAAGAGTTCGTTATTTAACACGGACTGCTCATTAAATCAGGTCGTTTCTGATTTAATGAGTGCGGATGTGGGAAAGAAACATACGGCTTCCCTGGTATGGCGGTACAGGCGGTGTTATCCCGCCTGTACCAGAACGGAGTGCAGTCCGTATGTGAAGGTTGATTGCTCAGCAGTCTTTGAATCAATAGGCCGACTTGAATCGTGTTCAACACGCGGTGAGATTCGGCAGACGGGCATAGAAAAAAGTGCACATTTCGCGGTAGGGAAGTGCAGTCTATAGTAATGTCACCCAGCTACTAAAGTTGCCTGTTCATTAAAGTTCCCCAGCTACTTTGGGAGGTTGGCAGAGTGGAAGTTGCGTGTTGCAGCAAGACCGCGTTCTTCCGGCTTCTGTCCTCCCTGATAACCCTCTATTATCCAGGCCATGCTATTTATCAGTTTTGAAGGCCCCGAAGGTGCGGGTAAAAGCACACAGTTGGCACGTCTGGCACAGCGTTTACAGCAAGCAGGTGTCTCTACCCAAGTGACGCGCGAGCCTGGCGGTACTCCGCTGGGTGACCAGTTGCGTGCCGCGCTGCTTGATCCTGGGCTAGAGGTAGCGCCGCTGGCTGAGTTTTTGCTGTACAGTGCCAGCCGCGCCCAGTTGGTTCAGGACGTGATTCGGCCCGCGCTGGCCCGCAGCAAAGTGGTTCTTTGTGACCGTTATGCCGATAGCACACTGGCCTACCAGGGCGCGGGGCGCGGGCTGCCGCAGGCCTTTTTGCAAGACGTGACCTGGGAAGCGACAGGAGGTCTTAGGCCCCACATCACCATTTTGCTTGACCTTGACCCGGCTCTTGGTCTAGAGCGTGTGGCGGGGCGAGGCCAAAAAGATAGGCTAGAGCAAGCTGATATCAGCTTTCATCAGCGGGTGCGCCTTGGCTTTTTACAACTCGCTAGTGGCGAACCCGAACGCTTTTTGGTGCTTGACGCCACCCAAAACCCTGACAAACTTGCTGCTGACATCTGGCAAGCAGTATCAGGGACGCTGGGGATGCTTTAAAAAAAGTCCTGTAATACGGACTGCCGCTCCATTCCACCACAGTCGGAAAAGCGCCGCCTGCGGCTCCATACCGCGCAGTCCGTATGCTGTTCCCACTCGCATCCGCCCTGATTGATTCGGAAGTACGCCAAATCAATCGGAATCCGTATAATTGCGGACTTCGCTCTACTCAATCACCGCCCCAGAAGCAGCGGCTAGAGCACCGTGAAAGGCGTACTGCTGCCTGCGCCTAGCTCTCAGTGTTCACCGCGTTAATACGGTTCAAGTGGGAATCTCTATCAGGCTCCCCTTCTTTCCTATGGGCTAAACTAGCTTAGTGTCTGCTTCTGCGCCGTCTTCGTCGCCCCGCTCTGCTCGCCTGACCATTCGGGCCGCAGGGCTGAGCGTGCTGGTTGCCCTGGTGGTGCTGGGGCTCAAGTATCTGGCGTATCTGCTGACGCACAGTGTGGCCCTGTATTCGGACGCGCTAGAGAGCATTATCAACGTGGCAGCTTCGGCGGCGGCATTCATTGCCCTGCGTGTGGCAGCGCGTCCAGCCGATGCGGGCCACCCGTATGGGCATACTAAAGCTGAGTATTTTTCAGCGGTGGCTGAGGGTGTGCTGATTGTACTCGCCGCCCTGAGTATCATCCGTGAGGCCGTGCCCCACCTGTCGCACCCCCAGGCTGCTGACTTTACGGTTGCAGGGCTAGCGCTCAGCGGCTCAGCCAGCCTTATTAACGCCGTGTGGGGCCAGTACCTCACCCGTCTGGGCCGCCAGTACCGCTCGCCCGCCCTTATCGCTGACGGCAAACACATGTTTTCGGATGTGGTGACCAGTGTGGGCGTGCTGACGGGAGTCATTTTGGCGCAGGTGACGGGCTGGCACATCCTTGACCCGCTACTGGCCGTGTTGGTGGCCCTCAACATTCTCTGGAGTGGCTACGGCCTAGTGCGCGAAAGCGTCAGTGGCCTGATGGACGCTGCTGTAGATCCTGCCATGGAGCAGCTCATTCGCATGCTGGTAAGTGAAAATGCCGCCGGCGCCCTAGAAGTCCACGATTTACGCACCAGACACGCAGGCAATGTTACCTTTATTGAGTTTCACCTGGTTGTGCCGGGCCAGATGACAGTAGAAGAAGCCCATCATATCTGTGACCGCCTAGAAGAAGCATTACAGGTTGCCATAGAAGGTACCAACGTGTTGATTCATGTAGAGCCGCAAGAAATGGCAAAGCATCACGGAGTATTGGTGCTCTAACGCAAGCTAAAGACAGGAAATAAAATATACGGATAAGCAGGCATAAACACCTACTCGCTGATAGGAAAACGCAGGCGGCGCTTTTAAAACTCTGCTGTAATTTGGTGAAGCTCTTATAAGTCAG
>JAGLBF010000113.1:0-5628 GCA_018260375.1 Deinococcus sp.
GATTGATTTGGCGTACTTCCGAATCAATCCGAGCGGATGCGAGTGGGAACAGCAGTATGAGTTGTGGCTGATAGGGGAGAATACCAGCCGGAGAGGCGCCGCCTGCGCGTTCATATCGCGAAATGCGTAGGTGTTCCTATGACACTCCCCCTCTTTCATCTCGTGTTCAACATTTAAGCTCTACAGCTGAGCCGCTGAACCACTGAGCCACTAGGCAACTTTGTACAACAGCTGAAGGCCAATCACTCAGGGCTTGTTCTAAGTTACCCTCGCGAGTTTATGACCGGTTGGCCGGTACAGCGCGGCTTGCTCTAACCCAGCGCGGTCAAGGACGACAATGCGGCGGTAGCCCAGATCCAGTAAACCCTGCGTGCGAAATTCGCCCAGTATTTTGGTAATGGTCTCGCGGGTACTGCCGACCGCGTAGGCCAGATCCTGGTGTGAAATGCGGCCTTGAAGGGCGATAGTGGGCACCGCCAGAGGGCCTTTGTTACTCGGCTGCTGACTTTGGTCGAGCAAGGTGAGCAGATGTAGGGCGAGGCGCTGAGCAACTTCCAAAAAGGTAAGCTGGGTCAGCCGGTCTTGGAGGTAGCGGTTTTGGCGCACGAGTTGCGCGGTCATCGCACTGCCGAGGTCAGGGTATTCTTGCATCTGCTCGCGTATCACAGCGCCACTGAACTGAAGGGCAAATACGTCGTTAAGGGCTTCGGCGTACATGTTGTACCTGCTGGTAGACAGCAGAGCATAACAGCCCAGCAACTCGCCCTGACCCATGACATTGAGTGTCATCTCACGATCATCTTGGGTCAAGTCGTACAGCCGGGCCTGACCACTCTGAATGATGTACAAGTCTTCGGCTTGCTGATGTGCTTGAAACATCTGAGTGCCACGGCTCCAGTGGGCAACTGTGGCCTTTTGAAGAAGGGCCGTTTGTGCCGTAAGTGAAAGTTGTTGAAGGTAACCAGGCAGCATAGAAGGAATAGTGGCATGGCCTTTTGGCAGCAGGATGTTAATTTTCGTCAAAAGGCCAGTAACTAACCTTATCGATTTGCTCATGAATAAGTCAGTCAGGTGCAGGGACAAGTTAGGTGCAGGGACAAGTCAGGTGCAACTTGTGCCTGTGTAGCATAGGCAGATAAGCCAAGGCGCTTGGCCGGCTCGCTGCTGTTGCTGACGGTGACCGGCTGTATACCTCTTCTACGTCACTTCCCGCGCTCGGCTCACGCGCTACACTGCTCTATATGCTGGCAAAGCGAATTATTCCCTGCTTGGACGTGCAACGTGGACGGGTGGTCAAAAATGTGCGCTTTTTTCAAGACCACCGTGACGCGGGCGACCCACTCTTGCTCGCCCAGCGCTATGAAGCGCAGCAGGCTGATGAGCTGGTGTTTTATGACATTACCGCCACACACGAGGGCCGCGCCCTGATGCTGGACGTGGCGGCCAGAGTCGCCGAACAGGTGATGATGCCCCTGACGGTAGGCGGCGGGGTCAGCACGCTGGCTGACTTTCGCCAACTGCTTTTGTCGGGTGCAGACAAAATCAGTGTCAACAGCAGCGCCGTCAAGCGCCCCGCTTTGCTGCGTGAGGCCAGCGACCACCACGGCGCACAGTGCGTGATGCTGAGTATTGATGCCAAGCGCCGCGCTGACGGCTCAGGCTGGAATGTCTATGTGGGCGGCGGGCGGATTGACACGGGCCTGGATCTGCTGGCGTGGGCTGAGCAAGGCCAGCAGCTCGGCGCGGGTGAGCTGTGCCTGAACATCATGGACGCAGACGGCACCCGCGCAGGCTTTGACCTCGCCGCCACCAGGGCGGTTAGCCGCGCCGTAGACATTCCCGTTATCGCCTCAGGCGGCGCGGGGCAGCTGAGTGACTTTGCCAAAGTGCTGAGTGTGGGCGAGGCTGACGCGGCGCTGGCGGCGAGTGTCTTTCACTTTGGCGACCTGAGTGTGCCGCAGGTCAAAACGTATCTGCACGACCAAGGCATTGCCGTGCGCCCAGCGTGGCACGATACCAGTGGGATACGGTAGGGGACATGGTAGAGGACGGTGTGAAGATGAATATGTGGCCACGCAACACAAGCAGGGCGCTTCTAGGCGCATGGGAGCAAAACAATGTCTAAGGTGATACATGAGGCCGATGCGCTCAACCAAGTCAAGTTTACCTCCGACGGCGCAGCAGACGGATCCAACCCCTTACTGCCTGTAGTGGTGCAAGACGTGACAACGGGCGAGGTGCTGATGCAAGCCTACGCCAACCGTGAGGCGCTAGAGCGTACGCTGGCTACGCGGCAGGCCACCTACTATTCGCGGTCGCGCCAGGAACTGTGGGTCAAGGGTCAGACAAGCGGACATACCCAACAGGTGCAAGAACTGTGGGTCGACTGCGACGGTGACAGCCTGCTCTACCGCGTGGTGCAAACGGGGCCAGCCTGTCACACGGGCGAGGTAAGCTGCTTTTACCGCCCGCTGCTTACCGCTGACACCCCGCCAGAACCCAAGCTGGGTGAGGTGCTTGAGCGGGTCTACGGCACCATCACCGACCGGCTGCGCACCTTGCCAGAAGGCAGCTATGTGGCGCGGCTGCACGCGGGCGGGCTAGACCGGGTGCTGAAAAAAATAACCGAGGAAGCGGGCGAAGTGTTGCTCGCCGCCAAAAACAACGACCCGGCCGAACTCGCCACTGAAACCGCCGATTTGCTGTTTCACACTTTCTTTGCTCTTGCCGAAGTGGGTGTTACCCCCGCCGACATCAGCCGCGTGCTGTCCGAGCGCGAAGGCAAAACGGGCCTTAAGGGGCCTAAGGAAGTGGGGTAGAGGCGTGCGTAGTGCTGACCAGTCTGACCAACCGCCTCACCGCTGAAGATACCCCGCTTCCTTCTACGGATTCCGACTTGGACTGTGTTGAACACGCGGTGAACTCCAGTAGTCGGAAGTAGAAAAAGTACAGACTTTGCGGTATCAACGGCGCAGTCTGCACCACCCCCCAAACACGTCTGCGACCCTCCTGCGCCCTGTCACTCTGTCAGTAACGCGGCAGCTGACCTATCCCTGTCGTTGCTATGCCGCTGTGTTGTGTATGCTGAGTGGCACACTTTAGATGTCAGTTGTTGCTCCCCTCTATCAGCGCCCAAACAGCGCGCTCCAAAGCACATGGGCAGGGCTTTTACGCTTTGCGGCGCTACGCCTGAACCTTTTGTGAACAGCTCACGGGCTCTACTCTCTATCCGCCTTCTCTATTTTCCTATGCTCAGTTTTATTGTCAAGGAGTGTTAATGCCTAACAATCGTGGCCCCTTACTGGTGTTTTCTGGTCAAAGCAATCGTCCCTTGGCGCAGTCTATTTGCGATAACCTGGGTATTCCGCTAGGACGCAGCAAAACCGAGAAGTTTAGCAATGAAAACATGATTGTTCACTTTGAAGACTCGCTGCGTGAAGGCGACGTTTTTTTGGTGCAGAGCTTTTCTACGCCAGTGAGCGACGCGATTATTGAGCTGCTGCTGATGATCGACGCGGCCAAAAGCGCCTCGGCAGGCCGTGTGACCGCTGTGATTCCGTACTACAGCTACGCCCGCAGCGACAAAAAAGACTCACCACGTATCAGCATTGCGGGACGGTTGATGGCTGATTTGCTGCAAGAGGCGGGCGCTGACCGCATACTCACCATGACCCTGCACTCGCCACAGGTACACGGATTTTTTAAGGTGCCGGTAGACCACCTATCGGCGGACGTGGTGATCGGTAACCACCTCAAAGAGCGCATTCCCAATGCCCATGAAGGTGTTGTGTTGGCCCCTGACGCAGGCAGTATCAAGCGGGCTTCAGCCATCGCTCGCCGCTTAGATTCGGGGCTGGCTTTTATTGACAAACAGCGCGTATCTGATACTGCGGTAGATCCCCGCGCCCTGATTGGTGAGGTGGCGGGTAAACGGGTCTTTATTGTGGATGACGAAGTCAGTACGGCAGGTTCACTGGTAGAAGCCGTCAATTTTGCCAAAAAGATGGGCGCAACCGAGGTGTATGTTGCCGTCACACACGGGGTCTATACAGGCCCCGCCACCGAACGTATTGCCACGCTGGACGTGGTAGAAGTTGCCAGTACCAATACAGTCGTGGTGCCTGATTACAAAATACAGGCTGCCAAAGGCAAACTGGCAGTGCTGGACGTAGCCCCTAATTTTGCAAAGGCCATTATGAATATCCATACTGGTGAAAGTGTCAGCACGTTGTTTGAATAAGTGCTTTAAGGGCAGATATCAGCGACTTAGCAGAGATTTAAACGTCTAATACAGCTTGTGCTTCATACCAGCACCGCCGGAAAGGCGGCATGCCGCTCTACACTACCTTTCCGTCTAACAAATGCACCCGCTTGTCAGCCAGCTGGGCCATCTGTTCATCGTGGGTTACCAGCAGCACGCCGGCACCTTGTTCACGCGCTAGTTCAAGCATCAGTGTAGCGACACGCATGGCGCCTGCGCGGTCAAGGCTGCCAGTGGGTTCGTCTGCGAGCAGCGCAGCGGGCTGAGCCATCAGGGCGCGGGCTACGGCGATTCGCTGACGTTCGCCTCCGCTCAGTACCTCTGGAAAGGCGTTGGCACGCTGTTCAAGCCCCACTCGCGCCAGCAGGGTCATCGCCCTATCGCTCCAGTCCTGGCGGGCAATGAGCCCAGGTACCCGCAGATTATCAAGCAGGCTCAAGTCGGGCAGCAGATAGTGGTGCTGAAACACCAAGCCCAGTTTGCCCGCTCGCTTCTGGGCGCGTGCCTCGTGGCCCAGTGCGCTCACCTGTTCGCCTGCCCAGTACACCGCGCCCTGCTGCACGCTGTCTAGCCCCGCCAGCAGGTGCAGCAGGGTGCTTTTGCCACTGCCTGAAGGCCCCGTGATCGCCACAACCTCGCCGCGAGCGACCTGCACCGACACGCCGTGAAGTACCTGCAAGGTGCCGTAGCGGTGGCTAATGTCGCGGGCCTCAAGAGCCGGGAGCGCAGGAGTGGGCAGGGTTGATTGAGGCATCTGCCTATAGTAGCGGTAGGTAAGCGCAGTCTGTATATCTGTATAAAGGTGAACTGGCTAGCGTAAAAGTGAAATGCGCCCGTCTCTGCCCGCTCGCCTTGCGGCATACTAACCTGATGAGGCGCAGGCTGTCTAAAGGTCTAAGGTTTGGGCCTGCTCAAGCTTGTCATCAGTCAGCCTGTGTCATGCTCGCTCCACTGAATGGGGAGTGTAAGCCCTGCTTTTGCTGACACACACGGTTAAAGTTCAGTCTTCTAATCTGTATCCACCCTAGTTTAGTGACACGTCTTATCTGCACGTAAGCCCACCCAAGAGCCGTACCCCTGGAGAAAAATACCTTGAGCCACACGAAACCCTGGATAATTGGTCTGAGCAGTGTAGCCGTGCTAGGCGGCGCGCTGGCGGTTGGACTGAGTATGAACCAAGACAGCTTGCCACAAAACGTCAGTATTGGCAGCGTGAATGTCAGCGGACTGAAGCATGATGAGGCGCTTCAAAAGGTGATGACGGCCTATAAAGTGCCGCAAGTGACGGTCAAAGTGCTGGACACCGCTGCGCCTGCCGAGACAGCGGCCACTGTGCCTACTGCTAGCAATACAAGTGCCAGTAATAC
>JAGLBF010000113.1:5728-7435 GCA_018260375.1 Deinococcus sp.
AGTGCCAGTAATACGAGTGCCAGCGATGCTAAGGACGGCAAAGCTGCCGCTGGCACGCCGCCCACCTCCAAAATCTGGACGCTCAGCGCCGACAAGTTAGGCTACCGCGCAGACGTCAAAGGTAGCGTGGAGCAGGCCTTTCAGGACGCTCAGAATCTGGATTTCATGAGCCGCATCAAAAATATGGCGGGTCAGGGCGAGGCTAAAAACTACCCCGTTCAGGTGAGCGTAGATCAGGCGGTCGCCAAAAAAGCGCTTACTGACCTGACTCAGAGCCTCAGTACGCAGCCCAAAAACGGCAAAGTGGCCTTTAAAAAGACCAAATATGTGGTGAGTGTGCCGTCTGTCCCAGGTCAAAAGGCCGATGTAGAGGCTGCCGCCGCTGCCTACGTCGCCAACCCCGCGCAGACTACCCTGAATATTGGTCTGACCAAGTGGGACGCGCCTTACAGCACCGCCAAACTTCAGGCTCTTGTTGACCGGGGCAATGCGCTGCTGCGCCCGCTGACGGTGCAACTGGGCGATACCAAGCGCACAGGTGTACTCACGCCCTTACAGGTGGCAGATTTGTTCTGGGTGCGCGAGAACGGCATAGAAATGGATCAAAAGACCATTCAGGGTAAGATCAAGTCCTTTGCTAGCTACCTAGATGCGCCCGCGCGCAACGCCCGCTATAAGCGCCAGGGCGACAAACTGGTGCGCCTTAAGGAGGAGGCGGGCTATGTTACTGACCAAAAGGCGGCCTATGACGTCTTGACCAAAGCGGTGCTTGATTCCAGTGTCAAAGTGGTTAAGTTCCCGGGCAAGGCCAGCCAGCCTACGCTGACGGTAGCGGCCCTGCCTGACCCGAACAAAATGACGCTTATTGCTGAAGGATCTAGCACTTACTACCACTCCAGCCCTCAGCGGCGTGTCAATGTTGCCAATGCCGCTGCCAAAATAGACGGCGCTGTCGTGCCCCCAGGAGGCACCTTTAGCTTTCTGAATACCCTGGGCAGCATCAGCCCCGAAAACGGCTTTGTGGGCGGGCTGATCATCAGCGGGGGCCGAACTGTTGACGGCCTAGGTGGGGGGGTGTGCCAGGTGAGCACCACCACCTTCAGGGCGCTTTACAACGCCGGCTTGCCTGTTGAGGAGCGCAACCAACACTCTTACCGTGTGGGTTACTATGAGCCGCAGGTGGGTTTTGAGGCTGCTGTGTATGACCCAGGTGTAGACCTCAAGATGAAAAACGATACAGGCGGCACGCTGCTGATACGTACCATCAACAACAACGCCAGCAGCCGCCTGGTCATACAGGTGTGGGGCACCAAGCCGCAAACCCGCAAGGTGTCGGTGTCAGACGCCACGATCCTAAGCCGCACGCCCCACCCCGCGCCGCTGTTTGTCACCAACCGAAATCTGGCCCCTGGCACGGTGAAACAGGTAGACTACGCCGCCGACGGTTACGCCCTGTACATCACCCGCACCATCCGTGACGGCGGCAAAGTCATCAGCACTGACCGCGTAGATACCCGCTATAAGCCCTGGCAAGCGGTATATGAGGTCAATAGGTAATACACAGTGGTAATATACGCAGTGCCGAATCTGAAGTAACCAGACTCAATAAGGGCGGAGGCGCGGAGGAAACATACGGGTTTAGTGGCAATTCAACCTCTTGACCACCTGCCAAGCGTTGTGCTTCCTGGCACGTTTTTACATCTGATA
>JAGLBF010000009.1:0-26499 GCA_018260375.1 Deinococcus sp.
AGGTCGCTTGGATAGGGTTTGCGGCTCACACCCTAAGTCTACCTGTTATGTCACAAACATAAAATACTACCTAAATTTCAAATGCCTTGCTGACACCCTCTAGGGTTTTTGAGTGAAATCAAAGGCGCCCGTCAGATCACCCGCGTTGGGGCGGGTTTTGAGGCCGTCTAGGATATCCAGGCCAAAGCGCTTAGTAATAAACTTCAGAATGCTGCTGGTGTCGTAGCTGGTGTGGTCTACAGTACCTTTTTTGGCATATGGCGACACGATGATGGTGGGAATGCGGGTGCCAGGGCCCCAGCGGTCGCCAGCAGGGGGCGTAGCGTGATCCCAGAAACCGCCGTTTTCGTCATAAGTGACAATAATGGCAGTGTCTTTGAACACGGGGTTGCTCTGCACTTTGTTGATCAGGCCCGCTACGTAAGCGTCACCCTTCATCACGTCGGTGTAGCCAGGGTGCTGGTTAAGGCTGCCCTGGGGCTTGATAAAGCTCACGGCGGGCAGGTTGCCAGCTTTGAGGGCGGCCTCAAAGTCGTCCGTGTCCTTGATGTGATCGACGCGGGCTTGGGTGCCAGGGGCGTAGTTGGCAAAGTAGTTGTAGGGTTGGTGGTGAGGCTGAAAGTTGATGTCGCCCGTGTAAATCACGCTGCGCTTGGTGGCGGGGTCTTGCATACCGTCTTTGAGGGCTGCGTTCCAACCGCCGCCGTACCAGGCCCAGCTGATACCCTTGGCACTCAGCAAGTCACCGATGGTGGTCTGAGTCTGCGGGGGCAGGGTAGAGTCTTTAGCGGGGTCAGCGAGCTTGAGGTCACCGCCTGCTACTGGGGGGTTGCCGCTGGGCTGGTAGGGCGCTTGCAGGGTGTTGATGCCGTAACCGTCGGGCGAGTAAGCCTTGTCCGCCACATAAGTGGGCGGGCCTTGCATGGCGCTGGTGGGGCTCTTGGCGGTGTCCAGGGTCAGAGTTTTGCCGTCGGCCTCTACTTTTGCCGTGTTGCTGGCAGGGTGCGCGGGGTTCACCGAGGCACAGGCACAGGCCAGATAAATGTGGTTTTGGTAGCTGCCGCCAAAGGTGCCCATAAAGAAGTTATCGGCCAGGGTGTACTGCTTAGCGATATTCCACATCTGCATTGCAGCGCCGTCGTAGTAGCCCATGCTCAGGCCGCCCGCATCGCTGTAGGCTGCAAACATATCGTTTTTGCCGCCGTTAATCTGCATCTGGTTGTTGTAAAAGCGGTGAACCAGGTCACGGGTCGCTTTGTCGGGTGTCCAGGCGCCTGGCAGTGCGTTGATTTTAAAGGGCGCGTTGGGCAGTTTTTCGGTGCTGTAGGTGGGGTCAGCGACCTTATTATTGTCCCAGGTGGGGGGCAGATTGGTCAGCACGCTGCCATCACGGTCTTTTTGGGGGGTGTACGTTTTGAGGGCATTATTAATGCCGTTGGCACCGGGATAGAGGCCGTAGAGGTTGTCAAATGAGCGGTTTTCGGCATAGATGACAATAATGTGCTTGATCTGGGTGATGTCTTGGGGCGTGCTAGGTGTAACAGAGGCTTCGGGTGAGCAGCCTACCAGTAAAGCGGCGCTCAGGGCAGTAAAAGCAACAAAGGCAAAAGGTTTTTTCATGGTAAGAACCTCCTTAAAGGCCCTTTATGGTACGCCTCAATTGTTATGAAACTGTCAGACGATAAAAGCGTTGATTTGTATGCCTGATACGGATTCCGCTAAATTCCACCACAGTCGGGAAGACACCGCCTGCGGCTCCATACCGCGAAACCCGTATGCTGTTCCCACTCGCGTCCGCTCGGATTGATTCGGAAGTACGCCAAATCAATCGGAATCCGTATGACTTATACGCCTTCCGCCTCATTCCAGTACAGTTACCATTCCAGCACCGTTGCATTTCAGCACCGTCCTAAAGGCGCCGCCTGCACTACCGCAAAGTACGTACTTGGTTCTGCGCCCGTCTCTCGGCGTTCCTCACCTTACAGCGCAGGGCAGCAGCCGTGTAAGTGTGTTCCTCGCCTATTGCTCAGCGTGCGGCTGGGCTAAACTTGGTCGCATCATCCTGTGTCTGTATATCCACCCCAAACCCGACATCCCCAGAGGTACCTATGGCTGACTTTCCCGCGCCCCTCAACCAACCCGTCCCTGACCACCAGTACCCACCTGGCCCGCTACGGCCCACTTACGGCGCGGCGACCACCGTGACGGTAAACGGGGGCAGTTACCCCGCTCGGCTGGGCGAGCCGCTGATTGACGTCATTCACCGCTCTGGCACGCCGCTGGCACAAGTGTGTTATCACCCCCAGCTTGGCCCCATCGGTACTTGTGACACCTGCATAACCGAAGTCAACGGGCAACTGGTGCGCTCCTGTACCACGCCAGTAGCAGCGGGCCAGGTGGTCAAAACGGCGCAGGCGCAGGTGAGCGCTGCCCAGCGTGAGGGCTATGATCGCCTGATGGGGCGGCATGATTTTTATTGCACCATCTGCGACAACAACAACCACAACTGCACGCTGCACAACACCTTGGGCCTGCTCAAGATTGACCATCAGCAGCACGAGTACAAGCCCAAAGGCTACGCCAAGGATTTCAGCAACCCCTTTTACCGCTACGACCCTGACCAGTGCATCCTCTGCGGGCGCTGCGTGGAGGCGTGCCAGGACGTGCAGGTCAACGAAACACTCAGCATTGACTGGTCATCTGATAACCCCCGCGTGCTGTGGGACGGCGGCGCGGCGATCAATGAGAGCAGTTGTGTCAGTTGCGGGCACTGCGTCACGGTCTGCCCCTGCAATGCGCTGATGGAAACCAGCATGCTGGGCGAGGCGGGGCTTATGACCGACTTGCCGCCGTCCGTAAATCATGCGGCCATAGACGTGGTTAAGGGCGTAGAACTCAGCACGGGCCTACAGATGATTATGGGCGTATCCGACATAGAGGCGCGCATGCGTGACGGCTCTGTTTCCAAGACCAAAACCGTGTGTACCTACTGCGGCGTGGGCTGCTCGTTTGACGTGTGGACAAAAGGCCGCCAGATTCTAAAGGTAGAGCCTCAGGAGGGCGCGGCCAACGGGATTTCCACCTGCGTCAAGGGCAAATTTGGCTGGGACTATGTCAATAGTGAAGAGCGCCTGACCAGCCCGCTGATACGCGAGGGCGACCGCTTTCGCGAAGCGAGTTGGGAAGAGGCCCTTGACTTGGTGGCCCGCCGCTTTGCCGAAATTAAGGCGCAACACGGCCCAGACGCACTGGCGTTTGTGGCCTCTAGCAAGTGCACCAACGAGGAAGCCTTTTTGGTGCAAAAGTTCGCCCGCCAGGTGATCGGTACCAACAATGTGGATAACTGCTCGCGCTACTGCCAGTCACCCGCAACCGCTGGGCTGTTTCGTACGGTGGGTTACGGCGGCGACTCCGGCACCATCAAAGACTTAGAAAAGGCCGAAATGGTCATTGGCATCGGCACCAATACCGCCGAGAGCCACCCCGTCTTGGCGACCCGCATCAAACGCGCCCACAAGCTGCGCGGGCAAAAGCTTATCGTCATGGACATCCGCGAGCACGAGATGGCCCGACGCGCCGACCTCTTTTTGCGCCCCAACCCCGGTACCGACTTTGTGTGGCTGAGCGCCGTGACCAGGTTCATTCTGGACAACGGGTTAGAAGATGCCCAGTTTATCGCCGAAAACACCACCGGGTTAGACGACCTCATCAAGAGTTTGGAGCCCTACACTCTGGCTCACGCGGCCGAATTGACGGGCCTCAGTGAAGCCCAACTGGAAGACCTGGCCCGCCGCATTGCCGCCGTCAGGGGCGGGGTGTGTATCGCCTGGGCGATGGGCGTGACCCAGCAGTGCGGGGGTGCGGAGACCTCTACGGCGATTTCTAACCTGCTGCTGGTTACCGGCAACTACGCCAGACCCGGTACGGGGGCCTACCCGCTACGCGGACATAACAACGTGCAGGGCGCGGCTGACATGGGGTCTATGCCCGACATGACCAGCGGCTACCAGTCTGTCAAAGACCCCGAGGTGGTGGCGACCTTTCAGCAAGAATGGGGCGTTACCCTGCGCCCAGAGCGCGGCCTAGACAATACCCAGATGATGGACGCGGCCTTAACAGGTACGCTCAAGGGCCTGTGGATCACAGGTGAGGAGATGAGCCTGACTGACGCAGATGCCAACCACATGGCGAGCGGTTTTGATGCCCTAGAATTTTTGGTGGTGCAGGAACTGTTTTTTAGCAACACCTGCCGCTACGCCGACGTGGTTTTGCCCGGCGCCGCCAGCTTGGAAAAAGAAGGCACGTTTACCAACACCGAGCGCCGTATTCAGCGGCTGTATCAGGTGATGCCCCCCTTGCGCGGCGTGAAACCCGACTGGCAGATTTATATAGAGGTGGCCCGCCGTATGGGAGCTGACTGGAACTATCAGCATCCCAGCGACATCATGGACGAAATTGCCCGCGTGACCCCACTGTACGCAGGCGTTGGTTACGCCCGACTGGAAGGCTACAAGACGCTGTGCTGGCCCGTCGCCACAGACGGCACCGACACCCCGCTGCTGTATCTCAACGGCTTTCATTTCCCCGACGGTAAGGCCCGCTTATACCCCGCGACCTATCAGCCGCCGCAGCAGGCAGACAGCGCCCAGTACGACCTTCACCTCAACAGTGGGCGGATGCTTGAGCACTTTCACGAGGGTAACATGACCTTTAAGAGTGACGGCATCAGCAGTAAAGTGCCCGACAGCTTTGTCGAAGTCAGCCCCGAACTGGCCGCCGAGCGCGGTGTGGCGTCAGGAAGCTGGGTGCGGCTGGTCAGTCCCAGCGGCACCGTGCGCCTGCGTGTGCTGGTGACAGAGCGTGTCAGCGGCAAGCAACTGTATGTGCCGATGAACTCGCTCAAGGCCAGCGACGCCGTGAACCTGCTGACGGGCCGCAACCGTGACAGCGTAACCAACACCCCTGCTTACAAAGACACCAACGTCCGTATGGAAGTGCTGAGCGAGCGCGGCGAGACTCCCCTGCCCCGCAGTAACCCGCGCTACTACCACCCCACGCCGCAACTGGGCGTGCAAGTGCAGCAAAAGTGGGGGCAAAAAGGCTACGTACTGCCAGGAGGCGGCGGCAACAACCAGGAGACCGGGGACTAATACGAACTGCGCTCTCCATTCTGGTACAGCCCGGACAACACCACCTGTACCGCCATATCAGGGAACCCGTATGTTTTCCTTCTCGCCTCCGCCCTCATTGAATCAGAGACGACCTGATTTAATCGGAAGCTGTATCACTGCTCTCAGGAGACCCCACATGGCAAAACCACTAGAATTCACCCCCCGCTCCCCCACCCCCGAGGAGCGCCTTCACACCGAGCTTCAAGACGCTACCCCCGCGCTGGAAGAAAGCCTTGTGCTGCTGCGCGAACTGCACGAACACGGCGTGCTTGACGTGCTGATTAAGGTTGTGCGCGGCGGCGAGGGCCTGGCACAGGGCAGTCTGAAGATGTTGGGCAGCGACCAAATGCTGATGGGGATGCGTACCCTTGTTGAGCTGGCCCGCCTGCTGGGCGAATTGCACCCCGACGCTGTTCGCCGGCTGGGCAGCGGGATGAGTGCTGCCGTTGGCGGGGGAGCGGTTAGCGCGGCCCAGGGCGAAAAAGTAACCCCCCTGGATCTACACAAAATGTTGATGGACAGTGACGTCCAACTGGCACTGGGCGCGGTCTTTGGGCTGCTGCGGGGGCTAGGGCGTGGGCTGAGAGAGGCGGATCAGCAGCCCTGAGGCCATTGGAGCGTACCTCTAAGATGTCAGAAGTGTTGACCCTGACCCTTCCTGCCGTGCGCCTGGGTGCGGCAGGCGGGGAGGAACGCGCCGAACAGGTGGCACTAGAAGAGCCGCTAGAGCTGCGCCTACAAACCCCAACAGGCCCCCTCACCCTCGCCGTGCTGATGCGTACTCCAGGCCATGATCGCCAACTGTTGCAAGGCTGGCTGGTGTCTGAAGGGGTCTTGCCCAAGCGGTTTGACCTGTACCCAGACGCCGAAAACGCCAATGTCTGGCATTTGCACACGCCTGAAGCCGGGTCTATCGCAAGCGCAGCCCGTTTGGGTGTGTCGTCCAGCGCCTGCGGTGTGTGCGGTTCAGGCAGTATTGAGCGGCTGGCGGTGCGGGCCAGTCGGCCTCAGTGGTCGGCTGATCAGCTGACACCCAAACTGATTTTTTCGCTGCCAGAGCGTTTACTGGCGCAGCAAATGGGCTTTCAGGCGACAGGCGGTCTGCACGGCGCGGCCCTGTTGAGTGCAGCGGGTGAGTTGATCAGCTATGCCGAGGACGTGGGCCGCCACAACGCGGTGGACAAGGTGGTGGGCGCAAGTCTGACTCAGTTGCCGCTGACCAACCGTATCCTGTGCGTCAGCAGCCGCGCTGGGTTTGAAATTGTGCAAAAGGCGGTGATGGCAGGCGTGGCGGTGGTGGTCAGCGTGGGGGCGCCATCTAGTCTAGCGGTCACTACGGCGCAAGTCTTTGGACTGACGCTGTGCGCCTTTACCCGTGAGGGCCGTAGCACGGTGTATAGCGGCCTAGAGCGGGTAAATACCCTGCCTTTAGGTTAACACCGCTTGAGTATTCTGATGGTGTTATAAGCATTCCGGAAAATTAGTTATAAGTATATCTTCTTAGTTTGCCATAGGCTGGGCAACTAGGGCAATCAGAGTATAACGAATTAAACGGAATCCGTATTATCAGGTTAAGTTTTTGGGGCGCTGTTAGAGGAAGTGCGGTCTGATCGGTCAGGCCGTGAGGTCATCATCTTTGGGCGGCAAGATATGAAGCGCGGGGCCTACAACGCCCTGGTTGCACAAGTCATTCTGGTACCGGTAAAAGCTGGTTTAGCCTTGCTTTCCTCCACTAAGCGGCACATACTCAGGCTTGGGCCGTTGGGGCATAAACAACCACAACAGTCCGACTGCCAGCAGTGACAACAGTAGGCCGGCGTGCCCGCCGCTGAGAAAAGCCAGTGGCGCTATAGCAACCAATACCACAGGCACCAAATACTCCCGCCCCAAGCAGCGAAGGGCCAGTATAACCGCCGCCAGCACGCCCAATACCTCAGCCAAAGTGGGCGGCAGATAGGCCGTGAGCACCCCGCCCAGCGTGTAACCCAGGCTGAGGGCCAGTACCCCCCAGGCCAAGTTTTTAGGCAAAAGGCTAACATGATAGTTAACCGAGTAATAGACACTCAGTATAGCCAGCAACAACAGTGATAGCGGCATAAACAGGTGCACTTTGCTCAGCAATTCGCGCACTGATCCCTGGCTAAACACCACTGCCACATTCTGCGCTGTGATGATGTCTTGCAAGTTCCATTCCAGCGTTTTTTGACCAAACAGGCCGCCTGTGATGCGGGTGGGGTACAGGCTATAGCGCCCAAAGCCCGCCTGGCGGTCAGCCGTTACCTTGAGGGCAAAGGATCGTATCGGCTCGCGGCGCTGCGACAGTTGGTAACTCCAGCCGCGTGAACCCTGGTGCTGGTAACTGACATTCACCTTAACGGTGGCGCGGGCGGGCACTTCACCTTCCCACTCGCTCCCCCCCGTGAGGTCGGCGGCGCGGTACTCTTGCCCGTTGACCTTCATGCGGAAGCTACTAAGCGTGCCGCTGCCCACTGGCAGGGGAAAACTAAAGCGGGCGGTGATGGGGTGGTCTTGGGGGTTAGTAAAGCTGTAATCGGCGGCAAACTGGGCTTTATACACCGAGGCGTTGCCGCCAAAGTTGAGCTTGGCCTCTACCTGGCTGGTATCCAGCGCCAACAAGTGTTCTTGGAGCATAGTCACTTCGCGGGTGTAGTACAAGTTCTTGCCCTGCACAGTAAACCCTTCACGGATGTCTTGCACGCTGCTGGCCCTGCCCGCATCATTGATAAGGTAAGGGGTGAGTGCTTCCCAGCCGCCCGCAACTTCTAAGCGGGTGTACAGGCCGCGCGGCAAGGTCAGCGTGCGGCTATAGGTGTGCGGCTCTACCAACACCACGGTGGGGCTTAACTGGGTTGTGGGCTGCCCGTCAGGGTCGGCAGATAGGCGGGTGTGCGTGCTGAGTTGCTGCCCCAGGCGTGCATCAAGCGAGCGGGCCGAAATATTCAGCAGCAAGCACCCTGCCGCCAGCCCCAGCACAGGCCACAGCCAGCGCCGTGCACCCAGAGCAGTGCCGCTGAGGCTCACCCAGTACGCCCGCGCCCGCTCACGGTCAAGTAGCGACAGCAGCAGCACAAACAGCAACGTGCCAAAGAGCAGTGCCACCAACGGCCCTACCCAAAACTTAAGCGAAATGAGTGCTTGCCAGACAGTGTTTAACGCCATTTGCACCATGTCTATTCCCCTTTACCCTTTAGAGTAATAGGAGTATAGAGAGCACAGTGTGAATAATGTGTAAGTATGGTGTGTAAATACAGTGTGTGAGTGAACCCAAGCCAGAAGTACGTCGCCAGCAGCCTGCCCTAGTACAGATTCCGCAGTCTGCTCACCGCTCCTATCTACCCCAGTTTCTGTGCAATAAACCCCTTGAGCGTCTGCACGTCGTTAGGCAGCACCACAAAGTGCTTGGGGGCCTGTTCAATGCCCACAAAGCGTGCGGGGCGCTCTGCGCGGCGGTGAAGGGCTTCTTGAACCGTTTCTTCAAACTTGGCGGGCAGGGCCGTTTCTAGGCAGACCATCGGCACGCCTGGCCGCTGAAAGCGCTCGCCTGCCAGCACGCCGTCAGCGGTATGGGGGTCAATCAGGCGACCAAATTGCGCGTCAATGCGCCGTATGGTGTCTAGGCGCTCGGCGTGAGTGCTGCGGCTTCCCAGCAAGCCACTGGCCTTGACTGAGTCCCAGTGGGCGCTGCTGGCCAGCTTTACAGGTCGCCCCGCACCCACTTCGGCCCACCAAGACAGCGTTTGGGTGCCGTCACCGCCCGTTATCAGGTAGAGGTAGCGCTCAAAGTTGCTCGCCTTGCCGATGTCCATGCTGGGACTAGAGGTCTGTGTCACCTGCGCGGCGGGGCGAACGTGATAGTTACCTGTAGCAAAAAACTCGTGCAGCACGTCATTCTCGTTGCTGGCTACAATCAGCTTGCCCACAGGCAGGCCCATCAGTTTGGCGAGGTACCCTGCAAACACATTGCCAAAGTTGCCGCTGGGCACACTAAAGTCAGCCAGTGCACCCGCAGGCAGTCCCAGAGCAAAATAGGCCTTAAAGTAATACACGGCCTGAGCCATGACCCGCGCCCAGTTAATAGAGTTGACAGCTCCGATATGATAGTTATGTTTAAATTGAGCGTCAGCATTCACTTCTTTGACCAAATCTTGACAATCATCAAAGACACCTTCAATGGCGATATTCACAATATTGGGTTCGTTCAAGCTAAACATCTGTGCTTGCTGAAAAGGGCTCATGCGCCCGTGTGGCGAGAGCATAAACACATTCACGCGGGCCTTGCCCAGCATGGCGTACTCAGCAGCGCTGCCCGTGTCGCCCGAAGTTGCTCCTAAAATATTGAGGTGCTGGTCACGCTGGCCTAGCGTGTACTCAAAAACTTGGCCCAAAAACTGCATGGCAATATCCTTAAAGGCCAGACTCGGGCCATTAGACAGCTCTAGTACATACAGTTCGCTGTTGCCTAGGCGGGTCAGCGGGGTGATTTCTGGGCTATGAAACGCAGCCTCGGTGTAGGTGCTGCTCAGAATGCGGCGCAGGTCAGCCTCTGGGATGTCGTCGATAAAGGGCCGCATCACCGCGTAGGCCAGCTCAGGGTAGCTGAGGGGGCGCAGTTCTTCTAGCTCGGCGGGGCTAAAGGCGGGAATACGCTCAGGCATCGCCAGACCGCCGTCAGGAGCGAGGCCCGTGAGCAGCACCTCTGAAAAGTGACCCAGGTTACTTGCTCCGCGTGTAGAAACATACTTCATAGGGGTTACTTTAAAGCATCTAGCAAGGCTACTTTTTAGGCCCGACTAGATGAAGCGGTCAAGCGTCGTCATCGGCGCTGCTCTGACCAAGAAGCGGTCAAGCGTCGTCATCGGCGCTGCTCTGACCAAGAAGCGGTCAAGCGTCGTCATCGGCGCTGCTCTGACCAAGAGAGCGGTCAAGCTTGTCTTGCAACCTAGCGCCCTGCCACCAACGCTTCTATTTCTGCACGGGTGGGCATGCTCGGCTGTGCGCCTACGCGGGTACAGGCTATCGCCGCGCCTGCTGAGGCGTGATGTAGCGCTTCGGGCAGTGACGCGCCTTCATCAAGCAGGGCTGCCAGCACGCCCACAAAGGTGTCGCCTGCACCTGTGGTATCCACAACAGGCACGGCAAAAGCGGGTGTCTCTAGGTACTCGTGGCCCGACAGCGTTAGGCTGCCCTGTGCGCCCAACGTGACAGTAATGGTCTGCGGCCCGCGTGCTTGCATCTGGCGAAGTTGCTGCTCCAGGCCCTCACTTTTGCCAGAGTACTGGGCCAGTTCGCCCTGATTAACCACCAGAATATCCACCGCTGCCAGCAGTTCGGGGGCCAAAGGCTGAGCAGGCGAGGCGTTGAGAATCACCGTAACTCCCTGCGCTTTGGCACTCTGGGCGTAGTACTGCACCACTTCCAGCGGGATTTCCAGTTGCAAGACCAAGTAACGGTACGCCCCCAGTGCGCCTAGCTGCTTGGCCTGCAAGGTCGTATTGGCCCCCGGTGACACCGTAATGGCATTTTCGCCCTGGTCTGATACGCTGATAAAAGCCGCGCCCGTCGGCTGATCGCTTACCATTGTCCTAAGGCCCACCCCGCTCAGGCGCAGTGAATCCCGTATCAGCTCGGCAAAGTGGTCGGCTCCTAGCGCCCCCAGAAACTCCACCGGCGCGCCCGCTCGTGCCGCCGCCACCGCCTGATTGGCTCCTTTGCCGCCTGCCGCCGTGAGATACGTTTGGCCCAGCACTGTCTCGCCTGGCACGGGAATGTGAGCCACGCGGGTTATAAAATCAATGTTGGCACTGCCAGCGACAAGAATCATAGTTCTCCAAAAGTAGAAAGAGGGGGCGCAGGGCTCGGTGACGCTTAGATTAAGATACAGTTTAGCATTGTCGCTGGCTGAGCGGCGGCTGCCCTGCTAGGTAACTGCTAGGTAACTGCTAGGTAACAGCAGGGCAACCGCCCTTTATCGCAGCTCGCCGCGCAAAATGTGAGCGGTTGCTGATACCGCCGCCGCTTGCAGTTCGGCCAGTTGCTGCGCGCTGTCCTTGAGGGCTGCGAGGTACGCCTCAAAGTCGCGGCCCTGAGGGCCTTGTAGGGTGGTCACGACCGCCTGCACAGTAAAATGTGCTGCAAAGTTCTGGTCTAGCGCGGCCCCAGCGCCCTTATGCCGCGCGCCCAGCACCGCTTCTAGGATGCCGCCGTGTTTGCTGCGCTCCATCAGTTCACGCGAGAAACTGCGATCCTTGATGCTGGTAATCACGTCCCAAGCGGCGTCTGCCAGCAGTTCGGGGGCGCTCACGGGGCGAGCGACCTCCAGGTTCAGCGTCTCATCCCTGCGCCACACGCGGTAAGAAACGTCCTGGCGCAGTGTGGCCCAGTGCGTTTCAAAGTCACGGGCGTCTTCTATCAGGGTGCGCAGTTGTGCCCGCGAGGAGATGGTGGCACGCCAGCCTTCGGGCAGAGCAGCCCACTCGCTCAGCCCCTGTGCGCCCAGCGCCTGTAAGCGCCCCAGCTCCTGCGCGGCGTGTTGCGCGCCCTGTGACAGCGGCACTCTGGTTTTGCCGCTCACCAGCGTCACCTCGTCACCCTCTAGTACAACACTATGGGGCAGGTGGTGTAGCCCCAGCCCCCAGCGCGTCACCGCCTGCTGATACAGCTGGGTGAGTTCCTTGGCGTAGTCTTGCGTACCAGGCTTACTTTTTACCGCCGACAACGATAGGCCCGCCGTCTGTAACAGTGCTTCAAAATCTTTGGTCATGCTCGCTCCTCAGCAGTGGCAGGTGTTTTGGGTCACAGATGTTCCAGTTTTAAAGAATATCCTGCCTTATATTCTGCCATAACCATAATACACGCTGGTGGTAGTGGTGTACAGCGAAGGGCAGTCTGGCTGGATGTTGATTACGCACTACTGATGTGTGCACCTGGTACGGCTCTAAGGACTCCGGACTTGAACCTTATTCAATACGCGCCGGAAGAAGGCCAGCGGGCGTAGTCAAACGTACGCGTTTTGCACGCTGAAATAGAGCGCAGTGCGTATTACTCGCGGGCGTGCTCTAGGGCGCTTTGCAATAATCTGGTGACATGCTCATCTTGCAGGCGGTAGTACACCACGCGCCCCGCCCTGCGGAAAGCGACCAAGCGGCCTGCACGCAAGAGCCTAAGCTGATGGCTTACGGCGCTTTCGCTCAGGCCCACCACGGCCGACAGATCACAGACACACAGCTCGGTGCTGCTCAGTGCGCTGAGTATTTTAAGGCGGGTGGGGTCGCCCAGCAGTTTGAGAAAGTGGGTGGCTTGGATGACACAGGCGTCGTCGGGCAGCGTGGCGCGGGCTTGAACAACCGCCTGGGGATGCACACAGGTCTCTTCGCAACCAGGGGCGTATGTTGGCTTGGTGGGGTTAATACTCACGGGGCTTCCAGTACAGCAGTCTAAGGGCGTTCGCCGTGACCAAAGCCGTAGCGCCTGTATCCGCCAAAATAGCCATCCATAAGTTGGTGTACCCCAGCAGCGTGGTCACCAAAAATACCAGCTTGAGGCCCAAGGCAAACGCAATATTCTGTCTTATATTCTGCATAGTACTTCTCGAAAGTTGCACAAGCTCAGCAACGCCCTGAACGTTCTCGCGGAGCAAGGCTGCACCCGCCGTTTCCAGTGCCACATCGGTACCGCCGCCCATCGCAATGCCCACGTCGCTGCTCGCCAGTGCAGGCGCGTCGTTGATGCCGTCACCCACCATCGCTACGCCGCCCGCTACCTTGAGCTGTTCAATAACGCGCAACTTGTCTTCAGGAAGCAGCTCAGCCTGCACCTCCAGCCCCAGCGCCCCGCCCAGCACCTCGGCGATGCGGGCATTGTCACCCGTGAGCATCAGCGGACGCACGCCGAGGTGTTTTAGCTGACGCAGCGCCCCTGTAGCGTCTTCACGGGGCTCGTCACGTAGTGCCAAAAGACCCAGCACTTGCGTGCTGCTGTACAGCACCACCACCGTCTTTCCACTGGCCTCTAGGCGGGCAATATCGGCCTCCTGTTGCGCGCTCAGGCCCAGCACAGTAGCGGCGTATTTGGGCGAGCTGAGCGCCAGTCGTTGCCCTTCAACCACAGCCTCCACGCCCTTACCTGGTAAGGCGCGGGCCTGTGTGGCCACTGGCACGGCAAGCTGTTGCGCGGCCGCGGCGCCGACTATGGCCTTTGCCAGCGGGTGAGCGCTGCCTGACTCAATGGCGGCGGCGAGGCCAAGCAGCTCGCCTTGGTCAACATTCAAGCCGATGATGTTAGTGATCTGGGGTCTGCCCGCTGTCAGTGTGCCTGTTTTGTCAAACGCCACCGTTTTTACCGTGCCAATGGTCTCTAACACCGCCCCGCCCTTGATCAGCAGACCGCGCCGCGCTCCTGCGCTGATGCCGCTGGTAATCGCCGCTGGTACGCTGAGCACCAGTGCACAGGGGCAACCAATCAGCAGCAGGGCAATGCCCTTGTACAGCCAAGCATGCCAGGGCTGTCCCAGCCACAGGGGCGGTACCAGGGCGGTCAGCACCGACACCAGCACCACAGCAGGTGTATACCAGCGGCTAAAGCGGTCAATAAAGCGCGCTGTGGGCGCCTTGCTCTCCTCAGCCTCCTCTACCAGCCGAATGATACGGGCAATGGTGGTGTCGCGGGCAGCCTTGTCTACGCGCACGCTCAGCACCCCGTCAGTGTTCACACTGCCCGCGTACACGCTGTCGCCCACACCTTTGTTCACGGGCACGCTCTCCCCCGTCACAGGGCTGTCATCCAGACTGGAGCGCCCCGCCACAATGGTACCGTCGGCAGGCACCCGCGCACCTGAGCCGACTTGTACCACCTGCCCAATGTGCAACTGCTCAGCGGGGATTTCGCGCACTGTACCACCTCCGAGCAGCCCGCCCTCTAGCAGCAAGGCTGTTTTGGGTGCCAGCGCCGCGAGCGATTGAATGCCCGCACGCGCCCGCCCCGCCGCTACGCCCTCCAGCAGCTCGCCTACTGCAAAGAAAAACAACACGGTGGCTCCCTCTGCCGCCTGCCCAATCGCCACCGCGCCGAGCGCCGCCAAAGTCACCAACATGTTGATGCTAAAGGGGTCGCCCAGCCGCGCACTGACCCAGGCCCGCGTCGCCAGGGGCCACACCCCCACCAGCGTGGCAAGCATAAACCCCCAGCGGGCCAAATCGGGCACCACAAACCCAAACAACCACGCCAGCAACAGCAGTGCGCCCGAAGAGATAACCAGCCTGCCCTGGCCCGTCTGATACCATGGCTTAAGCGCGTGATTAGAAGAGGCAATAGGTGAAGGTTCAAGTTGCAGTTTTTGCTGCCCCACACGCGTTACAGGCAACCTTGGGCTGAGTTTCTGGCCGCTAAAACCCCGAATTTTAGCCGCAGCATCTAACTTTTTGAACTTGGAGCGCGTAGCTGACCCTGCTGGTACGTTTACCAAACTGGGCACATAGCCCAAAGCCCGCAACTTGCTTTCCAGCTGGCTGCGCGGAGTCTGGGATTCGTCTAGGTCAAGCACCAGGGTCTGTTTGTTAAAACTGGTTTTAACCTGCTCAGCACCTGGCAGTGTACCCACCATGCGCTCTACTTTGGCCACGCAAGAGGCGCAGTCCATCCCCTCCACAAAGTAAGTTAATTCATCAGCGCGGCTCATATCCGCAATATATGACTACTTGCTCAGATGTTCAAGGTAGTATATATCACTTTCTTAGGATGCTTGATTTCAAACTTCTCCCTGCTAGGTATCCTGTCTGTATCCAGATGCCTCTTGCTGGCGCTGTAAGGTACCTAGAAAGCTCAGTAGGTACCCTAATCAGGGGGAAACCCACATAACACTTTAGAGACGCCTCTACGGGCCTTACAGCGGCAAGTTTGCCAGTACCTTTAGCGGGGAAATGCATATTCTGCGTGCTGCAAGCGATCCCGAAGCTCTTGCACAAAGCCTTGAGCGTCCAGAGACGCCAGACGGCGGTAGGCTTCCTCAAGCAAGCCCACAGGTTGAAGCTGACCTAGTTCAATCATCTGGCGCAGAGTATCTAGCTCAGCAGTCTTGAATTTGCGCGAGTACAGCAGCGACAAACGGCGCACCACAAAATTGGCCTGACCTTCGGCATCAAAGGCGCTGAGTTCGGCTTCCCAGTTGGGCGCGGGGATGTCATCGTCAGGTGTAGCAACCTTGCGTGATGACTCACCTGCTGATGTGTCAGGAATGCTCTGAATCACAGTTTTTCCGCTGAGCAGCCCGTCTTCGCTGTACTGGTCAGGGTGCCGAATCAGGTGAACCAGCGCGTGGGCAGCCGTTTTGCGTATCTGCAACGTCCTAGACTTGACCAGACGCTCAAACAGGTCAATGCGGGCCAACAACACCGAAGTGGTGTACTGGCGCACCAACTGCCGCGAAACCCCGTCGGTTACGCCATGCAGTCTCAATCGGTGAAGCAAAACAGGGCTGACAGGCGTAAATTCGGGGGAAAATTCGTACTTCAGCCGCTGCAGCTTGCCGCGCCCTTCCAGCGTCACTTTGCGGAGGTAACCGCGCTTTAGCAGTTCCTCATGGGGGGCTTCTAAGGCGCGGCGCACCGTGTCTGGGCGGGTGTTAGGCAGCTTGCACTGGTCGGCCCACTCAATCAGCCCCACTTCATACTCATCGATGATTTCGTCAGGCTGCTCAGGGTTGTAACGCATAGCGTCCAGCAGACGAAAAATAATGCGGGTGCGCGGTCTGGAGAGCGACTGCATGAACTCAATGTTCAGCGGCTTGGTGTAGCCGCTGCGCAGTGAAGCCACCAGAGGTTCTGCCAGCCGAATACGCAACATGCTGCGCTCGTCAAACTTGCCCGCTTCGCCCTGATGGGTATACTCCAGCAGCTCGATAAAGTGAAACCTGGCCGTCGTCCAGCGGCGGTTGGGATGGTCGCGCCAGCCACCCGCAATTTCGTAGGACGTGGTATGCAGGCGGTCAAGGCTCACAGCAAGCATCTCGCGATATTTGCCGTTGCGGTGAAAACCCGCCAGTTGCATCAGCTCTGACACAGCCAAAATCATCTCACCGTCTTCAGGCAGTCCGGTGCTCATGTAGTTATCAATGAGCGCACTGGTCACATCATTATCAATACCGTGTGGCACGCCTAATTCAGGTAAGGCGCGGCAAGCCACACGCACCACACGCTCGCCCTGTTGGTAAGTCACCTTCCAGGAATTCTGGTCAGCAACCTGATCTTGGGCCGAGACCAGATTGAGCCTGCCCCAATTGAGGTCATCAAAACTGCTGCGTTTATTTTCGGTCATCGTAGCTGCCCATCCCTTATCCACTCCCTTGTGGTGTTTTTTAATATATCTCTTTGGTAAAAGATTTTGTTAAAGATATTGATTGAAAAACACCACCAAAGCAAAAATGGCGAGGCCGTGCAGGAAGGCAAAAACGAGGACAACTCCACAGGTATGTCTCAGTAAACCCCACAGGTATGTCTCAGTAAATACCCCCAAAACCCCACAGGTATGTCTCAGTAGGGTAAAAATTTCACCACAGGTGTGTCTCAGTAAACCCCACAGGTATGTCTCAGTAGGCCCCTGAGACATACCTGTGGTGAAGTGCTCAAACACCACAGGTATGTCTCAGTAAATACCCCCAAAACCCCACAGGTATGTCTCAGGGAAAACACGGCAACTCCACAGGTGTGTCTCAGTAAACACCACAGGTATGTCTCAGGGAAAACACGCACTTTTCCCAGAATGGCCCCAAATAGAGGGGCCAAAATGTTAAGTCTATTTGCAGAATTTTATTCAGGTATACGTCTAAAAAATAATATAGCTATTCACTTCTGACGTAATTTAAGCAGCTCTTTAAGCCTGGTAACATAACCATTTAACACTTTAAAGGTAGCTTGTACAGGTTCGGGTGACAACATGTCTACGCCCGCTGCTCTCAGCGCATCAATGGGGTCAAGGCTGCCGCCCGACTTGAGGAACTGAAGGTAATGGACTTGAGCGGCGGCTGGGTCAGCCTCAAACTGAGCCAATAACTGGTGCGCCGCACTAATGCCTGTAGCGTACTGGTAAGCATAGAAATTGGCATAGAGGTGCGTAGAAAACTCAGCCCACAGAATGCCGCTTCGCTGCTTGTCTATGCTGACGCCGCTGTCATAACCTTCTTGCAGTAGATCGGCGGTAAGCGCTATCAGGTCAGGGGCGCTGAGGAGGCGGCCCGCTTCTATGCGCCGGTAACATTCCAGCTCAAAGGCCGCCAGTGTGGGCATGATAAAAAAGTAGCGATGAAAGTTGCTCAGCGCCTCTTCAATAATCGCCACCTCAAAGTCAGTATCATTCGCCTCTCGCGCCTTTTTGAGCAGATTTTGGCGGCTCATCGCCTGATTGAAATTGCTGGCGACTTCGGCATGAAAGAGCGTATAGCGCGGCACTGAAAAAGGGTGTTCGCGGCTGGAGAGCAGCGAGTGCATGCTGTGGCCTATTTCGTGCGCCAGGGTACTGTAGCTGCCGATGGTGCCGTTCCAGGTCATAAAGATGTAGGGTTTGACACGCCCGCCGCCGTTGCTGTAGGCTCCCTGGCGTTTGCCCGCGTTCTCGGCGTAGTCCGCCCAGCGCTCAGTAGTCAGGCCGCGCCGCATGTCGTCTACATATGCGGCCCCCAGCGGTGCCATGCCTTCGCAAATCCAATCTACAGCCTGTTCGTAGCTGATCGTTTGAGCTGGAACCAGCGGGGCTTTGACATCATACTCGCGCAGTTCTGCGAGGCCGAGCCACTCGCGCCGCACCTGCCAGTATTGGTGCCAAACAGGTGTATGGGCGCGGTAGCTATTGAGCAGCGTGGTCACTACCTCAGTGGGGATATTGTCAGGTGCAAGACTGGCAGTAATCGCGTCTGGATAGTGCCTAGCGCGTGCCAGGAACACATTTTGCCGCACGTTGGTGGCGTACATGGCGGCCTGAGCGTGCTTGAGCGCCAGGTGTGCGTCAGCGTAGTGTTCCCAGGCCTCGCGCCGCACCTCTCGGTCATTGCTGCTGAGTAGCGCGTCGATATTACCCTGTGTAATTTTTTGCCCGCCCACACTACCAAAATCCATATCCATATTGGCCAGTGCGGGGTGAATACTGCGCTCGCTGGCAAAGGGAGCTTGCACCGCGCCGAGCAGCTCCTCTACCTCAGCAGAGCGGACATACGGTTTATTGCGCAAAATTCTAGAAACGCGCACTTTTTGGTTTTTGAACTCGGGCATGTCTAGCCACGCATGCAGCTTGCTCTCGTCTGTGGCCAGCAGTTCGGGGGCGGCAAAGGCTGTGACCGCTTTAAACTGCGCCGCAATACCGCTGGCTTGGTCATGGCGGGCAGCAGCTACGGCGTCAGTGCCGTCTACACTGGCACTCATGCTGGCGTAGGAAGTCAGGCGTATAAGGCGCAGTTGAACCTCGTCAGCAGCGCTGAGGTAGCCTAGCAGGTGTTGGGGACTTTGGCTTAGGGTGCCTTGGTACTGGCTGAGCGTCTCAACCGCTTTGGGCAGGGCCTGCGCTTCGGCTTCCCAGGCTTGCGGCGTGGCGAACAGCGCCTCAATATCCCAGGTTTGTTCACGGGGGACTTGTGAGCGGGTCGGCAGTGGAGTTATCGCTTGAATGGGGTTGGTCATACCCAACAGGCTAGCAGCAGTAAGAGGACTAGGGCCAAACACTCAACCGTCAACAGCGTGGCTCACCCGTATGCTTGCTGCTTTGCTGAGCTTCTGGCCTCTGGCACACGCGTTAGTGCACTTCGGCGTCTTTTTGTGTGTGCGGTCTGAGGTGCATCAGCCCCACCAGCACCCCACCTACCAGCACGCCCACAACGGCTGACCCCAGGGTTTCTATCAGCCAGCCTAACACGTTGGCAAGCGGCAAGCCATGTACCAGCTCTACGGCGTGGTGCAGCAGCTCGGCAGGAGCATGCCAGCCTAGGGTATTGGCGCCGCTTATCAGAATGTGACCACCTACCCAAAGCATCGCCGCTGTGCCCACCACCGACAGCACGCTCATAATGACAGGCATGGCCTTTACAAGCCCGCGCCCTAGCCCCCGCGTGGCAGACGACGAACTTTGCGCTAGCTTTAAGCCCACGTCATCCATCTTGACAATAAAGGCCACCACGCCGTAGACCAGAGCGGTAATCAGTAGGGCTACTGCTATCAGGCTCAGCGCGCGGATCAGCAGCTGTTGGCTGGCTACCTCGGCAAGGGCGATGACCATAATCTCTGCCGATAAGATAAAATCGGTGCGTATAGCCCCTGACACCATCTGCTGCTCATACTCAGCGGCGTTGGTCAGGGCCGTTGCGGTGGCGTGTTCTTGTTTATTATGCCCAGCTAGCAAGGCGTAGACTTTTTCAGCACCCTCATAGCATAAGTACGCCCCGCCCAACATCAGCAGCGGCGTCATAGCCCAGGGCAAAAACTGGCTGAGCAGCAAGATGACGGGCAAAATAAACACAATTTTGTTGCGGAGTGACCCTTTGGCAATCTTCCAGATGATAGGTAACTCGCGGGCGGGGCTAAATCCTTGCAGATAACTGGGCGTTACAGCGGTGTCATCAACCACCACGCCCACCGCCTTGATACTGGCTTTGCCTGCCGCCGCACCGATGTCATCCAGCGAAGCCGCCGCTAGCTTGGCAATCACCGCTACATCGTCTAATAGGGCCACTAGACCGCTCATAGACGCACCAGAACATATACAAAAGTCAACACTATGCAGACCATCAGACCACCAGAGTAGCCTAACTCATCCCCCGAGCGGTAGGCCAGCGCTTCCATCTAGCCTTTATCTTTGGGACTGCTGGTACGGTTGCCTTATACGGACTGCGCTCCAGTCCAGCCTAGTTAGGAAAGCACGGACTGTATTTCTCTACAGACTGTACTGCCCTACCGCAAAACGCGTACTTTTTTCTGCGCCCGCTGGCCTTCTTTCACCGCATGTTACTCGGCCTTACGTCCAGCGCGGTAGCGGCGAATCAGTGTGTTGGTTGAGGAATCGTGGTGCAAGTCGGGCTCATCTTCTGCCTGCAATTCGGGTACAATCTGGCTCGCCAGTACCTTGCCCAGCTCTACGCCCCACTGATCAAAGCTGTTGATATTCCAAATGGCACCTTGTACAAAAACTTTGTGCTCATACAGGGCAATCAGCGCGCCCAGAATGCGCGGGGTCAGCTGGTCTGCCAGCAAGGTATTGGTGGGGCGGTTGCCTTCAAAGACGCGGTGCGGGGCCACGTCAGGGTCTACCCCGCCTGCCAGCACCTGATCGAGCGATTTGCCAAAGGCCAGTGCCTCAGTCTGGGCAAACACGTTCGCCATCAGCAGGTCGTGGTGGGGCGCGAGGGGGTTGAGGGGCCTGACAAAAGCGATAAAGTCGCAGGGGATCAGTTTGGTGCCCTGGTGTATCAGCTGGTAAAAGGCGTGCTGCCCGTTGGTGCCAGGCTGTCCCCAAATGACAGGGCCAGTTTGGTAGTCGACCTGCTCACCGCTCAGGGTCACATGCTTGCCGTTGCTTTCCATATCTAGCTGCTGGAGGTAGGCGCTAAAGTACGCGAGGTACTGCTCATAAGGCAAAATGGCGACTGTTTGTGCGCCAAAAAAGTTGTTGTACCACACGCCCAGCAAGCCCAGTAAGACGGGCAGGTTCTGGGCAAGGGGGGCGGTGCGGAAGTGCTCGTCCATGTCATGAAAGCCTGCCAGCAACTCGCGGTAATGGTCGGGGCCAACGGCAATCATCAGGCTCAGGCCAATGGCGCTGTCCATGCTGTAGCGCCCACCTACCCAGTCCCAAAAGCCGAACATATGAGCGGTGTCAATGCCAAAGCTGCGCACCTGCTCGGCGTTGGTGCTTACGGCGACAAAGTGGCGGGCAATGGCAGCCTCGTCTTGCAGCGCCTCGAGTGTCCAGGCGCGGGCGCTGCGGGCGTTGGTCATGGTTTCCTGGGTGGTAAAGGTCTTGCTAGAGACAATAAAAAGTGTCTCAGCGGGGTCAAGGTCGCGTACCTTTTCCACCAGGTCGGTGCCGTCTACGTTAGACACAAAGCGCACAGTTAGGTCGCGCTGGCTGTAAAATTTTAGACCCTCATAGGCCATCACCGGGCCGAGGTCAGAGCCGCCGATGCCGATGTTGACAATAGTGCGAATGGGTTTGCCTGTGTAGCCTAGCCACTGTCCGCTGCGGATTTGACCTGCAAAAGCGGCCATGCGGTCAAGCACCTCGTGAACTTCTGGCACCACATTTTTGCCGTCAACCATCACCACCGTATCCTGTGGCGCACGCAAGGCGGTATGCAGCACAGCGCGGCTTTCGGTGACATTGATTTTATCGCCCGCAAACATTGCGTCGCGCTTTTGGGTTATGCCTGCTTGCTCAGCGAGTTCCAGCAGCAGCGCCAGAGTTTTGGCGTTTACGCGGTTTTTGGAATAGTCCAGGTACAAGCCTGCCCCCTGGGCGCACATGGTTTGCCCGCGCTGGGCATCCTGGGCAAAGAGGTCAGCTAGGCGCAGGTGCTGGCCTTCGGCGTGGTAGTGGGTTTGTAGAGCTTGCCAGGCGGGGAGCTGGGTGAGTGTAGACATGGTAGGGCCTCCTGCTGCTAGCATAGCGAGTTTGGAGCGGCAGCAGCAGGCAGCGAGGTAGAGACTAGATTTACACTCACGTGATCCTGAGTGAATGATCGCCAGAGATAAATAACAGGAGGCCCGGTAACAATCAGGGGGCCAAGTAACAATTAGGAGGGCCGGTAACAATAGGAGGCCCAGTGCGAAAGGCAGTTGACCCCCAACCATTCAAGCTTGCAGCATTCGGGTAACTCTCGGCTACTGTGCTTCCCTACCGCGTCACACGGGGTTCAAGACGCCGTGCGTATTACTCCACCTGCTCTCCGCGCTGTAAACGCACGGCGCGCACCAAGTTTTGGAACATCAGGGCGCTGGTAAGCGGGCCTACACCGCCAGGGACAGGCGTGATAGCGCTGACTTTGGTCGCTACTTCTGGAGAGGCGTCGCCTACCACGTTGCCGTCCACCACATTTATCCCCGCGTCAATCACGATGTGATGGGGCTGCACTTGTTCGGGGCGGAGCAATCCCGCCTTGCCCACCGCCACCACCACCGCGTCATAGGGACTCAGCAGCTTGGCAAGGTCGCGGGTGTGCTCGTTGCACAGCGTTACCGTAGCGCCCCTGTTGTTCAGCAGCCACACTAGGGGCCGGCCCACCGTGCGCCCTGGCCCGATGATGGCAATACGCGCCCCTTTTAACTCCAGCACCTCGCGCAGCAAAAAGCGGATACTGCGCGGTGTCGGCGGCAACAGCGCCTCACTTTCGCGCCCCGCGGCCACCAGCGCCAGATTGGCGGGTGACAACCCCTCAATGTCCTTGGGGTGAACGATCTGGCGCAGCGCCGCATCTGCGTCTAGGTGAGCCGCCAGCGGTAGCTCTAGTACAATGCCGTGAACCTGTGGGTTGTCAGAGAGGTCGCGTAGTTCAGCCTCTAAATGATCTTGGGTGGTCTGCGCACCCAGGTCGTGTATCGTCAGCTCTACACCCAGGCGGGCAGCTTGTCGGCGTTTGCTCTCTACATAAATCAGCGTGGCAGGGTCGCTCGAAGCCACCACGCTGACCATGCGCGTCGTCCCCAGCCGTGTCAGGTGCGCTTTAACCTCGGCACTTACCTTGACGGCCAGGGGTTTGCCCAGTAATTCTTTCATAGTTGGCACCTATTTTTGGATGGTGGGCGGTTAAAGAAAAGAGGCTTATACGGACTGCCGCTCCATTCCATCACAGTCGGAAAAGCGCCGCCTGCGGCTCTATACCGCGCAGTCCGTATGCTGTTCCCACTCGCATCCGCTCGGATTGATTTGGCGTACTTCTAAATCAATCGGAATCCGTATTATAGACCATAGCTAGTACGCATGGCGGACTTTATCATTATTGAATACAGGATAGGAAAGCTCACTCTGTATACCAGCATTTGATCGTTGAGATGTTCAGACTGCCTTTTGTCAGTGCCTAAAGTGTCGTGAACCTGTAAACACCATGCTCAGGCCCAGTTCGTTGCAGGTGGCCACCACTTCGGGGTCACGTTTGGCCCCTCCAGGTTGCAGTACAGCGCTGACGCCCGCATGAGCGGCGAGGCGCACCACGTCATCAAAAGGAAAAAAGGCTTCTGAGGCGAGCACCGCGCCCCGTGCTTTTTCACCCGCGTTGGTAACAGCGCGCTCGGCAGCCCAGATGCGGCTCACCGTACCCGCACCTAAACCTACCGTGACGCCGTCTTTGCAAATGGCGATGGCGTTGCTGCGCGCCCCTTTGACCACAGCCCAGGCAAAGCGCAGGTCATTCCACTCTTCTGGAGTAGGCTTTCTAGTGGTCACGGTTTCGGGGTGAATGTCGTCCCAGGGTCGGTTGTCGCGCTCTTGTACGGCAAAGCCGCCTGTCAGAGAGCGCACATCAAGTACGCTGATCCGCTCAGATTTGGCGGCGATCAGAACGCGCAGGTCGGGCTTTTTGGCGGCGAACCACTCTACCGCCTCGCTGCTCACAGCAGGCGCAATCAGCACCTCCAAAAAAGTACCTTTCAGGCTCTGAGCTGCTTCTAGGTCTACCGCCTCGCTGACAGCCACCACGCCGCCAAACACACTGAGGGTATCCGCGTCGCGGGCGCGCTCCCAGGCTCGTTTGACATCGGGAGCCACCGCCACGCCACAGGGATTAGCGTGCTTAACAGCTACGCATACCGCACCCTGTTCTTGCTGGGCAAGTGTTTGGCACAGGCTCCAGGCTGCGTCTGCGTCGGCGTAGTTATTAAAGCTCATAGGCTTACCCGCCACCACTCTGGCATCCAGTACAGGCCCACGCGCCGCGCCCCAGCGGTAGATGGCCCCAGGTTGGTGGGGATTTTCGCCGTAGCGCACCTGGGCTACGCGGCTTAGTTGCAAGGTCATCTCGGCCGGCAGCTCGGTGGGCAACGTGTCTGACTCACCCGACAGATAGGCGGTAATCGCCGCGTCATACTTGCTGGTGTGCTGGTAGGCTTTGGCCGCAAGGCGGCGGCGCTCGGCAGGTAACACCTCGGCTTGCAAGGCCAGCGGGTAGTCGGCAGGGTCAACCAAAATCAGCACCGCTTCGTGGTTTTTAGCCGCCGATCGGATCATGGCGGGGCCGCCGATGTCAATGTTTTCTATCACCTCTAGGTCGGGTGCGCCGCGTGCCACCGTCTCCTGAAAGGGGTAGAGGTTGACACACACCAGGTCAATAGGCCCGAAGTGTTGTGCGGCGAGTTCGTCCATGTGTGCCGTACCGCGCCGCGCCAAAATACCGCCGTGTATGGCAGGGTGCAGGGTCTTGACCCGCCCGTCCATCATCTCAGGAAAGCCGGTGATGTCGCTCACCTGCTTTGCGCTGATCCCCGCCTGCGACAGCGCCGCAAAGGTGCCACCCGTGCTAAGAATCTCCCAACCCTGCGCCTGTAGCCCCTGGGCCAACGCTACAATTCCTGTTTTGTCACTGACCGATAGTAGTGCGCGTTTTTGCATATGGGCTCCTTCTATATCTGTGGCCCAGGCGTGCGGCCCCTGTTGTCAAGCTGCGGCTCCCCCGTGGTCTGCCCACGTTACGCCAGTCACCGCTGCGCTAGAGATGATGTTGCTTCTAGATAAAAATAGAAGCCGATTATTGAAGTATTAGTTCATTTGCCTTTTAATAAAATAGTGAATAGAATGTGGCCCCTTTGTTTAGCTTTACAAAACTCAGACAGTATAAAAACCAAACATAATAATGCTGAGGCCAAAACAAGCAACTTGTAATATTTTTAAATATTCAGCGCTGAATGGGGCCTGGTGTTTACTGTCTACACCTGTGGTCTAAAAAGCCAATACCCTCAAAGCTCTATGGTCTTGTGTACCTTTTCAAAGCGGACACTCAGCACACCTGCTTGTACCTGGGCTTCGGCGCTGTGAATAAGTACCGCTTCAGGAAAAGGAATACGGCGCATAAAGCGGCCCGTCTTGCGCTCGCGGTGGCGCAGAGGTTGCTGGGCTTCCTCGCGCTTGCCGCTGATGATCACCGCACTTTCTTCATGCTCTAGGTGCAGGGTTTCATGGGTGCAGCCAGGCACATCGATGACCAATGTCAGGTGCTCGCCGCTATCTTGCCAGTCTATTTCAGGCACAAACGGCCCCAATGCGCCCAGCGCCTCTATCTCTTCACGCAACTGCATCACCTTGTGAATGCGCGACAGCACAGAGTTATCCAGTACATGGGTTTCTAGCACTGGAGCTTCTAGCGGCGGGGTGTGTTCACTGGCATTGTCCGTCCCAAAGTCCATACTGCACTATACCCCGCTCGTCATAACCCCGCTACTGACAACCCCGATACTGACAACGCCGCCACTTACAACGGTTGCTACTGCCGCTGGCCTTCTTTTACCACATTGTTAACACGGTTCAAGCTTTAAGTCCGTCATTATACCCCACTCGCCGCCAGCGCGCCCAGCAAAGCCAGCGGCGCAGTCTCAGCGCGCAAGATTCGCGGGCCGAGGGTGAGCGGCGTGGCAAACTGAGCGAGCGCGCTCACTTCTTCGTCACTCAAACCGCCCTCCGGCCCCGTGATAAAGGTCAGTGGCGTATTCCAGCGCACCTGAGCCAGCACGGTCTCTTTGCTGCCGGGGTGCGCAAAAAACACCTGGCCTTCAGGAGCGTATTTATTCAGTGCTACCGGGCTAAGTACCTCAGGAATGACCAAGCGCTGCGACTGTTTCGCGGCTTCGGCAGCCACGCGGCGCAGCCGAGACAGCTTGTTGTCGCCAATATCAGGCACGTCGGCGTAACGAGTGGTCAGCAGTTGGATGCGGGCCACGCCCAACTCGGTAGAAGCGCGCACCACATCGCTCAGCTTGTCGCCCTTAAGCAGCGCAATTGCCAGCGTCACAGGCTGCGGGTACTCACGCATATCGCCAGGTGGTAACGCTGCTGGGTCGTTTAGAAGTTGCAGTGTGGCACGGACATCATCTATCTCCAGCAAAGTGGCTTCGCCCGCTGTGCCTGCGCCGTCAAAAACCTCCACTACGTCGCCCACTTTGACACGCATGACCCTGAGGTGACGGACTTCGGGGCCGCTGAGGTGCATCTCAGCGGCGAGGGGGTTGACTTGTACGCGGTGGGTGTGTTTCATAAGCAGGATGGTAGCGGACAGGCCCTATACAGGTGCCGTTTTGTCCAAGAAGCGGACAGGCCCTATACAGGTGCCGTTTTGTCCAAGAAGCGGACAGGCCCTATA
>JAGLBF010000009.1:26599-32342 GCA_018260375.1 Deinococcus sp.
CAGGTGCCGTTTTGTCCAAGAAGCGGACAGGCCCGTTTAGGACTTGAGCAGCACTTCTACTTTGACATAGCCGTCTAGGTGACTAAAGATTATCTGCTGCGTTTCAAAGTCTAGGCGCACGTCGTGCATGTGGCCGCTGCTCAGCTGCGTGCCTAGTGCCTGAGCGGTGTTGAGGTAAAAGCGTGCGTACGACTGCACCGCTGGCGGCAAGGCGACGCCACTGCTTTGCTGCAACTGCCCCTGTGCATTAAAAAAGGCTGTGGCAACCACAATAGACTGATGCACAGGGACAGGGGTGCTCGGCTGATCAGCAGCTGTGCTTGCTGAGGGCTCAGCGCCGCTGCTTATCTGCTCTACGCTGGCCGCACCCTCGGCGGCCTGACGACGCTGCGCCGAAAGCTGCAAAAAGCGCTGTACGATGGGTAGTAACTCATCGGGGCGAAAAGGCTTGCGTAAAATGTCCTCAGCGCCGACTTGCTGGGCTTCGCGCCTCACCTCTTCGTCGACATTGCCGCTGATCAACAGCACCGGAATGTGAGCGTAGCGGGGGTTGGCCTTTACCTGCTGACACAGTTCAAAGCCGGTGATGCCGGGCATAATGATGTCGGTGATCATCAGGTCAAAGGGCGCATCATCCAGTTTATCAAGGGCATCTTCGCCACTTACAGCATTGCGGGTGGTGATATGGTGCTGTTTAAAGGCGATTTCTAGGGCTTTACGAACACTGACGCTGTCATCAACGATAAAAATTTCTGGCATAGGGGTTATTCTCCTGTCAAATAGCCTAGTGGAACTGATATAGCCTAGTAGAACTGATAGAGCTTAGTGGAACTGATAATGAGTAAAGATCAAAACTGAGCCCGCACAGGTATTACAGCACACGGGTATCACAGCATAGGACTGAGCCTAACCGATGATCTCAGCATTAAGGTGGTCAATAGATACAGTGGCTGAAACCAAAAGTCTCCGGGTGGACATATCAATATTGCGCGGGTAGCCTTCAGCAAGTTGACCTGCTTCAAAATAAGAGATGTCCTCTTTGACATGCTGGTTATTTTTGTTGACCTCTAAGCTTTCCAGTATGAGGGCCAGCAGAGAATCTTGACCCCGTTCATAGGTAAACTCGCCGTAAATCAGCTCACCTTTTTGCATAATCAGGTATCCTGAAGCCTCTTCTATCTTGATGATCCAGTGGCCTGTCTTCTGGTTTTCATTCAGCCAAGCGATCAGTTCGGTGAGTGAGAAGGTGCGTAAGTCACAGTGCAGTGAGGGAGTTGCTGTGGAGGACAAAAAAGGCGGCAAGGCTACTTGAGGAAAAGCAGACGCCAAAATTCTTGAAAGGGCCAGGGGCGTACAGGTTGCACGGCCAATAGTGTGGTCAACGGCGGCGGTAAATTCAGTGGGCGCTTTGTCAGCAAGCAAAAAGAAGGGGAGGTTATGGGTGGCGGGGTCGCTGCGAATAATGCTCCATAATTCCAGTGCTTGCATGTCTGCCAGACGCTTTTCGCAGATGATGGCGCTGGCGTGGGTACGTTCTAACTGCGTCAGTGCATGTAGGCCGCCCTCGGCACGTACGTAAGGGACATCAGCCTGCGCACATAACCAGGCGTACGTCTGGTACAGCAGTTCGTCTTGCACGATAAAAACCAGAGGAGGGCTACTGCTCATAAAGTTTTTTGTTCCTCCAAGATCTTATTCAGGCGGCGAAGAAGGAGCGCTTCATCAACAGGTTTACTAAAGTAGTCGTTGGCCCCCAGTTGAAAGGCGAGGCGCTGGTGCTTATCGCCTGCACGGGTGGTCATGACAACCATGGGCAGATGCTGGATCGCCTGCCGCCCGCGCACCGCTTCGAGCAGCTCGTAGCCGTTCATGCGCGGCATTTCTAGGTCGGTGACCACCAGGTCAAAGTGCAGGCCAAATTGCAACAACTCAAAGGCTTCTTGTCCATCATTGGCGGTCTGCACTTCGTAGCCACCGCGCTCAAGCATACGACTGACCAGCCTGCGCACACTCAGTGAGTCGTCGACCAGCAAGATGCGGCGGTGTACGGCTGCCTTTTGCAGACCCTGCTCTGTGCCGAGCCAGCGATCAGGCTGGGTGTGCAGGCGCAGCAAGCCTGTGGGGTCAATGACGGGCAGCACTTCGCCTGTGGTCGCTACTGTGGTCGCCGTAATGTAATCGAGCGAGCGCAGCAGACCCGACAGCGGGCTGAGTGCCACTTCTTCAATGCGGTCAAAGTCATCAACCCGCACCGCAATATTGCCCGATACCGAGCGCAAAATCAGCAGCTTCCAGGTGTCGTCTGTAGGCGGCAGGCCCCACATCTGGCGCATATCCAGAATAGAAATCCACTGCCCGTTGTCAAGCACTTCCATGCCCTCATCACCTACAGCCAGGTCGGTTTCATGAACCTCGCGCAGGGCCTGAATGACGCTGGTGGCAAAGCCCACCATCTGCTGACCCATGCGGACTTGTAGCACGTCAATAATCTGCTGACTAGTCGGCACGCGCAGGGTGATACGGGTGCCCTTGCCGCGCTGGGTGCGAATCAGCAAATCACCGCCCAAGCGGCGCATACTGCTCGCCACCACGTCCATGCCCACGCCGCGCCCTGCCGTCGTGCTGACCGATTTGGCGGTAGACAGCCCTGGCAACAAGATAAGGCGGGCTAGCTCATCATCCGACATCTCTGCTAGTTCCTGAGCTGAGCGTTGACCACGTTCCAAAGCGCGAATACGGATGGCCTCTAGGTCAAGGCCGCGCCCGTCATCTTCCACGCTTACTTCCAGAAAACTGCCCAGCTCCTGGGCGCTAATACGGACGTGTCCCAGCGGGTCTTTACCCTGCGCGGCGCGCTCTTCAGGTGCACCAATACCGTGATACACCGCGTTGGTCAGCAGGTGCAGCAGCGGCTCATTGAGATTTTGCAGCACGCTATTTTCAATTTCCAGGTTCTCGCCTGTGACCGACAGCACAAATTCACTGTGATCACGCGCCCAGCGGCGCAGGCGTACCACTGCCTGAGCAAACGGCACGCGGCTGGTGCGGCTGATGTCTAGGCGCAGGCGGCGAATGAGCTTGCTCATGTCTTCGTTTTCTTCTGAAAGCTCATTAAGGCCGTCTATAAAACGGGTACGCAGCTCTGCAAAGTCAGCGCTCAACTCGGTCATGCTGCGCGCCAAAATATTCAAATCGCTGTAGGTATCAAATTCTAGCTCGTTAAATTGCTGATTGATGTCCGAGCGCAGGCTGCTTTGTGCGCTTGCCTGTGAGGTGCTGGACGCGGCCTCAGTGTCTTGGCCCAGGCGAACCATGTCTGGGTTGAGATACCGCTCTTCAAAGTCGCGTACAGTGCGCTGAAAGCGGCTTTGGCTGTCGCCCATAGCGCGCTCTAGGGCGTAGAGGCGCTCCATGGCCTGCGTCATCTGTGACCGCGCCACCACCAGGTCACCCACCTGGGCCATCAGACCGTCAAGCTGCTCGGCACGCACGCGCACGGTGGTGATAGCAGGTGCTACCGCAGGCGCGGTCTGGTCAGTCATTTCGGCAGGAATAACACGGCTGAGCGTCTCACCCTGCACCAGCGCTTCCATCTGGCCCTGTAACAACTGGGCTGACTGCTCGAGTGGCAGGGGGTCGCCTTCTGCCACTTTGAGGTAGTGTTCAGCGGTGTCCGTTGCTTCTTGTAGCAGCTCTTCGACATTTCCTGCAAGTGGCTGCACGCCTTCACGCACGGCGCCTAGGAGGTCTTCTAGCTTATGGGCAAAGTCGCCCAGTGGGGTAAAGCCCACCATGTACGAGCTGCCCTTGATGGTGTGCGCTGCTCGGAACATCACATCTATGTTCGCTGCAGAGCCACTGGCAAGCTGCTCACGCAGTACCTCCAGGTGTTCACGCACCTCGGGAGCGTAGTATTCCCAGGTTTCGCTGTTGTCCTTATAAAAGTCGCGCAGTTGCTGCTCTAGCACGGCTTGTGGCGCTTGTGCGGCGGCCACCTGCGGCTCAGCGTCCGGCGACACAGAGGTAAAGGTTTCCAGCGGTTCTCCCGCCGCCATGTGGTTGAGCTGGGCTTGCAGTCGCTCCGTACCCTGCAAGTGAGCCGCTGTGTCGCCTTCTGCCACTTTGAGGTAGTGTTCAGCGGTGTCCGTTGCTTCTTGTAGCAGCTCTTCGACATTTCCTGCAAGTGGCTGCACGCCTTCACGCACGGCGCCTAGGAGGTCTTCTAGCTTATGGGCAAAGTCGCCCAGTGGGGTAAAGCCCACCATGTACGAGCTGCCCTTGATGGTGTGCGCTGCTCGGAACATCACATCTATGTTCGCTGCAGAGCCACTGGCAAGCTGCTCACGCAGTACCTCCAGGTGTTCACGCACCTCGGGAGCGTAGTATTCCCAGGTTTCGCTGTTGTCCTTATAAAAGTCGCGCAGTTGTTGCTCTAGTACGGCTTTGGCCGGCACAGGCTGCGCCAGGGGCTGTTCGGCTGCGGCGGCCATCTCTTCACGCAGTTGCTGTTCATGAAACTGCTTAGCCGCTGAGTAAGGCTTAAAAGCCTGCGGGTAGGCGTACACCAGTTTTTGCAGTTCTGCTGTGCCGCCTGCTGCCGAAAACTCTAGCCCCAGTTGTAGCTCCTTGCCGTTGACATCCAGATAATTAAGCCCTGCGCGCAGCAGCTCAATGATGCGGCTCATCAGGCTGACAAATTGCTGGCGTCCCTGAGCGGGCAACTGTGGGCGCGATTCGAGCAGACGCTCAGCCACCCCCGCCAGACTAGAAAGCTGCGGAAACCCGTACAGACCCGCCGTACCACGTAGGCGGTGTGACAACACCAGCATCTGACCCATGTGTACTTGGTCTTGGTCGCCCACTGTGTCTTGTTGCAGCGCTTGCCCCGCTGCCTCCAAGTTGCCCAGCGCCTCATGGGCATCTTGGAAGAAGGTTTCCATCATTTCGCTTCTTGGCATTCCTTACTCCTCACTTCTCTTGAAAGGGTACGGCCTTCAACCTCGACCAACTGGCCCACCCATGAGGCGCCTTATCCAGTCGAACAATATCAACTGAGTATTGAGCTATCAATTGGGCAAGCGGAACCGTGACAGCGACGTGTTTAAGCCTACCGCGAGTTGCTGCAACTGCTCGGCAACGGCGCGGCCTTCTTCAACCGACTGGGACGAGTCCTGGGCGATGTTGTTAATCTGGGTGACGGCCTGACCCACCTGTTCAATGCCCTGCACCTGGTCTTGGGTTGCTTCTGAAATTTGCTCGGCGAGTTCGGCAGAGCGCTCAGACAGCGTACCGATTTCGCGCAGACGCTCCCCTGCGGTGCCGGCGACGCGGTAGCCCTGCTCCACTTCGCGGGTACCTTCTTCCACCCGCACCACCACGTCCTGAATTTCGGACTGCACGTTTTTAATCAGCGCGGCGATACGCGAAGTAGCCTGGCCTGAGGTATCTGCGAGCTTACGCACCTCATCTGCCACGATGGTAAAGCGTCCGCCCGCCTCGCCTGCACCCGCTGCCTCAATGGCCGCGTTCAGTGCCAGCAAGTTGGTCTGACGGGCAATCTGACTGATGGTATCCACAATTTCTTGAATTTCCAGTGAGCGGTCACCCAGGCCTTTTACACGCTTGGCGATGTCCTGTACCTCGCGCCGCACGTTTTGCATACCTTCAAGCGTACCCGTCACCGCTTCTTGACCTTGTTGTGAGGCCATCAGCGCCTGGCGTGCTGTGTTGGCCGAAGTTTGGG
>JAGLBF010000114.1 GCA_018260375.1 Deinococcus sp.
ACGAGGTCGGACATGCGCTCGCCGCGCAACTGCTGCCCTATGCAGAGCGGGTGCACAAGTTGACGGTTGTGCCGCGTGGACGGGCTGCTGGCTTTATGATGCCGCTTGCCGAAGACCGCTTGCATTACACCCGCGCCGCGCTTGAAGACCGCATTGCCGTGGCCCTTGCAGGGCGGGCCGCCGAGGAAGTGTTTTTTGGCGAGGTCACTACGGGCGCACAAAACGACTTCGAGCAGGCCACCAACCTAGCGCGGCGCATGGTTACAGCCTGGGGCATGAGCGAGCGCGTGGGCAAAGTGGCCCTGACCCAAGACGACTGGGGGCTGCCGCAATACGGCAACGAGGTGGCCCGCCAAGTAGATGAGGAGGTGAGTACCCTGCTTGAAACCCAGCACCAGCGGGTGCTCAGCTTGCTCAACGCCCACCAAGCCGAAGCGCACCGCCTAGTATCGGCCCTAATACAACACGAAACGCTGAGTGGCGCAGACTTTTCTACCGTGCTGGCAGGCGGACAGGTGTAATACGAATTCCGATTGATTCAGTGCAGTTCCGAATCAATCCGAGCGGATGCGAGTGGGAACAGCATACGGACTGCGGACTAAATCTGGTTATTTCAGATTCAACGAGGGCGGATGCGAGTGGGAAAAGATACGGGTTCCCTAGGTGCAAAATCAGGTCAACCCCATTCACGGCTGGTCACCTACTCGTTCACATGCGGCGCGGCGTGGCCCAGTTGGCCCAATTTCTCCAGGCGGTAGCTAAGGCGGGTCAGCGGCGGCGAGACTTCGCCAAACTCTAGCAGCGACAAAATGCCCTGTTCGTCTAGGCGCTCTACACGGCTCAGGAATTGTCGCAGCGACGCGGGTGAATCAAAGCGGCGCGGGTGAGTGTCATCACCAGTATAGAGGTTAAGCCAGTCAATCATGCGCCTAGCTTAGCACCCGCACCTGAGGGCGGGGGGAGGTGATGCCTGGTAGCTGGCAACTGGTGACTGGCTGCCCAGTTGCTCAACGCCTGCCTCTCTACAGCTCGCGCAAATCTTCCCAAAGTTGCCAGCCTACACCCGCTGGAGTAACCTCTAGCAGAGGGCCGAGGGCCTGTGAAGCCTCTTGCGCGTCTTTGTTCAGTTGCTCGCTGTTGGGGTGCATGTCGTACATTTGCAGCACGGTCAGCTGGTAAAACACCTGTGACACCGTTGGTTCGCCGTTTTCAAAAAAGGCAAAGGGCGGGCTAATTTTATCCCATAACACATGGGCCTCACCCAGCTCGCGGGGCAGGTAGTTTTCTAGGTCAAAGTCTTCAAAGTCCCCAAAGTACTCAGCGCTGTCTTCTCCTGCACTGACAGGGTGCCACAGATAGCCCTGCAAGAGCCGCACCGCTGACCGCCTGCTGCCTGTTGCTGGCGCTAAGCCACGGGAAACAGAGGAAGCGGCGGTACTCTGGGCATCAGAATCGTTCACAGGGGCAGTGTAGAGCATTTTGGCAAATGAGTGGTTTGATACGGATTCCGATTGATTCGGAAGTACGCCAAATCAATCCGAGCGGATGCGAGTGGGAACAGCATACGGACTGTGCGGTATGGAGCCGCAGGCGGCGCTTTTCCGACTGTGGTGGAATTTAGCGGCAGTCCGTATGATACGCGAACCTGGGCAAAAAGATGCCTCTCCTCTCGTTGATGCTGGGTAACAGAAAGTGGATGAGGACAGAAAACCAGCGTTAGCACGTTCACGCTTGACCCCTCATACTCATAAGGTCACCGGGTTATAAGGCCAAAGTACACAGAGACGCTGAGGCACGGCGCATTGAGATAAAGTTAATGGAGCAGTGACTGATGGCCTTTATGCATGGCTTTATTGTTATCACCAGGCCCTACACAGACTGCGCTTGCCTATCACGACATGCGTATGTATTCCTACACGTATTGGCTTTCTTTTATCGCCTAGTTACAGAGGTTTAAGCACAATCCGTATTACTCACCCAGCGGTATGCCCAGCCACTCACCCAGCGCAGCTTCAAAGTCAGCGTGGCGTTCAGGGGCGTACAGCAGGCCGTACAAGCCGTAACGGTTCGCGGCGTCAATATTCTCCTGTACGTCGTCTACAAAGGCCACTTGTGAAGCGGGGCGCTGCATGGCCTGCTCAAGCGCCTCAAACGCTTGGCGGTCAGGTTTTTTGGCATGTATTTCATTGGAAAACACCAACGCGTCAAAGCGGGCAAATGCAGGCCGGGCACGCAGGTGGTCGCTCACCACAGGGTAATTGTTGCTCAGTAACCCCACCCGCACACTGGGGGGCAAACGGCGCAGCAGGGCGTACATGGGTTCGTTGTCATAGATGCTGCCCAGGTACAGCGCCTCAAAGTCGGCGTAGGGCAAGGTGATACCTGTTTCTTGCTGCATGATTTGCCAAAACTGCGGCAGCGTCCAGGCCCCAACTTCTAGCTGTTGAACGTGGCGAAAGTAGCTTTGGCGCACCAACGCAACGTCTGCGCCCGTTTGCTCTGCCAGACGGGCCGTAGAGCGTCCGTCAAAGGTGCCGATGGTAAACACGCCGCCCCAGTCAAAAGCGACACTAGCGACACTGTGGGCGGGGCGCGGTTGCTGGTCAGTGGTCATGTCAGGCAGTATGCCAAAAAGTGGGCTACGGCGGCAGGCAAACGTCTAGCGGCGTTTTGAGTTGCTGTTAGGGTCACGGTCAGACCTGGGCGCGGCCCAGAGGGTCAGCACCATCAGCAGCACACTCAAAGCACCGAGCACAGGTAGCAGCCACGGCGACATAAAGACCTCGTGGGCCAGCACCGAACCAAACTCGTTGCCGTTGCCAAAGACGTGGTGAAGCAGCGGGGTAGCTTGCGCGGCAGTGGGAGCGGATACGGCGGACACTGCTAGAGACTGCACCGGTTGGGTTTGCACCGGTTGGGTTTGCAACGCTGTGACTTGCGTCTGAGTAGCCTGGGGTTGGTTGGCGCCAGCAGGAACACGGTTCTCACCCTCATCCGAAATGGGTTGTGTGCCGGGCAGCAGTGTGCGAATAGGCTGCAAGGTCACTGAAGTTACGAGCGTACCAGTGGCGGCGGTCAGCGCCTGCTCAGGCACGGGCATAGGGGCGGGCTGACCTAGCAGCTCCGGCACGGTAACAAAGCTGTACCCCCGCGCTTTGAGGGTACGGATGATGACAGGCAGGGCTTTCATGTCCTGGTAGCGGTTGCGGCCACCGCCGTCGTGCAGCAAGATGATGCTGCCTGGGTGAACCTGACGAAGAATATCGCGCTGAATCGAGCGGGCGCTGGGGCTGTGGTCGTTGCCCGTGGCGTCCCAGAAAATCAGCGACATACCCAGCGACTTGGCCGCCGCCGCCGTACCTGTATGCAACAGACCGCCAGGGGGCCGGAATAGTGTGGGAAGCGTGCCCGTGACACTTTTTATCAAGTTGTTGGTCTGTTGCACTTCCCACAACCCGCGTGTATCACCCACCGTATAGAGCGGATGGTGCCAGCTATGGTTGCCGATAGCATGCCCCGCAGCGGCCTCGGCCCGTACTAGGTCTGGGTAGCGCACGGCCTCTTGCCCGATAAGAAAAAAGGTGAGCGGCACGTTCTCATCCTGAGCAACTTTGAGGGCTATAGGGGTAAATTTGGGGTTGGGGCCGTCATCCAGGGTTATCGCCACCTGTTTGGGCGGCGCTGCGGCAGGCCGAGGCTGGGCTGAGGCGCGGGCGCTCACCTGGCCAGTCTTAGGCAGGCCAGACAGTTTTGGGCCGGACGTTGGGGCCGCAAATATCATGTCCTGGCGCGTAGGCGTGGGCAAGTGACCCTGCCCAATAGGCTCTACGGCGGGTTGGGGTGGCAGCAAAAAAGGTAGACTTGCAAGCAAGATAAACACTGTACCTATCCTAACAGGCCTGGCACGCAGAGGGACATGGTGCGCGGGGCCAGTTGCTTGACAGTTGACGAGCTAGCTAAGCTAACTACGGCCTGCACTTTAATTCCACAACAGGCGGCACAGTGCCGTCTGCGCCCCCGCGAAATGCCTACTGTTTCCCACTCGCATCCATTCGGGTTACATCAGAAACGCCCGCAGTGAATCGGAATCTGTATAAGGGGAAGGTTGTCTGACGCTCGCTCCTAAAAAGTCTGTTGGCCCTAGCCATCACGGCGGCGCAAACGGCTCTCCCCTAGTCCCACTCCCAGCTTTGCCAGTCGGCGGGACGCGCCTGAGCTGTCTGCCTGGCTGCGGGCAATGCTTGCGGTGAGGGAAACCAGGGGTACACACGGCAAAGGGCCGCGTTGAGCTGCGCGGTAAGCAGTCGGCGCAGTTCTTTTTGCTCGGCAGCGGACAAGTTCAGTTGTTGAGCGGCGCGCGCTACGGTAGCCTCTAGCTCGCCGAGATAAGGAGCGCGGGCTTGGCGCACAGCACCCTTGCGAAGAGGCAAAGCCGACACCTGCGGGTGGTACTGCTCGGCAAGGTGTTGCATCTTTTCGGCCCGCTCACGTTGCTGCTCAGCGCGGCGCTGCTGTACCCGCTCACGCCTGTCCTGGACTCGCTGCAACAGCACCAGAAACTCTTCGTCATTTTCAGCGGCCTCTACGCGGCGCTCAAGGTACAGCTTGACGGGAGGCAGTTTGCGCCGCCCCATCCGCAGCCCGTTGGGGCGGGTGAGGTCGTGCTCGCCCAGAAACTGAGTGATCAGGCGCGGATTCCAACCCCGTTCGCGCAGATCCTGTGTTGCCAGGTAGCCTGGCGGGTTGGTGATGGCCTCGCCGCTGGGGCGCTTGTGGTTGTCGCTGCTCACGCTGGACGCTGCTCCCACTCGCGCCGCAACAGGTCGAGTCGCACGCTGTCATAGCGCACGCCCTTCCACAAACGCGCCTCACGCACGCGGGCACATTCGCGGTAGCCTACGCGCAGGCCCGCACGAATCATGCGCTCGTTGCCGCTCCAGGTGCTCAGGGTCAGCACATGCGCTCCCGTTTCGGCAAAGGTGAGGCCCGTCCAGTCGCGCAGTGCCTGCGTACCGGTACCGCCGCCCCAGAACTGCGGGTCATAAATCAGTATGCCCAGTTCCCACCAGCCGCCTGCCTGGGGCTGTTCGGGGTGGCGCGTCACCATGCCGATGGCTTGGCCCTCAACCGCAATCATGCGCTCGTTGCTGGGGAGGTGATCGGATTGCGCCCCGTCTTTTTGGGCATTGGCGGCGTGGTAATAAGGCGCGTCCCACTGCTTCCACTCGGCCTGGGGGTCGGTGAGCCAGTAGGCCAGTTGCAAAGCGTCTTGGGTACTTTGCTCGCGCAGCACAGGTGAAGGCTTAGACATTTACAGCACACAGCTCCAGACCCAACTTGGTCACAGACGCGCTGTGCTTTACCTTAGCCGTCTGCAGGCAGTGAAGCGCCTCGCGATGACTATCAGCGCGGTAAATGTATTTGAGGTCGGTCAATGGGTCATGATGTTCTAGAACCTGTTCAGATACGTTCATGGCCTTATCCCAGGAGCCGGCTGCCCAGGCGTGTGTGCGTTGTGACGTGTCGTGTGGCATGCTGGCCCTCAGCATAACTGGTTTGGCGCCGCCCACACCCCTTGTTGAAACCATAGGCTTCTATGGCTTCTTGCCCTTGCTGTCACAATATTGGCATGGATTTTCCGATGAATATCAGCGTAGCGCAGGCCCGCGCCGCCATCGCCGCACTGCTGCCTGCACCCCCCAGCGTCACCGTGAACTTACTGCAAAGCTACAATTTGGTTCTGGCCAGTGACCTTCTAGCCCGCGTAGACCACCCCAGCAGCACCCAAAGCGCCCTGGACGGCGTTGCCTGCCGCGCTGCTGACACCGCAGAGGCCAGCAGTGACCACCCCACGCCCCTACAACTGATAGGCGAAAGCCGCGCTGGACTGGCCTTTAGCGGCGTAGTGGGGCCTGGGCAAGCCATGTACATCTATACGGGTGCGTCTATGCCACACGGTGCAGACGCGATTTGCCCAGTGGAACAACTGAGCGTAGAGGGCGACACTGTGTACCTGCGCCGCCCCGCCCAGAGCAAAGACGTGCGGCAGTGCGGCGAAGATTTCACAGCTGGAGACGTTGTCTTGCGGGCAGGTGAACGCCTTACGCCTGCGCGAGTGGCTTTGGCTGCCGCCGCAGGACACGCCCAGGTCACCGTTCAGCGCCCCTGGCGGGTAGCGGTGCTTGCCACGGGTGACGAAGTGATAGAGCCGCCTATGCCGCTGCTGCCCGGACAGGTGTATAACTCTAACACCTATGGCCTGTACGGGCTCTTGCAAGAAGCGGGCTGCCAAGTCACCATCTTGAACCATGTGCCAGACAGCTTGCCTGCCCTGCACGCCCAACTCGCCGCCCTGCCTGACCTTGATCTGTTGCTCACCTCTGGCGGGGTCAGCATGGGTAAATACGACCTGGTGCGCGACTTGCTTATGAACGAGGGCCAAGTCAGTTTTTGGAAGGTCAAAATGCGCCCAGGCGGCCCCGTCATCGCCGGGCGCTGGAATACTACGGCGGTGGTGGGCTTACCCGGTAACCCCGTCAGCAGTCTGGTGGTGTTTCAGGTGATGCTGCGCCCCGTGCTTACAGGCGAGCCGCCGCGCACCGTGCGTCTGCCTGCCTATGAACCGCTGCGGAGCGTGGTGGGCAAAACCGCCTTTTGGCGCGCCAATATCATACAGCGCAGCGCAGGCGGCTCACAGGTGGCCCTCTACCACCACCAGGGCAGCGGTATTCTGCGCTCACTCAGCGAGTCGGGTGCGCTGGTGTGCATCCCCGAAGGCGAGGACATACAGGCAGGCGACTGGGCCGAAGTATGGCTGTAGCGCCGGGTGAGGCCTAAACCACCCAGCGCTGATGCACGGTGCAAGGCAGATGCCGACCTGAACCATGTTGAACACGCGATGAACCCAGGCCGGCGGGTGTATGACTAAACAATAAAAGTGAGACGCTTCAACATGATGGCTAGGCCGTCTCTGTTCAGCGTCTCATACGGACTGCCGCTAAATTCCACCACAGTCGGAAAAGCGCCGCCTGTGGCTCCATACCGCACAGTCCGTATGCTGTTCCCACTCGCATCCGCTCGGATTGATTCGGAAGTACGCCAAATCAATCGGAATCCGTATCAGATGTGTTGTTGACAAGGTAGGCCTTTACGCTAGCCTGGTGCTAGTGACCTA
>JAGLBF010000115.1 GCA_018260375.1 Deinococcus sp.
ACCATGTTTAAAGATGATGGCTGAATACAAAAGTTATAAAGATGCTCCTTTATACATATGCACCTGGCAACAGTACTTTCACCACTCATATGAACTGCGCTTCATTGCAGCGAGCCCGTATCTTTTTCTACTGGTATCCGCCCTCATCAATCAGAAACGAACTGATTTAATCGCAATCTGTGGTATCCATCAAGTAAAACGCCAACCGTAGAACCGTAACGGTTGGCGTTGTTGCCTCATGATTACTTCAGAATGCTACGCGCAATGACCAAGCGCTGTATTTCGTTCGTTCCTTCATAGATCTGGTTGAGTTTAACGTCGCGCAGCAATTTTTCTACGGGATATTCGCCTACATAGCCGTAACCGCCGTGTATCTGTATGGCTTCATTGGCAGCGTCAAAGGCCATTTCGGAGCAGTAGGCTTTGGCTATGGCAGCTTCGGTACCGTGCGGCTTGCCTGTGTCAACCAGCCAGGCGGCCTTCCAGGTCATCAAGCGGCCCGTTTCAATGCCCATCAGCATTTCAGCGAGCTTAAACTGTATCGCCTGATAGGTGGTAATCGGCTTGCCAAAGGTTTCGCGCTCCTTGGCATACTTCACCGACTCGTCGAGCGCTCGCCGCGCCACACCCACTGAGCCAGCAGCAACGGGAACGCGGGTTTTGTCCAGGGTTTTCATAGCAATTCTAAAGCCGTCACCCAGGCCGCCCAGTTGGTGGTCACGCGGCACGCGCACATTTTCAAAGACAAGCTCACTGGTGAGCGAAGCACGCTGGCCCATTTTGTGCTTGATTTTGTTGTAGCTCAGTCCAGGCGCGTCTTTGGGTACCACCAACGCCACGGTAGCTTTGTAGCCGCCAGACCGGTCTGTTGTGGCAAAGACTACGGTGATGTCGGCAATACCGCCGTTAGAAATCCACATTTTGGTGCCGTTGATGACCCATTCGTCACCATCGAGCACGGCGGTGGTTTGCATGGCCGCCGCGTCTGAACCGTTGCCAGGCTCTGAGAGGCCAAAGGCCGCCAGTGCGGGGCGCTCAACGAGTGGCCCCAGAAAGCGTTTTTGCTGCTCTTCGGTGCCACCCACCAAAATAGGGGTAATGCCCAGCTCAGAGGCCATCAGCACGGTGAAAATGCCCATGCAGCCGTAGGCAATTTCTTCGCCAATCAGCGCTTCTTCAAACATCCCTAGCCCCAAGCCGCCCGCGTGTTCAGGCACGCCGACATTCAGCAGCCCCACCTCGTGCGCTTTTTCAACCACTTGCCAGGGCAGTTCTTCGCGCTGGTCGTATTCACTGGCAATAGGAATAATTTCCTTGCGTGTAAAGTCACGGGCCAGCTGTTGCAGTTGTCTTTGCTCATCGGTGAGTGAAAAATCTAACATATACGTCTCCTTTTTGCATGCGAAAGTAGAAGTAGTGGAAAAAAGTGAGAAAAGTAAGGAATGCTGCACAACATGAGGCTGACCAGGGTGTGTCTCTACCCTCCACCTTATTTCCTTTTACTTACTGAGTTCTACTGCTGCTTCGTGCAACATTACCACACCGGTCATCAGCGCGTCTTCGTCTATGGTAAAGCGCGGGTGGTGGTGCGGAAAGTCGCTTTGTTGCGCCGTGTTGCCACTGCCCACATTAAAATACGCGCCAGGGGCTTTGGTAAGGTAGGCACTAAAGTCCTCACCGCCCATGCTCGGCACGGCGACGACGGCCTTATCGCCCACTTCACGCCGCGCAATGTCCATCAGGGTGTCCGCTACCCAGTCCGTATTTATCACGGCGCGGTAGCCCAGATCGTAGGCAAAGGTGTAGCTGGCTCCGTGCGCCTCGCATACGCCCCTAATGATGCGCTCCATCAGTTTGGGGGCCTGCTGGCGCAGTTCAGGGTCAAAGGTACGCACGGTACCTGCAAGCGCGGCGCTGTCGGGTATCACGTTGTGGGTGGTGCCGGCATGAAAATAGGTGACACTCACCACAATATTGTCGATCGGGTCAGTGTTACGGCTTGCTATGTGCTGCAGGTTGTTAATCACCTGTGCGCCGATGGCAATAGGGTCAATGGTCTGGTTGGGGTGCGCCGCGTGTCCGCCTTTGCCCTGAATGGTCAGCTCAAACGCGTCAGGCGAGGCCATAAACGCTCCACGCTTAATGGCTACTGTACCCGTAGGCAGCCCCGACGACAGGTGTAGACCCGTGACCACGTCCACGCCGTCCATCAGTGGGGTGCGCTGTACCAGTTCTTCGGCTCCGCCTGGGCCAATTTCTTCGGCGTGCTGGAAAATCATGCGTATTTCGCCCGTCACGTCTTCGGGGTGCTCGCTGAGCAGCTTGGCCACGCCCAGCAAGATGGCGGTGTGTCCGTCATGCCCACAGGCGTGCATCACCCCTGGGTTCTGGCTGACAAAGTCAAAGGTGTTTTCTTCCTGGATGGGCAGTGCGTCAATGTCGGCACGCAGCAGCACAGTTTTGCCGGGCTTGTCGCCACGCAGCACCGCCAGAACGCTGGTTTCGGTGGGCTGCGACACCTTCAGGTGCGGCATTTTTTCTAGCTCGGACTTGATGTAGCGGGCGGTGTTGTGCTCATAAAAGCCCAGTTCGGGGTGCGCGTGCAGGTGCCGCCGCCACTGGCTGAGTTGCTCGCTCAGGCTGTGTGAACGCTGGCCTGTAGCGCTGTTGAGTTGGGTAGGGGTAGGGGAGAGGGTGAGCATGGTTGCTCCTTTGTGTGGAAAAAGGTTACTGATGTTGTGAGGATAGCCTAGGGATAGATAGCCTAGGACATAGCGGGTAGGTGTTCAATCTCATATCATACGCATTCTGCTTCATTCCAGCACAGGCGGTACCTTTGTGCCTGTGGTTCTATGCCTATGTTGCCATGCCTGTGTTTCCATATCGCCAGCGGGCGTACGTGTTCCTATGCCCGCTGGCCTTCTTTCGTCGCGCTTTTAGACGGATTCCGATTGATTTGGCGTACTTCCGAATCAATCAGGGCGAATGCGAGTGGGAACAGCATACGGACTGCGCGGTATGGAGCCGCAGGCGGCGCTTTTCCGACTGTGGTGGAATGGAGCGCAGTCCGTATTATTGCGTGCTTAACACGGTTCAAGTCGGAATCTCTATCAGATACGTACGCGCCTGAATACTCACCTATTGAGCTGCACGCCCTCAAGTTCCCCCACCACAACGTCCATCAGTCCGCGCACATAGTCAACGTCAAAGCGGAATTCTAGGCCAGCAGCGCGGTACAGTTCGGGGACGCTGACGGTGTTGCCCAGGCGCAGGGCGGCCTTGTAGCGCGTGAGGGTAGCGGCGCTGTCGTTGCGGGCAGCACGCCACAGAGCAAGTGCGCCTAAGTGACACATGGCGTATTCCAGGTAATAAAACGGCGCGCGGAAAATATGGTAGTACTGCCAGCCCGCTGCGCGCTGACCTTCGTCCAGGCCCGTCCAGTCAAGCCAGGGGTGAAAGGTACGGTCAAGTTCCAGCCATTTGGCATTCAGGTCGGCGGCGGTGGGCTGCTGCGGGGCCTGGGTGTACAGCCAGTGCTGAAAGGCGTCCATCTGCGCCGCCCAGGGCATAAACAGTACAGCGCTCTCTAGCTGTTCTTGGCGCACACGCTCCAGGTCTTTTGGAGAATAGACCCGCCCCAATTGCTCCAGGCCCAACAGTTCCATACTGATACTGGGTATTTCTATAAACTCAATCGGGCTCCAGCGGTTCCAAATAAGCGGCTGGGCGGCGGCACTAGCAAAAAAGTGAAAGGCGTGGCCCATTTCGTGCAGCAGCACATTGAGGTCTTGGCTGCTTCCCACCACGTTCATCAACACAAAAGGCGTTTTGGCAACGTCCAGGCTGGTGCAGTAGGCATGGCTCATCTTGTTGGGGCGGCTTTCCAGGTCAAGCAGTCTGTCACGGCGCATACGGGCAAACTGCGCGCCCAAGTCGGCATCGAGATCATCAAAGACGTTCTGAGCCAGTTGTTCTAGCTCGGCACCTGTATCAAAGGGGCGCAGTGGGGGCCGACCCTGTGCGTCTAGGGCGGTGCGGCGCGAGTAGTCCCAGGGGCGCACCGTTTCCAGCCCCAGTTGCCGGGCTTTGCGCTGCATGATGTTCTGAGCCAGCGGTACTATTTCGCGCTGCACCGCTGTATGAAAGTCAAGGCACTGCTGCGGCGTGTAGTCTACACGGTCTAGCTCGTGCCAGATGTAGGCGCGGTAGTCACTGAGGTCAGCATTGGCGGCGAGCTGGCGGCGAGTGTCTATCAGCGCAAGCATCAGGTCGTTGAGGGGGCCAGTGGCCTGCGCCTGTGCATCGCTCATAGCCTGCCAGACCTGCTGCCGCCGTGCCCTATCGGGACTGCCCAGCTCGCTCTCAGCGGCGGGAATAGTCATGCTCTGGCCGTCCAGCGTCACCACTTGCGCCCCTGTGATTTCGGCGTGGCGCTGCATCTGGGCTTGGTGTTGTACGTCCAGCGCTACATTGGCCTCACGGAACATACTGGCCTGGTCGCGCATGCGGCGGTAGGCCAGGGCAAAGTCGGGCGCGGGCTGGTAGTGGGGGACGCTCAGCAGCTTTTGGCGCAGTTGCTGCTCTGCCAGGTTGCTGGGGGCCACCACCTGCTCCCGGAAGTGCTGCAAGCGGCTTTGGCTGTGTTGGTCGGCGGTGTTAAGGTCAGCTGCCAGCGATAACAATGTACCCACCTGCGACAATTCGGCGCTGAGATCGCTCCATTCCTGAAGCCAATGGGGCACCTGCAGCGCGTCTAGCGGTACGTCAATCAGGGCCTGATAGCGTGGGGCGTAGCTGTCCCAGCGGGTTTGCTCGGTGCTCACAGCGGACAATTGGGTTGTCATAGGGCTCTAGTATAGAGTTCTAGTAATAGATAGGGTTCTAGTGCACAGGCCTTTCGGATATAGGGCTTTTGGATATATGGCTTTTGTATAAGGCCAGAGTGCCTCTGTCAACAACCTTCGTCACCAGCTTTCAACAACCCTGTTGCAACCCTGTCCCTTTAACTGAAAGTGAAGCACAGACACCTGGCTGCTTGCGGCTACGACTGCGCGGCAGCAACCAGTTCGGCGGCGCCTTGCCCCAGCATGTCCTCGGCCAGCTCTGCGCCCAGCTCAGCGCATTCGGCAGGGTCACCTTCTATACTGGCTTGTATCACCTTGCTGCCGTCTAGTGCACCTACCCAGCCCTCCAAGCGCAGCAGCCCACTGGTAATGGTTGCCAGTGCGCCTACAGGAGCCATGCATCCTGCGCCCAGCCCTGCCAAAAATTCGCGCTCGGCGGTGGTGCGGTCATCGGTACTCAGGTCATGTATGGCGTAAGCCACTTCTATGCACAGGTCATCGTCACTGCGAGTTTCTAGCGCCAGCGCACCCTGGCCAGGGGCGGGCAGCAAAATTGCGGGGTCTACAAATTCGTCAATACGGTTGCGAAGTTCGGTGCGTATCAGCCCCGCGCCTGCCAAAATAATCGCGTCATAGTCCTCACTTGCCAGCGCTGCCAGGCGGGTGTCAATGTTGCCGCGCAGGTCGATCACTTGTAAGTCCGGGCGGTATGCCCGCAAAAAAGCCTTGCGGCGGATGCTGCTGGTTCCTAGGCGAGCGCCCTGCGGCAAGTCACTGAGCTTTTTGTACCCTTCTTTGCCGACCAAAGCGTCGCGAGCATCAACCCGTTTGGGGATGCAAGACACTTCTAAGCCCTCAGGTTGGGCCGTGGGCAAGTCCTTGAGACTGTGCACCGCGATATCAATGCGGCTTTGCAGCAGCGAGTCTTCAATTTCCTTGACCCAAAACCCCTTATCGCCCTGAGCGGCGAGCTTGGACAGGGCGGCGCGGTCACGGTCCCCCTTGGTGCTGATGGTCTGGATGCGAAACTCGGTATCAGGCCATTCTTCTTTGAGGCGGGCGACAACCCAGCGAGTCTGCGCTAGAGCCAGAGTAGAGCCCCGCGTACCTACAGTAATAGAGCGCATAACCGCGCCATTATGCGCTATTTTTTGCGCCGCTGCATGAAAGAGATAAAGAGAGAACCACTTGCGGGGTGCACCGCAGATCACGGACAAATCAAAAAAGGGCTTATACAGATTCTGACTTGAATAGTGTTAAAGGCGCGATGAAACCCTAGCAGCGTGAGCAGAAGCAAGTCCGTATAAGATTGCCTCGCCTCAGGTATTCACAGCCCTCCAACACCATCTCAGTCAGATAAAAGCGGGCATACCACCAGGCAAATCGGCAATGCCAGGGGTATCAGGATTTTGGTCGGGTTCGGGCAGCGGTGTGCGGGGCATATCGGGGTTGAGGGGCGGGTCGTAGACGGGGACACCGCCCTGGCCTGGTACTTGTTCGGGGCGATTGGGCAAGGGGGTCGGCTCGTTAGCGGGGAAAGGGGGCAAGTCGGTGGTGGGTGCAGTCATGGTGCATACCTCCTGTGGTGAGTTGATACAGGTAGTTTAGGCGCCGCTATTACTGCATTACCCACCAAATCACTAAAGTGTCCTTCATTGTTGATGTCCACGCCACGCGAAGCCCTAACAACAACTGAGCATTTCTTTTTTGGTGATACCCTCTAATCAGTCACAGTTCTATGTGATGATTAGGTGTTATTCATAATTTATATAGAGAGGAGCAGAGAGTAGGAATCTGACCGGTACAATAACTATGCTGTTCCAGAGGTGTGCTGTTTCAATCTCACATTTTTGGCTTTCTCTATGGGTTCCGCCTTGAACCTTGTTAAATATGAGACGAAAGAGGGGCAGCGTGCGGAGGAATGTGTACGCGTTTGACGATATAGAAGCACAGGCGGTGCTTTCCTGACTGTGCTGGAATGAAGCGGAATGTGTACCAGACAGGTTTTTCTGGCGCTCACGGCGCTTTAGTGGCTCTATCTTATGTCACCTTCAGGATGCAGGTGTTGACAAGTTTGCGG
>JAGLBF010000116.1 GCA_018260375.1 Deinococcus sp.
CAAATCTGGAGCTCTTCGGGGGAAGAACCGTTTGCCTTGTCCTGTCGGACAAGCCTGCTCTCTTACTGTCTCTCGTCTGTCATGTTTCCCGCCTCGTTTGAGGCTCAGAAATAATAGGCCCCCAAGTCGAATCTGTCAACCCCCTTTAGCAAGGTGCCAGCAAGGTGCAAAGACTGGGCAGCAGATCTGGGCTGCGGTTCCTGCCAGAAACCAGCTGCTTATGAGTCAAAAGTACCTTGTGGTACGAAGTTTTTTGGCTGCACATCTTGGGCGGAGTAGTTGTACATAAGGGGCTAAACACCCTGTCCTGGGATTGGCTGACCTATTTTTCTATAACCATCTCTACACCATCCAGTGTAGGCCGCATACGCCATTACGTTTAGACACCCGCCTCTAGTAGCTACAAACTGGCACTCAGCTTCTAGTGGTAACCCTGATAAGTCGCTAGACTCCTCGGATGCCTGCGCCCGCGTCTACTTCCTCTTTAAAATTGGAAGCGTTTATGCGCGATATTGTGGGCAGCGAGCTGATTTTGCTGCATAAGGAAGACCACAGCGCGGCTCTATCGCAGCCGGTCACCGCGCTGGGCTGGCCGCTGGAAGTGCAGCGGGGCTTTGGCTTTGGCACGGTGTACAGCCACCAGGCCGAAACATACCGGCGCATGAAGGCGGGTGAAAACGTGATCATCACTACGCCTACCGCCAGCGGCAAAACGGGGGCCTTTTTTCCGGCGGTGTTTGAGGGCTTACAGGCCGACCCACAGGCCACAGCGCTGTTTGTCTACCCACTGGTGGCTCTGGCCCAGGATCAGCGTGAAAAGCTGCTGGGCTTTAAGGAACGCGGCGGCTTTGGCTGGGGCGTGGGCGAGTTTCAGGGCAGCGTCACCCCCGCACAAGCCTTTGGTGAGGGCGTGCGTATGGTGACTGCCACGCCTGACAAGCTGCACTGGAATCTGACCAATCCACAAGTACAGGGCTTTTTGCGGCACCTGAAATTTTTGGTGTTGGATGAAGCCCACAGCTACCGCGGCGGCTTTGGCAGTGAAGTGGCGGGCATGGTGCGCCGACTGCTTGACCTATCGCGCGCGTTGGGCGCACAGCCGCAGGTGGTCATGAGCACCGCCACTATCGGTAACCCCGCTCAGTTTGCCCTAGAGCTCACCGGGCTGGAGGTCAGCGAAGTCAAAGAGTCGGGGGCTGCCAGGTATGGCAAGCGCTTTTATCTGATAGACCACAAAGGGCAGCCCAGGCGCTTTTGGGACGCGGTGATGAGCAGCGCCGTAGCCCGCGACATCAAGGTATTGGCCTTTTTTCGGGGACGCTCGCGGGCGGCCAGGCTCTATCACACCTATCTGGCACAGCCGCAGTATCAGAAATACGCTCACCTGTACATGGCGGGAACCTCTGACCGTGGGGGCCGACTGAATGACTTTCGGCGGGCGCACAGCGGGGTGATGTTCGCCACCAACGCGCTTGAGGCGGGTGTAGACATTGGCGACCTGGAGGTGGTGATTATGGACGGCTACCCTGGCTCGCGCATGGCCTTCCGGCAGATGGCCGGGCGGGCTGGGCGGGTGTCGCCTGGACTGGTGCTGTTTTTGCCCTCGCTAGACGAACGCGGGGTGCCGCTACCTGTCGACGCTTTTTACAGCAACCAAGGGAACTTTAAAGAGCTGATGACAGGCAGCATAGAAAAGGCTGTGGTAGAAGCGGCCAACCCCTACCTCGCCCCGCGCCACGCCCAGCGTGAGCAAGAAGAGCTATATGCGGCGGGTCTGGTCACCACCAAACCGCCCAACACCCAACACTGGACGCTGCGGGGTGAGGGCAGCGCCAAGTTTATGGTGGTTGAAGAAGGCGACTGGGAAAAATACGGCACACGCGCCCTAGGAACGCCACTTGAAAGCCCTAGCCACCACTACGCGCTGGTTGAGCGGCACATTGACGCGGTGTTTACCCTAGAAAATCAGGGCTACCGCGTGAAGCAGTGGAAAGAGACCCGTGAGGGTACAGCGATTATTGCCGAAAAATACAACGCGCAGCAGACCTTTACCCGTGGACTCCATGCCACGATGGTGCGACCGCTGACCATGGAGCCCTGGCATAAGCACGGGCCACTGGCCTACCGCTTTGGCGAAATCAGTATTCAGCGCCAGTACACAGGCTACCAGATGATGCGCGAGGTGTTTGAGCGAGTCTGTAGCCACTGCGACCACCCCCCTGCTCTGCGCGATCATACCTGTCAGGCGTGTGGCAGCCGCATTCAAGACCGCATGCAGGCCCAAAAACTCAGCGAGCACTTGTATAACCAGCCGCTGCTGACCACGCCCTTTCGCACGGCAGCCATAGAAATTGGCATTGACCCAGCTGCCACTGAGCTGCCGGCTGCTGTAGCGCACACCCTCAAGCACCTGTTGCAAAAGCTCATCCCCGAAAAGGTAGCCTGCGACGAGGGTGATATTGGCGGGGTCTTCCGCGAGGAGCGCGACACCTACTTTTTTATCTACGATGACTGGAAAGGCGGACTGGGCGTGACTCGCCGCGCCTACGAGCAACTCGACGACCTGCTGCGCCGCGCCCTAGAGCTGTGCCGCCAGCCCTGCTGCGTCAAGGGCTGCTACGAATGCATTGCGGTAAGCCGCTGCTTTGTGCCGTTTTTGAGCAGTGGCGAGCGCCGCCCCACGGACAAGGCCGCCACGCGCCTCTTTTTGGAAGGGCTGCTCAACGTAGTCCCGCAGCCCGCCGAAGAACTCCCCACCCAGCCCGCCGCCGAGCCGAGCTTGTCTTGGGCTTTGCAAGCACGCGAGCTGATCGATTTGCACGGCCTGTCTTTGCCCGAAGCCAGCGCCCGCTTGAGCATTCCCAGCCGCGACATTCAGCGGGCATTGGGACGCACTGGCCCGCTGAGGCTGCACCATCCCAAATTCGGTGACGGCGTATTTGAGCAAGGCTTTTACCAGGGTGACAAGCGCGAGGTGCTGGTGTACTTTCCCGGTGTGGGGCACAAGCGGCTGATACTGAAATTTGCGGGCCTGAGCGTACTTGAGCCGTAAAGAGGCACGGGGGCTACTTATGAATAGGCTGCTTATTAATAGGCTGCTTATGGAGCAGTCAAAGAAGGCCAGCGCAAGTAGAAACAGGGACGCGTTTGGCGGTATGGCAGCGCAGGCGGCGCCTCTGGGGCTGTACTGAAATCAAGCGCAGTCTGTAGTTGGCGTAGATCCTGAGGCCGCCGCGCCCGCTTCTCCAAACGCCGCCTGCAAACTTTGATATGATGCCCACCAAGTTCTGACCAGGGGCCACTGATCGCCTCTGGCCCAACTGTGGCCCCCCACGGCCCCCACATTTTTGTTCACCAGAATTACTTGTATTTCTAAACTTCTATTTCTGCAGCACGGGCAAGACTTCCTTGCGGCCTGCACTGCCAGAAGTACATTTGCCCACACACGCGGCAAAAAGGTTTTTTTGACATGGAATTAACCCCCCGTGTACCACCCCACAATAACGACGCAGAAGTCAGCGTACTCGGCAGCATTTTGCTTGACGATGACGTGCTGACGCAGCTTGGCGACGCCCTTAGCCCAGAAATGTTTTACCGCGAAGGCCACCGTAAAATCTTTGGGGCTATGCGCGCCCTTCAGTCACGCAGCGAACCTGTTGACCTGGTGACCCTCAGTGACGAACTCAGCCGCAACCGCATGCTTGACGATGTCGGCGGCCCCACCTACCTGATTGGCCTGTCTGAACAGGTACCTACCGCCGCCTACGCCGAGCACTACGCCCGGTTGGTACAGGAAAAATACACCCTGCGCCAGCTGATTGCGGCGAGCGGCAAAGCCATGCAGATGGCCTACGAAGGCCAGTTACCGCTTGAAGACCTGCTTGATAAGGCCGAGAAGATGATTTTTGAGGTCGCCGAGCATAAAAAGAGTGAGAACTTTCAGGGAATGAACGAGGTGGTGCAAGAAACCTTTGAGTACATCACCTTACTGCACAGCAATAAAGGCATCCCCGACGGTGTACCAAGCGGCTTTAAAGACCTGGACGAGCAGATTTCCGGCCTGCAAAAAGGCAGCCTGAATGTCCTCGCCGCCCGCCCCAGCATGGGCAAAACGGCCTTTGCGCTGTCTATTGCACAGAATGTCGCCCTGCGCGGTGAAAAAACGGTGGCGGTGTTTAGCCTAGAAATGCCTAGCGTACAGCTGGCCCTCAGAATGCTGTGTAGCGAAGCCCGCGTGGACATGAACCGCATACGCAGTGGGCAGCTTAACGAGCGCGACTTTGAGCGTCTGGCGCACGCCGCAGGCCGCCTTGCTGAAGCCCCCATGGTGATTGATGATGAACCTGACCTGACCGTCAACGCCCTGCGCAGCAAGCTCAGGCGCATTCAGTCGCAGTACGGCAATCTAGGCTTGGTGGTTATCGATTATCTGCAACTGATGTCAGGCAGCAAAGGTGGGGGCGGCGGCAACGAAAACCGCCAACAGGAAATCAGCACCATATCGCGCAATCTCAAGAGTATTGCCCGCGAATTAGAGGTACCTGTGGTGGTACTCTCGCAACTTTCTCGCGCTGTAGAACAAAGGCCCAATCATAGGCCAATGCTGAGCGATTTAAGAGAATCTGGTGCAATTGAACAAGATGCTGACATTGTTATGTTCATTTACCGCGATGAATACTATAACAAAGAAACAGACCAGCAAGGCATCGCTGAAATTATCATTGGCAAACAGCGCAACGGGCCAGTGGGTACCGTCAAACTACAATTTCACAGCGCTCATGTGCGTTTTAATGACCTTTCTAGTGAATTAGCCTGAGTTTAACCTTATAAAGCGAGAAGCCAACCTTATGTCCGAAGAACCCAAAACTGCCCCGAGTCCAAACCCTAACCCCAACCGCAACAGGCGGCGGCGGCGCAAAGCACGCCCCAGCACCGAAGCAGGCGGCGAACCAGCGGGTCAAGTGCAAACCGCCGCCCAGCCCACTAAACATGAGCCAGCCAGAGGTGAGGCGCGCGCCAACAAGGCCAACCCCGAAGGCCGACAGCGCCAGCAGCGTGCACGCGGCAACAACCAGCGTGGCGGCAAGCGTAACCCGCGCAACACCAACCCTGAAGTGGTGCCGCCCGTCACCGCCCCGCCCAACCGGGGACGCACCAAGCGCCCACTCGCCGAGCCGCGCATCGGCGTCGGGTGCGTAGTGCTGCGCGGCGATGAGGTGCTGCTGGTGCGCGAACGGGGCCGCTGGAGCTTACCCAAAGGCGGGCTAGAGGTAGGCGAAATGGTACAAGTGGGTGCTCGCCGTGAAACCTATGAGGAAACGGGGCTGATTGTGGAGTTACGCGACCTGGCCTTTATCGTGGAGTTTCAGGCTGAAACCTGGGGCCACCACTTGCAATTTTTCTATGTGGGCCGCGAGGTCGGCGGCGTGCTAGAGCCGCGTGATCCTGACCGCGATGTGCAGGAAGCCAAGTTTGTGCCTATCCGCCAACTGCGCGAGTACCTGCGCTTCAGGCCGCGCCTGGTGTCGCTGGAAACCTGGCTGCGTGACCGCAGACCGCGCCACTTTGTCTTTGACCTTGAAAAAGAGCCAGCAATGCTGCGCAAACGCCGCCGTGTAGACCCGGGCCGCATCGCCGCTCGCAAACAGGCCAGCAGCGAAGACGGCGCTCATGACCATGATGACGAGCTGGAAGACGAACAGCCCTAGAGCGTGACGGCTGCTTACCCAAGAGCCCGGGGGGAGGGTTGTAGACTGCCCAGCACGGCCAACACAAAGTCTACACTTCATTTACCACCAGCCAGCACCGGCTCTACGTTATGCTGTCGACATGCGCTTAAATGAACAGGTGATTGCGGTTACGGGAAGCGACCAGAGCTACGGGCGCACGGTCAGCAGTGCGCTGGCCCAGGCGGGCGCCAGTGTGATTTTGGTGGGAAACCACCCCGAAACACTCGCTGCCCATGCCAGCAACCTAGAGCAGCGCGGCGGCGTCGCCATACCCATGCAGACTGATGTCAGCAGCCCCAACGACTGGCTCAAGGCCCAAAATCATATTTTAGAAATCTTTGGCACGCTTAGCGGCGTCGTTCACCTGGCTGATCGCCGTGCCTACAGCAACCTGAGCCTCCTGAGCGAACACGAGTGGATGGAGCTTTTTAACAGCAACATCAAGAGTACGGTGGGGATGAGTCAGCTGTTGCAGCGCTATCTTCCGGACACCTGGCTGACCATCATCGGCCCGCACTTAGACGAAGTGGGCTTTCAGGTCTATCCGCAGCGCGGCGCTTTGCGCGGTTTGGTCGAGCAGAGCAAAGCGGCAGCGATCAGGGTCAATATGTTGTTCCCCAGCCGCGCAAGCAGCAACGATGATGCCGCCGACCACGCCCTCAGCGCCAGCGTGCTGATGCTCGCCGACCCCGCGATGTCCCACCTGCAAGGCTGCATTTTTGATGTGCCGCTGCCCACTGTCGCCAGGCCCCAGTCCCCAGCAGAGGCGGTGGCCTGGTGGTGATCACAGCCTATTCATGCTGATACGGCCTGCCATTCAATCAGGTTATTTCAATCAGGGCGTTTCTGATTGAATGAGGGCGGATACGAATAGAAAAAGTACAGATTTCTACACCCGGTGGTCAGATTTAATTACCTTTTTGACAAGGTTGCAGTCTGAATGAAGCGAGAGCCAGCTAAAGCTGTGCTGTGTATCAGCTGATGGCTGTGTATCCATTGATGGCTAAGCACTGATGACCAACTGTCACTGCTGATACGGATTCCGATTGATTTGGCGTACTTCCGAATCAATCCGAGCGGATGCGAGTGGGAACAGCATACGGACTGCGCGGTATGGAGCCGCAGGCGGTGTCTTCCCGACTGTGGTGGAATTTAGCGGAATCCGTATGACTCATAAAATAATCTTTTTAA
>JAGLBF010000117.1 GCA_018260375.1 Deinococcus sp.
CGCATTCGCCCTGATTGATTCGGAAGTACGCCAAATCAATCGGAATCCGTATTACTCCCTTGGGCCTTCTTTTACTGCGCTGTTAACAAGGTTCAGGTTGAAATCCGTATACAGTAGCCGCTCAGGGGCGCCTAGCAGGGCCAGAGCTTTGTGATCTAAGCGGGATAGGGGGTGCTGAGCGACTTCCTGAGCGCTGAGGGTGGGCGGCAACTCGGCGTGGAATATCTGCAGGGTGATACGGCGGTGGGTCATGGCGTGCTGTACAGTGCCCAGGTGTCGGGGTGCGGGTGCATGTTGAGCGACGTGAAGGCGCTGGCAGAGCAGACTGAGGGCCTGGGCGACGTCCTCGCCTTCTTGCACAGGCAGGCCGTACAGTCCGCCTAGCAACGTGCCTGTACGCTGCTCTAGATAAACGTGCTGGTCTGCTTGAGCTGTATCTGGGTCTTGCCGAGGGGTCAAAATGAGTGCAGCCCCAGTCACCGCTTTGACCGCTGTGCGGGGTTTGGGTGCGGGGTAGGCGCTGGGCTGGGCCTGTTGGTACGCCTGACAGTGGGCGGTGAGCGGGCAGCGTCCGCACTGCGGCGCTTTGGGCGTGCAGAGGGTAGCTCCCAAGTCCATCAGCGCCTCATTCCAGTCGCCTGGGCGTGCAGGGTCAAGCAGCGCGTCGGCCTGCTGCTGCACCCACCGGGGCGCGGGAGTGGGCTGGGCATACAGGCGTGCCAGCACGCGCCGCACATTGCCGTCATTGACCGCGCGGCGCTCGCCAAAGGCCAGGCTGCTTACCGCAGCGGCGGTATAGGGCCCTACTCCAGGTAAAGCCAGCCACTCGGCGTAGGTGGTGGGCAGGCTGCTGCGGGCCACCTGCTGCGCGGCTTGGTGCAAGTTGCGGGCGCGGGCGTAGTAGCCGCAACCCTCCCAGGCTTTGAGTACCGCCTCTTGCGGCGCGTTTGCCAGCGCGTGGACAGTAGGAAACTGGGTGATAAAGCGCTCAAAGTACAGCTTGCCCCGCGACACCTGTGTTTGCTGAAGCAGCACTTCGCTCACCCACACGCGGTAGGGATCGCGCCCACTTTCGCCGTGCGGGCCGCCCGCGTGTACCATGCGCCAGGGCAGCTCACGGGCAAACTGGTCAAACCAAGCCAGCAAATCGGCGCGTAGGGCGGGAATATTCACGCTGTCCAGTATGACAGTCCACGGCCTCCTTGGCCTCAGCACTGAGCGCAAGGGGGGGCCTGAGCGCTGGCGTGTACGGTGCTGTGCTGACTGTGCTGAAGTGGAGCTGTGCTGGAATGGAGCGCCGCTCAGTTTGAGCCGTAGGGCGTTCCTGATGGCTGATAACCGAGTAATTTTAAGGTAGCCTGTAGCTATGGCGGTGACTGAAGAAGGGACAACACAAACGAAAGCCCAGACACAGCCCATGTCCGCTAACAGCTACAGCAGCAATGAAGCCAACGCGCTGATTCACCTGTACCGCGCCGAAGTGGGCAAAATGACTGCCTACCGCCAGCGACTTGACATGACCACCAACTGGTCGGTGGTGACGACAGCGGGCCTGGCGAGTTTTGCCTTTGGCGACAACAACAACAGCCATGTGGTGTTTTTGTTTGCCATGCTGATGAATTACTTTTTTTTGCACCTTGAGGCGCGGCGCTTTCGCACCTTTGAAATCAGCCACCACCGCACCCGCATCATGGAGCGCTTTTTTTACCCCGCCATGCTGGGCGACCCTGTAGACTCAGGTTGGCATCAGTTGCTCCTCGCTGAGCTTGCCAAGCCGCGCAGCCCAATGGACCGCTGGGACGCGCTGGGCTGGCGGCTGCGGCGCAATTACCTGTGGATTTATGTGGGCATCCTTATGGCCTGGATAGCCAAGCTAGATACCGCCAAAACACTCACGCCGCTCACCCTGATAGACGCAGCGCATATAGGCCGCTTTGCAGGCTGGCTGGTTTGGGCGCTGGTGTTGTTGTTCTATACCTATTTGGTGACACTGGCCTTTCAAGCAAGCCGTGACTATCCGCTAGAAGACGGATAATCTATCACCTGCCTTGTACTCTACCTTGCATTTGTAATGTCGCTACAATTTTGCCACAAAGTCGCCCTGTTCGTTAAGCGCTGGATATGCTTCGCCGCGTTCACGGTACAGCGGGGCTAGGTCTGGGTAGGCCCACTCAAAACTGAGTTTGTCATAGTCGGCGCGGGGCAGTTGCGGCTGCTGGTACATGCCCGCCAGGAGGCGCTGGCGCTGGGCCTCAAACAAGATGGTAGCGGCAGCAACCGATACGTTGAGGCTTTGCACCATACCAAACATAGGGATGATGATGTTGTGGTCAGCAGCCCGCGCCGCTTCGTCAGACACGCCCCACTTCTCGGCGCCCAGCAGCACGCAGGTGGGCTTAGTGTAGTCAGGAACGCGGTAGTCCACGCTGGTTTCTGACAGGTGGGTGGCAAGCACCTGAAAGCCGCGCTGTTGCAGGGCTTGCACGGCTTGGGTGGCGCTGGCATGTTGCTCTACTTCTACCCACTTTTCGGCGCTGCCTGAGGTGGCGTTGAAGGTCGGCACCTGACCGCCGCGTGGTGCTACGGCGTGAGCACGCAGCACGCCAACCGCGTCGCAGGTGCGCAAAATGGCGCTGAAATTATGGGGCTTGTTCACTTCGTCCATCAGTACCGTTAGAGTGGGCTGACGGGCCGCCAGCACGCGCTGAATCTTGGCAAAGCGTTCGGGAGTCATGGGGGGTAGGGTAGCATCTGGGAGTGAAGGTGCCGGCCGTCAGGTGTCAACCACTTGTGCCGTGCCCCGCGTGGCGTCGCGCAGGGCCTGTGCAAAACTGTGCAGGTCTTCGGCAAACAGCTGTATCTCTAGCCGCACGCCCACACCGCTGTATTCTTCGGGGCCGCGCAGCAGGTCATATTGGCCCAGCAAGTGGTACAGGATGCTGACCTGGTCGTAGGGAGCGCTGACATAGCGGGTAAGGCGGGGGCGCACCTGTAGTCGCGTGGCGAGGCGCAGGCACTCTGCCGCCGTACTGCCGTAGGCCCGCACCAGGCCGCCCGTACCCAGTTTGGTGCCGCCGTAGTAGCGCACCACTACGCATAAGGTATGGTCTAGCCCCTGACCTTGCACAGCCCGTAAAATAGGCTGGCCCGCCGTGCCGCCAGGCTCGCCGTCGTCGCTAAATCGGTAAAGCTGGGCGATTTGGTAGGCCCAGCAGTGGTGGGTCGCATCAGGGTAGCGCTGGCGCAGGGTGTCTAACTGGGCTAAAGCTTCAGAAGCCGTGTCAGTGCGGGCCGCAAACGCCAAAAATTCGCTGTTGTCTATCACCGCGCTGTGGCGGAAAAAGGGCTCTTGGGGGTCGGGGCTGGGGGCCAAAGTGATAAATCCAGCGGGGGCGGGGGTATCAGTCATTAGGGCTACCATTCATCAGGGCTACCAGTCATTAGGGTCATCATCATTCCACAACATGAAGACGGCTGAAAAATAGACGCACTCTGCTTCACGCCAGCACCGTTCCAAAAGCGCCGCCTGTGTTTTCATATCGCGAAAGTTCCGTACAGCGTTTCCAGGGGCAGTTGCACGGACCAAAATACCCTGAATGCGGGATAAGGCCAGTGCACTCAGGGTAATAATCCCAGTTGGTGTAGAGCGCGGCGAGCTTGGTACAGCACCAAAGCGCTGGGGCCGTTCGCTATTTCGCCCGCATCCAGGCGGCGGTACACCTCGCTCAGCGGCAATGTCAGGCGCTCAATCAGTTCGCTGTCTTCGTTGTTCGCCTCTTGCAGGGTAACGCCCAGAGCCAGCCACGGAAAAAAAGCCGTACCACTCAGACTAGGCTGGGCAAAAAAACCGGGCAGGGCGTGCCACTGCGCCGCTACGCCGCCTACTTCCTCTTGCAACTCGCGTTGAGCGGCGCTGAGCAAATCTTCGCCCGCTTCTACGCCGCCCGCCACCACTTCAGTCACAAAGTCGCGCAGAGGGTAGCGGTATTGCCGAATCAGCACCCCCTGCGCGTCATCCGTAACGGGCAAGACAAACACGGCCCGCAGGCCACGCGGGTGATACAGATACCTGGTTTCGCCGCCGCCGTGCAGGCGCACCTGGTCAGCAACAAAGAGGGACGTGTGGCTGAGGACGTGTTGGCTGAGTGTTTGCCAGGGCTGTTGTTGGTCAGGCGGCGTTTGCTCAGGCTGCAAGCGCGCCCAGTTGGGGTGGGGGAGGCCGTGAGCAAGCAGGCCGTCAGGAAACGGGGACATACAGCTTAGCGTAGCGTCCAGAACAGGCCAAAAGCGAGTGGAGATGTGTTGGTCAAGCTGTTGAGTGATGAACGTGGCAACGCGTGCTTGTCTGACTATGCTGCTCCGGTTGTGCTGGAATGAAGCGCAGTTCGTATAGCATCTCAGCTCTCTATTCATCACCGTTTTTCTCATGCAGTAGGTCGCCGTTTTATGTTTTGCCTTGTCGCATAACCAGCTCGTTGAATTTCTAAGAAACAACGCTTCTAGCATGAGAAAGGGCATGCAAGCTGTCAGAGTGCAGCAGGCGGCAAGAAATACATTAAAAGGGGTCACGACAATGGAAGCAAGGTACTGCGCTTATGTGTAAAAATGAGTCAAAGTTAATGTTGCTCATAAGTACGGGGTTAAAATAATCTTCATGATGCGCCCCCTTAACATGCTTACTTCGCTTGTGCTGTTAGCAGGTGTGGCTGCTGCGCAGTCTGCACCTCTCGCCTCGCCTCTGGCTGCTTCTAGCGCTGCCAGTGCCCCGCAGCTTGGTGCGCCCCGTGTGTACAGCGAAGGTAGCATGACCAGGGTGGTCTATGACCTGCCAGCGGGCGTTGGCTATACCCTGACCCCTTCTTTTGGTGGCTTGCGGGTAGAGTTGCGTAACTTGCGGGCTACACCTAGCGGTACGCAACGGTTGGGGGCCAGCATCGGGCAATACCGCGTCACCCCGACCAGTGGCGGCGCGACACTCAGCTTTAACACGCCCTTTCCGCTGGGGCTCAAAGACGGCTGGAAGGCTACAGAGGCCACTATTGCGTCTGGTACTCGGGTACTTATTTTAGAAATTGGCCCCGCTGTGTCAGGCGGGCGTATGGGGTCTGCGGCAGTCGCTCAGCGTAGCGCAGTAGTGCCGCCCCCGCTGCCAAACATTGCTATTTCGCCGCCCGTCACGCCCCCTGTGCAGCCTGACCAGCCTGTACCTGATGACCAGCTTGCCCCAGGCGATACGGTAACGACGCTCGGCGAACCACTGCCTGCTCCCGCCGCAAAACTGCCCGGCGCCCAGGACAGCGACCCCAATGTGCTTAGCGGGCAGGCCCTCGGTAGTGCTCGCCCTGGAGCCAGTTTGAATGCCCCGCGTATCGGCATCAACCCAGGAGTCACACGTGTGGTGCTTGACCTGCCGCCAGGAGCCACCTTTCGTGTGCAGCCCAGCGCTCTGGGACTGAATATTGACGTGACGGGTGTGACCACCAGTGTGCGCAGCCAAGACGACATCAGCCCCGAACTGCGCGGCTGGCGCTACCAGGCGAGTGGCAGTAACCTGCGCGTGTCCCTGATGACAGGCAGTGCGGTTACGGCCTATACGGGCTGGCGCAGCGTCTTTTTGCCGCCGACGCCTGGCAGCAGCAATTCGCGCCTGGCAATAGACTTGTCGCCTGCCTATGCCAACACCACGCCCCTGAAGGTCACCGAAAAAATCGTCGCGGCTGTGCCACCTGTACGCAGCAGCGCGATGGCGTTTAGCGGCGCCCCCGCCATGATGGTACCGCCCAGCGTGGTTATTGACCCCGGACACGGCGGCACAGACCCAGGTGCTATTGGCTCTGTGATTGAAAAAGAAATCAACCTAGATATTGCCCTCAGGGTGCGCCGCTACCTGCAAGCTGCCGGGGTCAATGTCATTTTGACCCGTGACCACGACACGCAGATCAGCCGCGACAAAGCGACTGACCTCAACGCCCGTGCGGCGATGGGCTACAAAGGCGCGAGGTTCTTTTTGAGCATTCACGCCAACAGCATGCCCGCTAAGGAGGTGCTGCACGGCTACGGTGTAGAAACCTGGTGGAATGCCAACAATGAGGGCAGCTCTGCCTTTGCCAGCATCATCCAAGACAACGTGGTGTCCACCGCTGGCGCCTTTTCTAAGGGCCTCAAGACGGGCCGTTCGCTGGCGGTACTGCGCGGCTCACGCATTCCCGCTGCGCTGATAGAAGTGGGCTTTGTCAGCCACCCCGTAGACGGCAACAACCTCAAAGATGACAACTACCGCGAACGCGTGGCACTGGGCATCGCCAAGGGCATCCGCGAAGCACTGGTCTCGGGCCTGAACATGTCTGCTACCAAGTGATCAGGCCTGTGCTTCCGAATGACATGACAGCGTGAACACTGACAGCGGCCAAAGCCATGATACGGATTCCGATTGATTTGGCGTACTTCCGAATCAATCCGAGCGGATGCGAGTGGGAACAGCATACGGATGCCGCGGTATGGAGCCGCAGGCAGCGCTTTTCCGACTGTGGTGGAATTTAGCGGAATCCGTATGAGCCATTGGATGCTCAGAGGAACGCTTGCGGCAATCCGCTACGTTAACCCCCGAAAGCTCTGGCCCGGCCAGATTCCCGTGTCCCCTGCCAGATACATTGAGGTCCATCAGGTTGGTTATGCTGATGGGCTTCTTCGACGTCTTGTGGTGGACGTCTGGGTGTGATACGGATTCCGATTGATTTGGTGTACTTCCGAATCAATCCGAGCGGATGCGAGTGGGAACAGCATACGGATTCCGCAGTATGGAGCCGCAGGCGGCGCTTTTCCGACTGTGGTGGAATTTAGCGGAATCTGT
>JAGLBF010000118.1 GCA_018260375.1 Deinococcus sp.
TGTTCCCACTCGCATCCGCCCTGATTGATTCGGAAGTACGCCAAATCAATCGTAATCCGTATAAAAAGGCACGGACTGCACCACATCTTCAGCAAGGTTCAGGGTGCAGTCTGTATAAGCCAACTGCTTTACTTTACAAAAAATCCTGCTGGGCGCTCTCCGTACCTTCTAACTTGTAGTACCTGCCGTCTTCTGACAGTGCCCACGCGCCGCGTTGATCAGCCCACTCGGTGTCTAGGAGTTTGACCAGTTGCTGCTGTTGCTTCTTTTCACTCACAGGGGCGATGACTTCTACGCGGCGATCGAGGTTGCGGCTCATCCAGTCGGCAGAGCCGATGTAGATGTCAGGAGCGCGGCCTACGCCGTCTTGCGTGTCGCCCGCAAACGCGTAGATACGGGCGTGTTCCAAAAAGCGCCCGATCAGGCTACGAACTTCAATATTTTCAGACAGCCCCTCCACGCCTGGGCGCAGACAGCACACGCCGCGCACCATCAGTTGCACCTTGACGCCGCCCTGCGAAGCGCGGTACAGGGCCTGAATCATCTCGGGGTCGGTGAGTGAGTTGAACTTTAAGCGGGCCCAGCCTGGCTTGCCAGCGGCAACATTGGCAATTTCGCGCTCTAGCAGCTTTTCAAACCCGCTGCGGGCGGTGTCAGGGGCCACCAGCAAGCTTTGGTATTCAGCATCAGCGTAGCCTGTGAGGTGATTAAACAGCGTAGCCACGTCACTGCCCAGGTCTTCGCGGGCCGAGAGCAGCGACAAGTCGGTGTACAGACGGGCCGTTTTGGGGTTGTAGTTGCCCGTACCAATGTGGACATAGCGGCGCAGTTTGTCGTCCTCGCGCCGCACCACCAACGTCACTTTACCGTGCGTTTTGAGGCCGCTGACCCCGTACACCACATGTGCCCCCACGCGCTCTAGGCGGCGCGCTGAGCTGATGTTGCGCTGCTCGTCAAAGCGGGCCTTGAGTTCTATCAGCGCCACCACTTGCTTGCCATTTTCGGCAGCGGTACGCAGCGCATTGATCAGCCTGGGGTCGTCGCCTGTGCGGTACAGCGTTTGCTTAATAGCCAGCACCTTGGGGTCTTCAGCGGCCTGCTGCACAAAGTTAAGCACGTTGACAAAGGAGTCGTAGGGGTGGTGAAGCAGTACATCATGCTGCTGCAGCATATGAAAAATGCCTTCTTCATCTTCGCCGTTGAGGTCAGGCAAGCGCGGTTGGTGCACGGGGAAGCGCAGGTCGGGGCGATCAACGTCCAGCCCCATCAGGTTGGCGGTGCCAAGTGGCCCTTGCAGTTCAAACACATCGGCGTCATCCAGCTTGAGACGCTGGCGCAAAAATTCGCGCATCTCAGCCGGCATATCGCTCAAGATCTCCAGGCGCACCGCCGAGCCAAAGCGCCGCCGCCGCAACCCGTCTTCGATAGTGGCGAGCAGATCTTCAGCTTCTTCTTCGTCAAACTCGTAATCGGTGTTGCGCGTCACCCTAAAGACGTGGGCTTGCAGCACCTGACGGCCCCGAAACAGGTCATCAAGGTGGCCTGCAATCACGTCTTCGAGCAGCAATAGGCGCTCGCCCGTCCCCGCATCACCCAGTTTAACAATGCGCGGCAACACACCCACAGGAACTTTGACGCGGGCAAAGGCGGGTTCTTCATGTTTGCCCGCGTAGAGCGTCACCGCCAAGTTCAGGCTCAGGTTACTGATGTACGGAAAGGGGTGGCTGGGGTCAACGATCAGAGGCGTCAGTACAGGCTGTATCTGCTCCAAAAATTGCTGTCTTAGCGCCGTGCGCTCAGGTTTGCTCAGCTCGCTGACGCGCACCAGGTCTACACCCGCTGTGCGCAGTTCAGTCATAATCTGCCGTGTGACGGCTTCTATTTCACGCAGCATGGTGTGGGTGTGTTGGCGCACCATATTCAGGCTCTCTTTGGGCAGCAGCCCGTCAGGGCCTTTGGTGGTTACATTGGCGGCAATCTGGCGGTGAATACCCGCTATGCGCACCATAAAAAATTCGTCAAGGTTGCTGCCGCAAATGGCGGAGTAATTCAGCCGCTCGATCAGGGGGTTTTGCGGGTTCACGGCTTCGTACAGTACGCGCTCGTTAAAAGCCAACCAGGATAATTCACGGTTAAGAAAAGTAGAGCCACTCAGCGCACTGGTGCTGAGGGTTTGTAACTTACTGGAGGTAACAGACACGGGGATTTTGCCCGTCTTGGGCGCCGCTTTGGTCACCAACTTGGGCGTATTGCCCACCTTGCGGGTGGTTTGTGACACAGCAGGGGATTTTTGGGGTAGAGCTTTTGGTTTACTGGTGCGTGGTTTGGTCATGATTATGAGTCCATTAAAGCGGGAGTGCGTCAGGGGAATGTCTTGAAGGTACCGTGATGTCCGCAAAGCAGGGGGGCTACAGTGAGCAACGTGAACAAGGCACTACAAAGCCCCGGCTGTTACAACCTCTAGGCCTTGTCAACGGTTACACCCCGCCCTCAAATGGGGTAATACGGATTCGCCTCACCACGCAAAAAGTCGCAGGTAGGCAGCCAAATCAGTGGGTTGCGCTCCTCAACTTCGGGGGGCGGGCCAAAGCGCACCAGGGCTTCTACCTGGTCAAAAGGCACCCACTGAATCCCTACTACTTCGGGGTCAGTGGGGGCGAGTTCGCCCGTAAACTCGGCAGTAAAGCGCCCAAAGAGCGCATAGCATTCGTTGCGGGTGCCGCTGAGCAGTTCGCCTTCAAGCAGGCTGATAAAGGCCAGGTCGGTGACATCTAGCCCCGTTTCTTGCTTAACCTGGCGCACTGCCGCCGCCGCGAGGCTTTCGCCGCCGTAGGCTTTGCCTCCAGGCAGGCCATAAAAAATACTGCCGTCATCCATGCGCTCGGCGACCAACAGCAGATGATTATTGTGTACCAAATAGACGTGGGCAGCACGTTTGAGCGGCAGCGTGCGCGAAAGGTGGGTCATAAGAACCAGTGTAGCAGAAGGGCTCTAGCGTTTAGCATTCAGTGCCTAGGCACCCTAAGCATTCAGCGGTTAACATTCAGCAGTTATAAAAGAGCGCCCCAGCGCTTATCTGGCAACAAAACATCTATAGAAGTATAGTAAAAGGGAAAGTAATAAAAGAAAACGCAGAAATACTGCGTAAGTTAGGCCATCAGTTGCTCAAGGAGCCTCATGTATATCTGCCTTACTCCATCTTTCGCTCCCAACCTTCTACCGCCTCTACTTCATGGTTTGCGCCGGCCAACAGCAGGGTGTCGCCCGCCTGTAAGCCTTCTTGTGAGCGGGCTTTGAGCGGTTGTCCTTCACGCCAGATGGCGACCACCAGCGCACCTGTTTCGCGCCCTAGGTCGCTTACCATGCGCCCTACATAGCCGGCGGGCAAGGTGACTTCGCGTACCGTAAAGTGCTCCGAAGCCACGCCGCCGTTGAGAAAACGGGCCAAGTTGGGTGCCAGCATCATCCCCGCAATGCGGTTGCCGCTGAGTTGATAAGGGTTGACAACTTCTTCGGCCCCAGCGCGGCGCATTTTGCGAGCGGCAGATTCGTCACTGGCACGGACGATCACGCGCAAGTCGGGGAACAGTCCCTTGGCAGACAGCACCACATACAAATTGGCGGGGTCAGAGCCGATAACTGTGACCAGCGCCTGAGCGTGCTCAATTCCAGCGCGGCGCAGCACGTCTTCATCGGTCGCGTCGCCCTGCAAGGTCAGTAGGCCCTGGGTGCTGGCCCACTCTAAGCGGGCGCTGTCATTATCTATCACCACCACTTTGCGCCCCGCACCCGCTAGCGCGCTGCACACCGCCTCACCCACCTGTCCGTAACCGCACACCACCGTATGATTTTTGAGGTTGAGCAAGCGTTTCTCCTTTCGCCGCTGTGCCAGGGCAGGGTCAAAGACCCCTCGTACCAACCCCTCAGCGAGCAGGCTGAGCAAATACAGCATCAGGCCAATGCCTACCACCATCACCACGTCGGTGTATATTTTGCCCGCCGTGGTGAGGGGATGCACCTCGCCAAAGCCGACCGTGGTCAGCACCATCAGCGTCATGTAAATACTATCGTCCCAGTTCCAGCCTTCTATGACATGAAACCCCGTAGCACCTAAACCCACCAATACCAGCAGCATCAGGAAGACATAGAGGTTTCGCATAGATTTCAACATCATAGCGGGCCATATCGGGTAGCCTAAAGGCATGCAACCGTACCGCACCCCTAACCAAGTGACTGTAGCTGTCATTCAAATGCACATGAGCAGTGACCTCAGTGACAATATCAACCGCGCCGTAGCCTATGTCCGTCAAGCCGCGCAGCAGGGTGCACAGGTTATCTTGCTGCCCGAACTCTTTGAAAATCTTTACTTTTGTCAGGTAGAGGAAGAAACGTATTTCGGACTCGCCCATCCGCTAGATGCACACCCGTTTATCCCTCAGTTTCAGGATTTGGCGCGTGAACTGGGCGTTGTCTTGCCCGTCAGTTATTTTGAAAAGTCGGGCCAAGCGCATTATAACAGCCTGGTTTGTATTGACGCTGACGGCACATTGCTGGGCAACTACCGCAAAACCCACATCCCCGACGGCCCTGGCTACGAAGAAAAGTATTACTTTAATGGCGGCGACACGGGCTTTAAGGTGTGGCAAACCCGCTTTGGGCGCGTGGGCGTGGGTATCTGCTGGGATCAGTGGTATCCCGAATCTGCCCGCATCATGATGCTACAAGGTGCGGACTTTTTGATGTACCCCACCGCCATCGGCAGCGAGCCAGAAGGCGTACTCAGCCCCAACTCGTACCAGATGTGGCAGCGTGCCATGCAAGGCCACGCGGTGAGCAACAGCACCTACATCGCCGCCGCCAACCGCACCGGCATTGAAACGGTGGGGGGTTTAGAGCAAACCTACTACGGCCATAGCTTTATGGCTGACTATAGAGGTGAACTTATTGGCGAACTGGGCGAGACTCAGGAAGGCCCGCTGCTACACACCTTTGACCTAGCTGAAGCCCGCAAATTCCGAGCTGGTATGGGCTTTTTCCGTGACCGCAGGCCCGAACTGTACGGCCCACTGCTGACGCTAGACGGCAAAACACGGGTAGAGCGCTAATACGGATTCCGATTGATTCGGAAGTACGCCGAATCAATCCGAGCGGATGCGAGTGGGAACAGCATACGGACTGCGCTCCATTCCACCACAGTCGGAAAAGCACCAAAAGAGAGGTTCAATGCCTGAACACCTCACCGATTTTTCTACCTTCTGGCGAGTACCCTGCACCTTCCTTTGCATCCCTTCCCTGCTAAAATGCCCCGCATGTCTGTCACTGCTTTTCCCATTGCCACCGATATTGCCGCCGCTGTTACAAGCGGACAAGATGCCTTGCAAGCTGCCCAAAGCGCGTACCAAGTGGCCCAGGATGACCCCTACAGCGCGCTGATAAGCACCGTCAGCCCAGATCAGTTACACGACCAGGCCGCCCAGGTCAGTGCGCGGCTAGCGGCAGGCGAGGTGTTGCCGCTGGCCGGTGTGCCTGTGGTTATCAAAGACAACCTCAACTTGGCAGGCACGGCCACCACCTGCGGCAGCCGCATCCTTCAGCAGTATGTCAGTCCCTACACCGCCACCGCCGTAGCGCGTTTGCAGCGGGCAGGGGCCATTGTCATTGGCAAGGGCAACATGGACGAATTCGCCATGGGGTCTAGCAGCGAGTCGGGCGCGTTTGGGCCAAGTGTTAACCCCTGGGACACCTCAAGGGTGGCGGGTGGCTCATCGGGCGGCAGTGCAGCGGCCGTGGCGAGCGGCATGGTGGCGCTGTCCCTGGGGTCAGATACGGGTGGCTCGGTGCGCCAGCCAGCGGGTTTTACCGGCGTGTACGGCTTTAAGCCTACCTACGGGCGTGTCAGCCGCTACGGTTTGGTAGCCTACGCGAGCAGCCTTGACCAAATCGGCCCCTTTGCCACCAACACTCGCGACCTGGCAACCGTACTAGACGCGGTTTGTGGACATGATCCGCTAGACGCGACCAGTTTGCCCGGTACAGATGTGCACGGCAACGCGCCGCAGTTTGTTGCCGCTCTGGGTGCAGACATCGCGGGCTTGCGCGTGGGCGTAGTGCGCGAGTCGCTGGCAGGCAACACCGCTGGGGTGTCGGCGGTGCTAGAAGCCACCCTGGAGGCCCTGCGCAACCTGGGCGCTGTGGTGAGTGAAGTGAGCTTACCGACCGTGCAACACGCCATCGCCGCCTATTACCTCATTGCTACGCCCGAAGCCAGCAGCAACCTAGCCCGCTATGACGGCATGGTGTACGGCCAGCGCGGCGCGGGCCAAGAAGTCAGCACGTCTATGAGCACGGCGCGGGCCGAAGGCTTTGGGTTAGAGGTCAAACGCCGCATTCTGATGGGCACTTACGCCCTTTCAAGCGGCTACTATGACGCCTATTACAGCAAGGCCATGAAGGTGCGCCGCCTGATTGCCAACGACTTTGCGCGGGCTTTTGCCGCCTATGACCTGCTGATTACCCCCACCAGCCCCTTTCCTGCCTTTAGGCTGGGCGAAAAACAAAGCGACCCCGTTGCCATGTACGCCGCCGACGTAGACACCGTTGCCATCAATCTGGCGGGCCTTCCTGCGCTCAGCGTTCCTATGGGCCTGGAAGTGGTGGACGGCAAGCCACTGCCTGTCGGTATCCAGCTGATTGCCCCTGCCTTGCAAGATGAACGCCTGCTGCGCGTAGCTGACGCCCTAGAGCGTGCTGGAGCGGTGGTCGGGGTTGCAGGACGTAGAGGGTAATACACACGGCGACTTGAACACGGCGACTTGAACAC
>JAGLBF010000119.1 GCA_018260375.1 Deinococcus sp.
GTTTGCCATAGGTCGAGCAACTAGGGCAAACAGATTACAACGAATTAAACGGAATCGGTATCAAACTCTACCTCTCTTTTGTCACTTGCCGTATCGCTTCTGTCAGCGCTGCGATATGGGGCAGGCGGCTGCGGCCAGGGCGCAGGGTAAGGCCCACCACCCGCTCAAAGGGGACAGGCAACGGCAAGCTGATCAGGCTAGGTGACAAGTTGCCCAGGCCCAGCTCAGGAAAAATGGTAACGCCCATGCCGTAGCGCACCATTGACAGGATAACGTCATCTTCGGCGACTTCGGTAATCTGGTCGCTAAGCGCGTGGTAGGCTCGCAAAAAGGCCAGTAGCCGCGTGTCATTTTGGTGACCACTGGGCATGGGGAGCAAAAGCGGGCGGCGGCGCAGCGCTTCCCAGGTGAGGGGGACTGACGCCAGCGGGTCGGTCGCGGGCAACACCACGCGGTAGGGGTCGTGCAGCAGCGGCTCAAAGCGCACGCCCGCCTCGCTCGGCTGTTCAATAAGGGCCAAATCGGCCTCACCGCGCCGCACCAAGTCGGCCCCGCCATGACCGTCACTGCTGGCATCCAAAATACGCACCTGTAAGCCCGCGTGTGCTTGCGCGAGCAGGGCCAGTGCAGGTGCAAGAAGCTGTTGGCCCAGACTGCGGTAGGTGGCGACCACCAGTTTGCCCGCTAAGGTCTGGGCAGGGTTGGCGGCGAGCTGCAGGTCTTGCACGGCAATCATAGCGTCGCGGGCGTGGCCTACAGCAGCCTGGCCTGCGGGGGTGAGGCTTACGCCGCCGCGCCCGCGCAAGAGCAGCGGCTGACCCAGTATTTTTTCTAGGGCACGCACGCCTTCGCTGAGGGTGCTTTGCGACAAGCCAAGGCTGTCAGCAGCTCCCGAAAAGCTGCCCGCATCTGCCACGGCCACAAAGAGGCGTAGTTGAGCCAATGTTGGCTCAGGGAGTCTGGACACAGGCTGTAGTGTAGCGCGAGGGGCAAGGTACATCGGATAGTCCGATAGACAAATGCCCTGCGCGGGCCGCTAACCGATAGCCGCTCACAGCAGCACAGGCACACTATCAGCATGACTGCCCTGATTGAACGCCCCGCTGCCCAAACCCACATTCCCAGTAACAATACGGGTAACTACTTTATGGAAGTGTTGCTGCCCGTAGACAGCAGCGCGCTGCCCGCTATCAGCGGCTGGACGCTCAAGCTGTGGCCTGCGGCTACCTTTGGCGACGCTACCTTGCAGGCTGTAGGCCAGGGCAGTGTCAGTGAACTGACTGCCGCCCTCCATCACAGGGGTATTGAAGCCCTAACCGTTGTTGCTCACCGCTAAAAACCCAATATCACGGCTTAGGAGCATATGCCTGAGCCAGCATAGCATGTGAGTTTTGACTTGAACCGTATTGAACACGCGGTGAAGTTTGGCTAGCGGGCGCAGGCAACAGTACAGCCTCCATAATTAGGCAAGCGCAGGCCACACCTTGGCGACAGTGCTGGAATGAAGCGGAACGTGCATCTCAGAATGCACGTTCCGCTTCGTTTAGTTGCCCTTGTCTGTCATCACAACACCTAAGCTCAAGCGGTGCGCTCCGTTGGGCATCCAGTTGTACTTTACGCTGGGGCCAAAGGCGTTGCTGGCTTGGGGCAAGCGCACCATGGCGGCGCCTGTCAGGCTGGGGCCGCCCCAGTACCAGTCGTAGCCGGGGGTGATGTCTAGGCGCAGGGGTTCAGCGATATTCAGGCGGAAGGTCGCGCCCAGTTCATTGCGGTTGTTGGTACTGTTCAGGTCGTACCACAAGTGACCATAGTCATACTGCACGGTGTGCAGGTTGACAGGGCCAAAGCCGTAATCCAGTCTGTAGCTGAGCCCTGCGTAGGTTTCACGGGCTTTACCGTCAGCAATGCCATACACGTTGTTGCCAAGAGCACCCAGACCAAAATCATAGCGTTCAAACTGACGAGCATAACCGTTAAGGCGGTCAATAATCTGTCCATTTACACCAGCATTAACTTCTAGAGTTGTAAAGGCTTTTTTGTCAGTGATAAAGTAATAGTTGCGCAGAGTACTATTAAGGTTAAAGTTGATATTGGTTTTTGTCGCTTCGTTCTTAATGACTCCAGGAAAATCTTTGCCTACAAAGCCTTCTACATGGGTATAGGGCTGGCTTGACTTCGCAAGAGCGCCATAGCCTAAAGCGCCATAGAGGCGTACATTGAGCCCAGGTACAGTGGGTACAGGGACAACTTTGGCGTATCCCCCTTCAATGTAGTTGGCAAAATACTCACCCGCAACAGTGCTCCACTGAAATTTACTGTGAAACTGAATGCCTTGCCAGGGATTATGGTTGACTTCAGCAGTCATAATCCCTTTTTGACCGCCTTCTGCATTAGCCAGTTTAAAATCGGTGTCTTTATAGCGACTGGTCAGACCATATTCATTATAGTTAGGGTGATTGACAAAGAGAATACGGATGTCAGCTTTGATGGGTAGCGGGAAAGCGCGTACTCCGTATTTGCTAGCGTTGGTATCAAAGACCCCTTCTATCCCGCCAAAACGGTTGTAGTAGTCAGCGGGCAAGCTAAACAGATCAGCCGCCTGGGCTGCACTTCCCAGGAAGCCAGGAATAAGTAGGGCGCTGAGTACGCGGGAGCGAGCAAAACGGGTCAGTGTCATGGGCGCAGTATAAAGTCCTCCGCCTGCTCCTGCATGAGCCGTCAGCGCCTCTATGAGACGGACGGCGACTTGAGCCCTGTTGAACACGCGCTTCAATCCGAGAGGCGGGAGCAGGAAACAGTACGGAATTCGTAGAATACTACGGCCAGATTTATACTTTTATATTAACAATAGTCACGCCGTGTCCGCCCTGATTGGGTTCGGCGTCATGAAAGCTGTCTATGCGCTTTTCGGTCTTGAGGTACTCGCGTATCAACCGGCGCAGTACGCCCTGGCCTTTGCCGTGTACCACCCGCAGCGGAGTTTCGCGCAGGGCGCTGGCCTCACCAATAGCGCTGCGGAGTTCTTCGATGGCTTCCTCAACGTGCTTGCCGCGCAGTTGCAGCTCATGTTGAAAGTTGCTAGGTACGCGCCCCACAAAGCTGCTTGCTCTGCTGATAGGCACGTTGCGGGTGGCTGACTTGGGTTTGGTGATGGCTTTGGCCGTAACGGGCGCAGCCTCTGGTTTAAGGCGCACGTCGCGGCGGCGCACATTCACTTTCATCAGCCCCAGTTGTACAATCAGCTCGTCGCCGCGCACTTCAAGCACCTGACCTGTAGCACCGTATGCGGGGACAGTAACGGTGCTTCCCAGTTTGAGGGGGTCGCCGCGCACAGTTTCGGCACTCTCTTGCTGGGCTCTAGCACGGTCTTGCTGTGCTACGCGTCGCAGGTCGCGCAGTTCCTGCATGACGCGGGGACGGGCAGGCTCTTCGCGGGCGCGGGCGCGCAGCCCACGCACTTGCTCAAGCGCCTGGGCGTAGGCGGCCTCGGCTTTTTGGGCGGCTTCAGCGAGCAATTCACTGCGGCGATCATCCAGATCTTGGCGCTGAGTTTGCATGCGTTCGCGCTCCATCACTGCCTCACGGCGGGCGATGCGGGCGGTTTCTAGTTCACGGTGCAGATCGGCCCGCTCGCGCTCTAGGGTTTCTAGTAGCCGCTCGAGCAGCCCACCTTCTGGCCCCAGCACGTCTTCGGCGCGGCGCATCACACCTTCGGGGATGCCCATGCGGCGGGCAATGGCAAGCGCAAAGCTGCGCCCAGGCTGGCCCACCTGCAACTGATAGGTGGGTGCCAGGTGTTGCAGATCAAAGCCCATACTGGCATTTTTAAGCCCAGGTGTCTCAAGCGCAAACAGCTTGAGCGGCGAGAGGTGCGAGGTGATGATGCCGCGCACATTTTGCACCAGCAGTTGCTCAATAATCGCCTGTGACAGTGCGGCGCCCTCGGCGGGGTCGGTGCCGCTGCCCAACTCGTCAATGAGTACCAGTGTGCGAGGCGAAGCTTGGTCAAGCACGGCGCGCAGGTTTTTGAGGTGGGCGGCAAAGGTAGACAGGCTGGCTTCTATGCTCTGATCGTCACCAATATCGACCAGCACGTCTTCAATAACAGGCAGTTGGGCTTTGCTGGCGGCGACGTACAGCCCTGATTGGTGCATCAGCACCGCCAGGCCCAGCGTTTTTAGCGTCACTGTTTTACCGCCCATGTTTGGGCCAGTGATCAGCAGCAAACGGGTTTGTTCGTTGAGGGAAATGTCGTTGGCAACGGGGTTTGCCAGCAGCGGGTGACGCGCTTCTTGCAGCAGGTAATCGGCCCCCACAACTGTTTCGGGGCGGTTGAGTTTCCAGTCACGGGCCAGGGCAGCTTTGGCAGCGATCAGGTCTAACATCCCCACCGTATCAATGGTCTGGGCGATCGCGCTGTCTTGGGCCACCAGACCGCTTAGCTCGGTCAAAATGCGCCGCACCTCGGCTTCTTCATCCAGAATCAGGCGGGTAAGTTCGTTGTTAAGCTGGGTGACACCCGCAGGCTCGACAAAGTAGGTTTGACCTGTTGCCGACGCATCGACAATAATGCCCTGCACTGTGCTGACGCGGCTGGCCTGCACAGGCAGCACATAGCGGTCGCGGCGAATGGTGATCAGGTTATCTTGTAGTACCTCGGCCCACTGCTCTAATGTGGCGCTCAGTTTGTCGCGGATGCGCCCGCGCAGCGGCTCCATCTTGCGCCTGAGTTCGCGCAGTTGGTGCGAAGCCTCGTCGCGCACCTGCCCGTCGCGGTCAAGCGACTCTAGGACGCGCCGCACCAGCAGGCTGTGTTCGCCCAGGTGCTCAGCCAGTGGCGTCAGCGGCCCGCGTGAGTGGCTGGCAATGGCACGCCTGACGGTCATGGCTCCGTCCAGCGCGTAGGCCACCTCCAGCAGTTCCTGGCCCAGTAGCATGCGGCCCTCATAGGCACGCAGGTGAAGGTCGCGCACGTCACCAATGCCGCCGAGTGACAGCGATACGCCAAAAAGGGCGTCTTCTAGCTGGTCAAGCTCGCGGGCAATTTGGGTGCTGTCGGTGCTGGGGGCTAGCCTGGCGGCGCGTTCAAAGCCCATCGGTGTAGCGGTGCGCTCGCTGAGGGCGCTGCGAATACGCGGATAATCAAGTGTGGTGAGGGAATGTGAATCAAAAGGCACGCCTAGCAGTATGCCGTAACCCAGCCTGCCTGACTGTGCGTGAAATGGCTTAGGGGAGAGGCCAGAAAGAGACAGCTGAGTGCTTGGGCAAGAGACCGCCAGTACATCAAAACATACGCCTGTGTTTGGCCCTATTCACGTACGCTTTTTTTAACCTTTCCCTCTCTTCTTTCTTTTACGTACTTGTAAATAAAGTAGGCAGGTATAGCAATAAGAGCGATAATGACCAGGGCGTAGGTTTGATAACGGTGCCACAGCTCTACAAAAGCCGCGCCGCCTATCCACATGCCTATTTGCCATACAGCCGTCCAACTGAGGGCCCCTATAAATGAATACAAGGTGTACGGTAGTATCTTAAGACCTGCTTGTTGGGCGTACAAGATAAAGAGTGTGCGAAAAGGCCCAAACCAGCGGCTGATAACCGCCATCCAGGGGCCGCGTCTTTCGAGCATGTCGTGTATTTGGGTCAGTCCAAAGCGGCGCTGCACGTGTTCGGGAATGATGCTTAGACCGCGTGGCCCAATATAATAGCCGATGACATTGCCCAGTGTGTTGCCTAGTGCGCCGTACAGTATAGCCTCACCTAAATGCGTTTGTCCGCTGTGTATCAGCAACCCCAGTGCCAACATGCTCGCTTCAAAAGGAATAGCTGGTAGACCAATACCTTCTAGCACCAGCAACAAAAAGTTGACCAGGTGTACCATATAAGGATTGAGTGTTTGTAGCCAGTGCAGAAGTTGCTCTACCATAGCAGGCTAATCCTTAAGACTGGTCAGGGTTGTTACTTGGGCTGATACGGCCTATAGGGGTTTGTGCGCCGTATACTTGGTCGCCTACGCCCACCAAAAATTCAACGTCTCCAAAGATAAACAAATCTACCTGTGAACCGCGCTCAATAAAGCTCACTTTCTGTCCTGGACGCAGCGTATCGCCTTCATGAACATAGGTGCTGATTTTGTTGACAAACTTGTCGGCTATTTCTACCATCGCTACTTTGATGCGGCCTTCAATAAAGACAGTTTGGCGCTCATTTTCTAGGGCGTAGCGCTTGCCAAACAGGTCAACAGCACGGCGCAAATAGGTCAGCTGGATGTATTCCCACAAGTCGACCATCGGCAAATTGAGTTTGGCCTGATTATGGACAATACCTGTTATTTTGCCAGCAATAGGAGCGTAGTTAAAGTGAACATCCAGCGGCGACATATAAATGCCGATGAGCCAGCCCTCACCTGGAGTGGTGCCTTCGGGCCAATCGGCGTGAGTAATTTCGGATACCTTGATCGTTTGGCCTAGCTTGTCGCTGACGATTTCACCCCCCTGCACACGGCGCACATATACCACTTGCCCGTCGCAAGGGCTGATCATCAGGTCTTCGTCGGTGGGGGTAATCCGTACAGGGTCGCGGAAAAACCAGATGCGCTGCAAAAACAGGACAATGAGCCCCCAAACAGCAGCGAAGGACAACAGACGGCGCAAAAACTTGGGCATATAGGGCAGTGTAGCAGCTAGGCGGCAGGCTAAGTGGTGTGTCCAGTTCTCAGCATCTGCCTGTCTCATACGGACTGC
>JAGLBF010000120.1 GCA_018260375.1 Deinococcus sp.
TTCAGCGCGTTTTTCAGCAAGGTTCGGGCAGAATCTGTAGAGTCTTTTACCCTTAATGGCTTATGCACCACCGCTAAGGCTATAATAAAGGGACAATGAATTCTGAAGACCTGAAAAAACTCCTGGATGCACTCAGCCAGGCTGATGTAAGTGAATTTACCCTCAAAACGGGCGAGTTTGACCTGTCGGTGCGCCGTGGCCCCCAGCAAGTGATGGTGTCTGCGCCCACCCACACGCCCACTCCTGCTCCTGAACCCGCAGCAGCTCCCGCACCAGTGGCTCCGGTCACTGCTACGGCCCTACCCGCTGCCGCAGAGGTTCCGGCCGCTGGTACACCTGTCAAAGCGCCGATTGTAGGCACGTTCTACGCGTCATCCAGCCCCGACGCGCCTCCCTATGTCAATGTGGGTCAGCAGGTAGAAGCAGGCGAGGTGCTGTGCATCATCGAAGCCATGAAGCTGATGAACGAGATAGAAGCTGAAACGGGCGGCACTGTCCGCGAGATTTTGGTCAAAAACGGCGAGCCAGTAGAGTACGGGCAAACGCTCTTTATCATCGAATAACACGGACTGCGCTTCATTGCAGCACAGTCTGGAAAGTACTGACTGTCCTTCCATACCAGCGAAGCCGTATCTTTTCCCACTTGCATCCGTCCTAATTAAATCAGGCTGTTCCTGATTAAATCGGAATCCGTATAAAGTGTTGATCATCGAATCATGAGCCGCTATACCAAAACGAAGGCTGAAGGCTGAGGGCTATTGATATGTTTAAAAAGATTCTAATCGCCAATCGCGGTGAAATTGCTCTGCGGGTGATTCGTACCGCCCGCGAAATGGGTATTAAGACGGTTGTCATTTATTCTACCGCCGATGAAAAGAGCTTGCCTGTTTTGCTTGCGGACGAGTCGGTGTGTGTGGGGCCGCCGCCCAGTAACCAGAGTTACCTCAACATCCCCAACATCCTTTCGGCGGCGCTGATGACGGGGGCAGAAGCCATTCACCCAGGCTACGGCTTTATGGCTGAAAACCCTGACTTTGCCGAGATGTGCCGCGAGCACGGCATCGTCTTTATCGGCCCCACCCCCGAAAGCATGCGTGAACTAGGCAGCAAAGCGGGCGGGCGCGATATTGCGGCGCGTAGCAATGTGCCCACCGTACCAGGTACAGGCGTGCTGAAAGACACTGAAGCGGCGCTGCTTGCCGCCAAGCAAATCGGTTACCCTGTGCTGCTCAAGGCCAGTGCAGGCGGCGGCGGGCGCGGGCAAAAGATCATCCGCACCCAAGACGAACTGGCCAAAGGCTTTGCCCAGGCTCAAGAAGAAGCGCGGCTGTACTTTGGCGATCCTGCCATCATCATGGAAAAATTCTTGGAGGAATTCAGGCACGTTGAAGTGCAGGTGATGGGCGACGGCAAAGGTCACGTGATCCATATCGGTGAGCGCGACTGCTCTATTCAGCGCCGCAACCAAAAGCTCATCGAAGAAGCGCCCAGTACCCTGCCCGACATGCTGCGCCAAGAGATTTTGGCGGCGGGCGTGCGCCTAGCCCAGTTTGTCAACTACGCAGGCGCGGGTACGCTGGAATTTATTGTTGACCGTGACGGACAGTTTTACTTCATGGAGATGAACACCCGCATTCAAGTTGAGCACTGCGTGAGTGAAATGATTTCGGGGCTGGACTTTGTGCGCCTGCAACTGCAAATTGCAGCAGGGGAGGGCCTGGCACTACAGCAAAGCGACATACAGCTACGCGGACACGCCATAGAGTGCCGCATCAACGCAGAAGACCCTGAAAAAGACTTCAGACCAGCGGCGGGCAAAGTGGATGAGGTGCATTTTGCAGGCGGCCCAGGCGTGCGGATAGACAGCCACTGTTATGCGGGTTATGTGATACCGCCGCACTATGACAGCCTGATTGGTAAACTTATCGTGCACCACGACACCCGTGAAAAAGCGGTCGCCCGCATGAAACGTGCCCTAGAAGAAACCGTGATACAGGGACCAAAAAATACCATTCCGCTCTACGTTAAGATTATGGATAATCCCTTTTACAAGCGCGGCGCGGTGATGACCAATTTTCTAAAGATGCGTATGGATATGTAGTAAAGGTGAGGTGACGGCTAGATAGAAGCGGCTCATCGTTCATCTTGCACGGCTACGCATTCCACTTCATTCCAGCACAGTCAGGAAAGCAAACTCATAAAAGCACAGTCAGGCCAGCGCCGACTGTGCTTCTATACCGCAAAATCCGTATAAGACCTAGTCCTGGTTTGAGCCACCATTCCCGTTACTTCCACCTTCACTGCTGCCTGTGCCACGGCGACCTCTGCGGCGGCGGCGTCGCCTGGCATCATCACTTACTGCGCCGTTATCGCCGCTGACGGCGCGGTCTTGGCGAGGTTGAGCTTCACGGGGGGGTTGGTTTTCACGGCGCTCAGTGCTGCGGCTATCGGTGCTGCGGTTATCACGGGAAGGGCGGCTTTGGTTGTTGCCGTTGCTGCGCCCGCGAAAGTTATTGCCGCCACGGTAGCCACGTTCTGAGCGCTCACCTTGGCTGTCTTCGGAGGGCATGTTGTCCATTGTCCAGTCGCCAAAGTACATGCGCTGCACAGTAATATTCACAGGGCGCAGGTGCTCATTGCGGGGGCGGTCAAGGGTGACCACACGGCGGCGGTGGCCGTTTTGGGCTGGAAGAGTGCCCTGGTCACTCACGGCTTGCCCCTGAGGACGCTGGCTGCTGTAACGCCCGCCTTCACGCCTGGCGCCCGAAAAGTTCTCGCGGCGCTGGTGTCCTGATGACTTAGGAGCCGCTTGGTCAGGGGTTTGGCTGTCGCTGTCAGCTTCAGCCTGGGTGGTGGGCGCTGAGCTACTGGGCAAGAAAGTGCTGAGTTTCTCACGCTTCTGAGTTTCGCGGTCATCGCGGCGGCGGGCGCGGGGTTTTTCGTTGCCGTCCATACTGTTCTCCTGAGTAAAGTCTATCTGGCGGGCCAGTGGGTTGACTTTGCTGATACTGACATGAATGTTATCGCCTATGCGGTAACTGCGTCCATTGCTGCGTCCTTTAAGAATACTGGCTTCTTCTATATAAACATAATAGTCGTCATCTAGGTTAGAGATATGGAGTCGGCCTTCTACTCCATTTTCCAGCGCCACAAAGAGACCCGAGGCGATAACGCCCGACACGCGGCCCTCAAAGGTTTCGTCCAAGTGTTCCTCGGCCCAGCGGGCTTGGTAGTACTTGGTGAGGTCGCGCTCGGCTTCGGCAGCGTTGCGTTCACGCTCAGAAGTGTGACGGCCCTGCTCGGCCAGCGGAGCTGCGAGGTCGCTGCGGACGCGGTCAGACACCGCTCCTTGCAGCGCCAGTTTGAGGGCGCGGTGTACCAGCAAGTCGGGATAGCGGCGAATAGGCGAGGTAAAGTGCAGGTATTCTTCAAAGGCCAGCCCAAAATGGCCCAGGTTGTCGCCCGCGTACTTGGCCTGTTGCATGCTCCGCAGCAGCAAGGTATTGACCACGCTCTCCTGGGGCGTGCCGCGCACGGCTTTGAGCACCGCCTGATAGGCCTGCGGGGTGGGTACGCCGCCAGGAAAGGCCAGTCCCATGCGTCCAATTGCAGCGCTGGTTTCCTGAAAGCGGCCCAGTGTCGGCTCCTCGTGGATGCGAAACAGGGTAGGCACATTTTTTTCAAGCAAAAAGTGGGCTACGGTTTTGTTCGCCAGCAGCATCAGGTCTTCGATCATGCCGCGTGCCGTTTCCTCGTGCAGCGGTATCAGTTGCATATGACCGTCTTGGCCAATATCTACTTTTACCTCGCGCATCTTAAAGTCTAATGAACCTTCGCGCAGGCGTTTTTGGCGCAGCTTAGCGGTCATTTTAAGCAACAGGTGCAGGTCGCCTTCCAGGGCGCGGGCGTGTTCAGGCAGGGTGGCGCTGGCTTCGCTGTAGGCCTGTACCTCGTCATAGGTGAGCCTGGCTTTGCTGCGAATCACCGACGGCCCAAACGCTGTTGACAGAATGTCCCCGTCGCCCGACAGGGTGATCATGGCACTCATGGTCAGGCGGTCTTCGTAGGGCACCAGACTGCACACGCCGTTAGACAAGTGCTCAGGCAACATCGGGAGCACGCTGCCAGGCAGGTACACGCTGGTGGCACGGTTATAGGCTTCTTCGTCTAGCGCGGTGCCTGGGCGCACATAATAGCTGACGTCTGCGATGTGAATGCCTACCACAAAGTTGCCTTCGGGGGTAGACTGAATATGAATGGCGTCATCAAAGTCTTTGGCATCTGAGCCGTCTACGGTAAAGATGTTATAGTCGCGCAGATCCAAGCGGCCTTCCAGGACTTCAGGCGGCAGCTGCGTAGAGATGGTCTGGGCTTCTTGAAGCACGTCCTCAGAAAATTCGCTGTGCAGGCCATACTTGACAATCACCGCCTGGGTTTCGGTGGCGGGGTCATCTTCGCTGCCCAGTACCCGCACCACTTCGCCGTACACTTCATCCTCACCCGTCTCTTCGGGCCAAAACAGCTGGCTGACCACGCGGGCACCTGCAGGCAATTGTTCTGTGCCGTCTTGCACCAGCATGATGCGGTGACGGGCGCGGTAATCGTCGGGTTTCAGCAGCGCGTAGCCCATGAAGTATTCCAGCGACCCCACTAGGCGCGAATACGCCCGCGTGACAATGCGTACCACGGCGGCGCGGGCGAGGTGATCGCTGCGGTTGTTGCCGCCCTTGCTGCGGCGCTCATAGCGGTTGTCTACTCGGCCTTCAGGGCGGGCGAGCACGATGTCGCCGTTCCAGGCTTCTAGCGTTTCACCTTCACGCACATAAAAGTCGTCGCCGCCCGAATCAGGTATCACAAAGCCAAAGCCGCTGGCCGATGATTGAAAGCGCCCACGCACCAGGTTCATGGCTTCGGGCAGGCCGTAGGTGTTGCGCCGTGTGCGAATCACCTCGCCGCTGTGCGTCAGGGTTTCGAGCAATTTGCCCACATCATGGCCCAGTTTTTCGCGGCTCTGACGGGTAAAGCTACGCTCAAAGTCGCGCACATGCACGGGGCGGCCCATTTTGCGCAGCTGGGCAATCACCATGGCGGTGGCTTGCTGCTGGTGAGCGGCGCTGCCCGTGCTCTTTTCATCAGCTATGGCTGTGCTGGGCGTATCAGAGTCCTGTGGGTCAGAGGCCGCCGTTGCAGGTTGAGGCTGGGCGAGCGGCCGGGCCATCTCTGCTGCGTTCAGCGCGGCAGCTCCTGCATTCAGCTCAGCGCGTTCCTCAGCCGGCAACACAGCAGGTACAGCGGGCGGCGCGCTCAGCGGCACTTCGGGTGTAGCCTGTTCGCTGAGGGGTAACTCAGCATCAGGCTGTTCAACCGCAGGCGCTGGCTTGCGGCCCGTTTTGGCTGTGGAGGCAGGCCTGGGCTTGGTCGCCTTTGCTGGAGTCGCAGCGTTTTTGGTGGTTTTTGTGTTGGGGGCCTTGGCTTTGCTGCTGCGGGTCTTGGACGGCGCTACTCTCTCAGGAACTGTTATTTCGGGCACTGGTACTTCAGGCGCTGTTATCTCAGGTGCTATCACCTCAGCCGTCGCCGTGTCTTGTTGGGCTACGACAGCCTGGTCTGCCTGCGCCACAGTTGGCGCCTTGGCAGCACCTTTGCCTTTGCTGCGGCTTTTGCTGGCTTTGGCCTGCGGCACACTGCCCGTTTCAGAAGCAGAAAGTTCAGCCACCTGGCTTTTGCGGGCCGCTTTCATTTTTGGCGCTCTGGTGGTGTCAGCGGGTGTATCGGTCTGAGCGGGCGCACTGGCGGATGTTTTTTTGCGACTGCTGGAAGCCTTAGCGCTGGCCTTGTTGGGCGCTGTCTCTGGCGCGGATTGGGGGATTTCGGCAGACGCGGCAGTGACCCCAGTATCAGTGAGGCCAGTATCAGTAACCTTAGCACTGGCGATCTGAGCCTTGCTTCGGGCACCTTTACCGGCTGTTTTGGCCTTTGCGCCTGTTTTGGTGCTGGTCAGAGGCACAGCAGCAGGTGTCTCGGGTACGCCTACCCCTTCAGCCACGGCCTCTTTAAGGCTGCTTTTGGTAGCAGCTTTAGAGGTCTTGGAAGACTTGCTTTGAGCGGCGCTGGCCTTTGCGGAGCTGCGCTTGGTGGACGGGGTACTGGTTGGTTCGTCCAGTATGGGCGCTTCTTGGCCCTTTTTTTGTTTTGGCATTCAACACCTATTGTTAGGGTAAGCAAGAGAGTAGTGGGGCAATAAGCAGAGCATACTTTGTTGGGGAGGGCAGTTGGTCTTTACTGTTCACCTTGCCGTCAACCCTTTTAGGCTTTTAACAGCCTCTAAAAGTAGATTTTTTCTTACTTATCCTGCTTTACGCAGTTCCTATATGCTTCTTCTAGATACTTGGTCTAAGTACTTACCCGTGGTTGCTGTCTTATCTTGACCTTTGTATGGCGGCTGCGTTTAAAAAAAAGCCCTCTGATGAGTATTCTAGCCTTTACCGCTTGCATTCTGCCCGTTTATTCGCCTTGCTATTCGCAATACCTTTCAATCTAGGCTTGTTACTCGGCGCGGTGGGCGCTCAACGCTCTGGGGGCCAAACTGATGATGCAAGAAGCTTTTTCGCGCAGCACTGGGTCAGCAGCAACTTCATCTTAGCACAGCTGCTCGGGAGCCGAAGGTTATACGGACTGCGCTAAATTCCACCACAGTCGGAAAAGCGCCGCCTGCGGCTCCAT
>JAGLBF010000121.1 GCA_018260375.1 Deinococcus sp.
TCCGTATGAAAGGCTAGGCGGGTATGTGCTGGCTGCCTCTCCCCCACCCAATGGGCGGCTTACCCCAAGCGCCTAATCCTGTTATCATGCCCACTGCATGACGGGCTATCAAAAAGCAAAAATCCTGGTGGGCGCAGCGCAGATGCAGCAGATTATGGCCCTGGCCCCGCATTTGCCCCAGGCCGAGTTGCACTACGCTCCCGACAGCAATGTGCTGTTGCAAATGGCCCACACGGCTAAGCCTGATGTGGTTGTCCTCTACCATGATTTGCCAACCCTGGTCGCCCTTTGGGAAGTGGTGGGGATGCTGCGCGGGCAGGGCGATCTGAGCGGCACACTCTTTTTGGCCGTGGGCTTTGACCAGGTGGGGCACATGCTTACGGCGGGAGCCGACGCGACCTTGCCGGCTGCGCTGTCTTCACCCGAAGTCGTAGCGCAGCAGCTAGACAACCTGCTGCGCCGCGCCCGCAACATCAAAACAGCCCAGGAACACAGCGTGCAGCTTATCGCCAAACTCGCTGACTGGGAGCATGAGGAGCGGGTGCGCGATCAGTTGGTACACATGCTGGTACACGACCTCAAAAATCCCATTACCGCTATTTTGGGGCTGCTCGAACTGGTGCGCAGCGACCCCAGGCTAGCGGCTGACCTAGAAGAACTGGTCAGGCTGTCACAAGAAGAAGCCCAGCACCTGCTGCACCTGTCGGTCAATATGCTGGATGTCCGCAAGATTCAGGCGGGCAAAATGAACCTCAAGCCTGCGCTGCTCTTTGCGCCGATGCTTTTAGAGATCATACAAAAGGCCCAGGGCGACGTGGGCTCTGGCCTCAGCGAGCGCCACCTCAGCGTGCAAGTGCCGCCTAACCTGACCCCCGTGCAGGTTGACCCGGAAATCTTGCGCCGCATCTTTGCTAACTTGCTGAGCAACGCCCTCAAGCATACCCGTGCGGGCGGGAAGATTGCCGTAGTGGTGCGTGAACTGACCGACTATCTTCAGTTTAGTGTTAGTGATGACGGTGAAGGTATCCCCGCCGAGGACATTCCCAACCTGTTTGCCGCCTTTGAGCAGTCGCGCCTCACGCTGCACGGGAGGTTTGACACCGGTATGGGCCTGGCCTTTTGTAAGCTGGCGGTAGAGGCTCACGGCGGGCGCATCTGGGTAGACTCAGTGCGCGGCAAGGGCAGCACCTTCTTTTTCACCCTGCCCCTTGACCAGCCTGATGACGACGACGATGACGATGTGGAGCTGTTGATATGAGGTTTCATGGCGGCTAAACCCTTAAGTTCCACGTCCCTCAGCGCCTCTGAGTCAGTGCGGCGCGGCCTGCCTTATTTTGGGGTGGTGGCGCTGCTTCACGGTGTGGCGCTGCCACTGTGGACGCTGGCAGCGCTGCACAGTCCACTGCTGTGGGGTGTGGGCCTGAGTGCGTACCTGTTTGGCCTCAGACATGCCTGGGACGCTGATCACATTGCCGTGATAGACAACACGGTGCGTAAACTGCTGTCTTGGCAACGCCCGGCGTACGGGGTGGGGCTGTATTTTAGTTTGGGCCACTCTAGTGTGGTGTTTTTGATGGCGATTTTGGCGGCGCTCGTGGGCCGTAAGCTGCTTGGTCATCAAGACCAAATGAGCACCCTGGGCAGCTGGATAGGGCCACTGGTGGCAGGGATTTACCTTATTACCGTGGCCTGCGTAAACCTCTACGGCGCAGCGCAGTTGTTGCACAGGGGTAAAGAGCCTCACCACCATCACGGCGGGGTGCTGGCACGCCTGATTGCCCCACTCACGGCCTGGGTGAGCCACGGCTGGCAGGCTTTTCCACTAGGGTTTTTGATGGGGCTGGGCTTTGATACCGCCTCCGAGGTAGCGCTGCTGGCCCTTACTGGGCAAGCGGGCCAACAACACCTGGGTTGGGGCGGCATTTTGGCGCTGCCACTGCTGTTTGCTGCCGGCATGACCCTGCTGGACACTCTTGACGGCGTAGCCATGAGTCACGCTTATGGCTGGGCGCTCCATGACCCCGGTAAAAAGCGGGCCTATAACCTGCTGGTTACGGGCTTGTCCGGCGTTATGGCGCTGGTGATTGGCGCGGTGACCCTGGGTCAGTGGGCAGGCCAACATGTTCCAGCGCTAGCCCAGGCTCTCGCAGGAGTACAGCGGCTGGATGTCTCACTGCTGGGATTTTGGCTGGCTGGTCTGACGGCGCTGCTGTTTGCCGGAGCGCAGTGGTACCTAAAATTGAGGACAGGAGAGCAAACAGGCTAACAAAGAGGCTGACCAGAGGCTTCTACGAATTCCGCAGAAGCACAGGCGGCGTTTTTCTAGATGTACTGGTATGCAGTGAAACCCGTAGTATTTGCTGCTCCCGCCGCCCAAATTTTACCGCGCTTTTGAGGTTCAAGCCACAGTCCGTATCATACGGATTCGCTCGGATTGATTCGGAAGTACGCCAAATCAATCGGAATCCGTATCAGAACATCTGCATCGGCGTGTCGTTTAGGTCTACAATCACGCTCTTGGTTTCCAGGTACGGCTCCAGCGCCTGCGGCCCGAGTTCGCGGCCCAGCCCACTTTGTTTAAACCCGCCAAAAGGCAGTGTAGGCGAGAGAATCTGGTAGGTATTGACCCACACCGTTCCCGCCTGTAGGTCACGGGCAAAGCGCAGCGCCCGCTTGATGTCCCGTGTCCACACCGCCCCGGCCAGCCCGTACAGCGTGAGGTTGGCGATGCTTAGGGCTTCTTCTTCAGTGTCAAAGGGAATGACCGCTAGCACGGGGCCAAAGATTTCTTCGGTGGCAATAGACATCTTTGCCGTAACGCCAGTAAACACGGTGGGCGGCACAAAAAACCCGTCGCCTTCTACGCCAACGCCGCCGGTAAGCAGCGTTGCGCCCGACGCTTTGCCCTGCTCGATGTAGCCGCGCACGCGCTCCCACTGCTCGCGGCTAACCACTGGGCCGATGTCAGAGGTAAAGTCGCCCGCGTCGCCCACCGTCATCTCCTCTACACGCGCCTTGAGGCGGGCGGTAAAAGCCTCATAAATTCCGCGCTGTACCAGCACCCGTGACCCCGCCTGGCACACCTGCCCACTGTTCAAGAAGATGCCGAACAGCGCTCCTGACACGGCTTCTTCCACGTCGGTATCGTCAAAAAAGATGTTGGCACTCTTGCCGCCCAGTTCCAACGTAACTCGTTTGAGGTGGTCGGCTGCCGAGCGCATGATGTGCTTGCCTGTCTCGGTGCTGCCCGTGAAGGCGATTTTGGGCACACCGGGGTGCGCGACCAGCGCCTTGCCTGCCTCGTCGCTGCCGGGAATGACACTCAGGAGGCCTTCTGGTACGCCTGCTTCGTGCAGCACTTCAGCCAGCAGCAAGGCTGTAAAGGGGCTTTGCGGCGCAGGTTTGAGCACGCACGGGCAGCCCGCTGCCAGCGCCGCACCCACCTTCCAGACTGGCATCAGCAGCGGAAAATTCCAGGGGGTGATCAGGCCCGCCACGCCGATAGGCTGCTTGAGGGTCATGGCCAGATAATCGCCCTGTGGCCCGGCCAGGCTAAACGGCGCGGTGACGCCCTTGGGCTGCGGAATCAGCGACGCAAAGAAGTCGAGCGCATTGGCCGCCATCGGGACTTCCATCCAGCCCGCAAAATTGAGGGTCATGCCCATCTCCGCGCTCATCACGGCACTGAAATCGGCCTCACGCTCGCGGATCAGCTGCGCGGCGCGGCCCAGGATGCGGGTGCGTTCCAGCGGGTCAATGCTGGTCCACGCGCGGCTATCATGAGCGGCTTGTGCCAGCTTCACCGCCGCGTCTATGTCATCAGCGCTGCCCTCGACGCTATACCCCAGCGGTTGTGCGGTCGACGGGTTGATGACTGTTAACTTGGCGCTGCGCTCCTGAAATTCGCCGTTGAGAAAAATCACACCTTCATGTAAGTTCATGCCTGTTCCTCCATGAGTATCACGCCGCGCCGCAGCTCGCCGCGTTCCAGCGCTTCCAGTGCCTGCGGCAACTCATCAAGCGTGTAGCGGTGGCTGATCAGTTCATCCAGTTTGAGTCCGCCAGCACGGTATTTTTCCAAAATCAGTGGCAGGTCGCGGCCCGCCACCGCCTGACCGTACCAGCTGCCAGTAATCAGTTTGGACTCAGCGGGAATGCCAAAGGCCCCCAGTTCTACCATCTGCTCAGGGCTAGCGACACCCACGACTATGACTTTGCCCGCCTTGCGGGTCAGTCCGTAGGCCAGCGAGATGGTCTCGGGTCGGCCTACCACCTCAAAAGTGTCGTCTGCGCCCAGGCCGTCAGTCATGTCCAGTACGGCAGAAATCGGATCACCGACCTGAGAAGTGTCGATGAGGTCGGTGGCCCCGAAAGCGCGGGCATCCTCCAGCTTGCGGGCGTCGCGGTCAAGGGCGATGACCCGCGTGGCGCCGTCTAGTTTGGCCGACTGAATCACATTGAGCCCCACGCCGCCGCAGCCGATAACCGCCACACGCCGTCCGGCAACCCCGCCCGCCGTATTCATCACCGCGCCGTAACCAGTCATCACCGCGCAACCGGCGATGGCCGCGACGTCAAAGGGCACACCCTCGTCAAAAGGCACCAGCGCCGTCTCAGGCACCACAGTGCGCTCGGCGAGGCAGGAGGTCTGGCTGAACATGTACAGGTCTTCCGCTGCGCCCCCAGCATCAATGTGCGAGAACGGTGTGGTGCCGTCGGGCAAGGTACCCATAGCCATCAGTGCAAATGCCTCGTCACACATGTCGGGGCGGCCACCTTTACAAAAAAAGCACTCGCCGCAGGAGGGTACCCAGTTGAAAATAACGCGGTCGCCGGGCTTGATGAGGGTCACGCCCTCGCCGACTGCCTCCACGATACCCGCCCCCTCGTGGCCCAGTACCAGTGGCGCGAGCTGCGGAATAGTGCCGTTGACCACACTGAGGTCAGAGTGGCAGACACCCGCTGCCATCACCCGCACGCGGGCCTGCCCGTACCCAGGTGCGGCAAGCTGCACACTCTGAATCTGCACCGGCTGGCCTACCTCAGTAAGCACCGCCGCCCGGACAGTCATACCGCCCGCTTGCGCTGGCAGCTGACTCACGGCAGTTCTCCGCCGCGGCCCCGCTCGGTCATTTCCTGGCGGTAGGATTCGTACAGCGGGGGCATCAGTGGTAGCAGTTTCAGGGCCTTAGAGATGCTGCCTGCCGCCTTGATTTGGCCGCGTGCAAGCGCCTGCGGCACGTTGAGCTTGCCCGCCCAGAAGCGGTGGCCCACATCAGCGTTGAGGCTAAACGTCACATCTGGCGTAGGCGCGTCGTCACCGAAATAATAGCCGATGGCCTGACCTTCGGGCGGGTCTTTGCCATCCATCACCAGCCGCACCGAGGGATCTTCATACACAAACGCCACTGTAAGGCCAGCTTTAGCCAGACTCCGTGCCGTATCAGTATCCTGACCGCGCTCTAGTACAGCCTGTAAGACGTCTTGCATCTCCTGCGAACTTTGAAATGTGGCCATAGGTCAGGCTACGGCTGGGGCGTGCAGAAAAGAAGGCAACTGGTTGACAAAAGTGGCGGTACGATGTTGGGCCGCTCATTTGTCTGAAAAAGTGAGATGTTACGCTGATAGCTGTTAAACTGATACACGAGAGGTCACAAGGTCACCCATTCTGGCCCTCTGCTGGTTGCTGTACTGGGCTGCCGCGCAGAACGGGCTACCGGCAGGGCAACATGGAGGTGCTGGTGGTGGACGCACGGGTAGAAGCATTTGGCAGCCTGTTGCAGCAGGCGCGGATGGGGGCGGCAGGTGAGCGCGGTTTGGAACGCCGCAGCCGCGTCACTGCCGAGCGCGTACTGGACAAGGTGCAGCAGCTAGAACTGCTGGCCCCTTCCTGATGCCCCCACGGCCAGCGCCACCCACGACGCCTCTGGGGCAGGAGTTGATGGCCCGTAGGCTGTCCCTGCGACTGACTCAGGCGGCCCTGGCACGGCAGGTAGGGTGTACTCGGCAGTATGTGGCACAGTTAGAACGCGGCGAGCGCACACGGCCTTCGGCAGCGCTGAGCCTACAGCTGGCACACGTGCTGGGATTGCGTGGCCCCGAAAAACGCGACTTTCTGGCCCTGTGTGGCCACGCGGCAGACGAAGCGGACCCAAGCGAACCCGCTGAGGTAGACGCGGTCGCCGCGCAACTGCTGGCCCTGCTTCCTGCCCCCGCCGTGCTGCATGACGGCACCTGGCATATGCGGGCACTCAATCCGGCGGCGCTGGTTACGCTGAGCCAGTTGGGGTTTGATGCCCGGGCAGGGGTTTCGCTGCTCTCACTCGTCTTTGACCCGCGCCACCGCGCTTATTTCCCCAACTGGGAGCCGTGGGCCAGGTATGTGCTGGCCCAGTTTAAACGCGACAGCCTGCGCCTGAGCCGCACCCCTGCCCATGCCGAGCTGCTGCACACCCTGCGCCCGCTCCCTGACTTTACCCGGCTGTGGCGATATGTGACACCCGCTGAAAATGCGGCCCCGCTGATGCCGATTCGCTACAAGCTCCCAGGTACACCTGAGCAGGTCTTTACGCTGGTCAGGATGCAGTTTGTCGGCACGCCAGAGCTGTGGGGCATCGTATTTTTGCCGGTCAGCCATGAAGCGG
>JAGLBF010000122.1 GCA_018260375.1 Deinococcus sp.
GTACGGACACTCTGGGTACGGGCAGCCTGTTCACCAGCAATCTGCTTGCTGAGGTTAGGGCCCAGCGAAAAAGGCAGCTCAGGCGCCTGTAGCTCTGGTGTGCTGAGCCTGGCGCTCAGGGCAATGTCCGCCGCAACTGTACGGGCCAGTGTGGGCGGCCAGTCATCCACTCGCAGCAGCGCGGGCAACTGCTCACCGAGCGCTTGCCAGGCCTCAGCCTGCGCCTGCACCTGAGGACATTGCAACGCCAGGACAAGCCGCTGCGTTTCGGGGTCACTCAGCGCCTCACCGTCAGCGTGGCGGTGCCATAACGCCGCCCACTGTTCATCATTTGGGTTAGGGTCACTGGGTTGCTTGCCAGCCTTCACGCTTCACCACCTTTGTTGGGTGTACGCGGCTAGGGTGCCTAAGGTTCCCAGTGATACGGATTCCGATTGATTTGGCGTACTTCCGAATCAATCCAAGCGGATGCGAGTGGGAACAGCATACGGACTGTGCGGTATGGAGCCGCAGGCGGCGCTTTTCCGACTGTGGTGGAATGGAGCGGCAGTCCGTATGAGTACACAGGCCGTTGTGGCGTGCAGAGAGGCGGCAAGCTAAACCGTTGAAACGGTTGGTCGTTGGGCATTTTTTCAAAGACGCGCTTTTTCGCAGACGCGCTCACCCTCAAACTTCGCTGGTACTTGGTGAGGTTGTCAGAGCGCTTGGCCGTATTTCCCTCCTTCAATCCAGTTCACCTCTCTCAATTCAGGTCGGACACATCTGCCAGCAGCGCGGCGAGTTGCTCTTTAGCGCGGTATACCCGGCTTTTGACCGTTCCCAGCGCAACGCCTTGTACACGGGCAATGTCTTCGTAGGGCAGGTCTTCCATAAAGCGCAGCACCAGGGCTTCGCGGTACTCAGGTGAAAGCTGTTGCAGCGCTTGTTGCACGCGGCTTTGTGCGGCGCGGCGTTCGGCTTGTTGGCTGGGGCCCGTGCCGGCGCTGATTTCCAGTCCCTGCTCTTCACGGGCTTCATCCAGCGAAAACTGGCCCAGTTGCTTACGGCGGTGGCGCTCTATCTGGGTGTTGCGGGCAATCTGAAAGAGCCACGGCAGTACGCGCTGACCTACCTTAAAGGTAGCGATAGAGCGCCAGGAGCGCATAAAGGTCTCTTGCGTCAGGTCTAGCGTGTTGTCGCGGTGGCCTTCAAGGCGGTACAAAAAAGCAAAAATGCGCCGCTCGTAAGTGGTAATAAAGTTGTGCCAGGCAGCCTCCTCACCCCGCACCAGCCGCGCCAGCTCATCCGCGCTTAGCAGGTCTTCAGATGGCTCTTTGGGTGCAGGGGCAGCCTGTGCGTTGGGCGCGGTGGGGTCGGCAGCCATGCCCCCAGCATACGGGATTGTGCCTGTGGTTGCTGTGTGATATGGATTCCGATTGATTTGGCGTACTTCCGAATCAATCAGGGCGCATGCGAGTGGGAACAGCATACGGACTGTGCGGTATGGAGCCGCAGGCGGCGCTTTTCTGACTGTGGTGGAATGGAGCGGCAGTCCGTATGAAGAACAAACCCTCAGCGTCCAAACCCCTAGCGTACCAGCGCTTATTCTGCCCTCCCAACCATCCACCATCCACATGCTGCGTGTATCCTCACCGTATGCCTCGCCACATCCGTGCTATTGCCGTGCAGCCGCAGTGGTTCATCTACAACTTTTTTACGGCTGCTGCCTTTCGCCGCTGGATGCGCCTTCAGCTTGACGCCGCCCGCCCGCACCTGCACCCCACATGGCCTAATCTGGTGGTGCTCACCGAACTCAATGGCCTACCCCTGGTGCTGCGCGGCGCTCACCTCACGGCGCTGGCCCGCACCTTTGAGCAGGCCGCCGCCATCATGTTTTTGCTGCATCTGCCCGCCGCCTTGCCTATCCTCTGGCGCGAAAAGGTGTCGCCCATCCGCGCCCTGCAACTCGCCCGCGCTCAGGCGAATACCACGCTGTACCTGCGCGTCTGTCAGCAACTTGCCCGCGAATACGGCGTGTACCTGGTGTGCGGCTCAGCGCCCACGCCGCACTTTTGGTATGAAGGTCAGCAGTTGCGCCGTAGCAGCGAGCTATATAACCAAACTCACATCTTTTCTCCCAGCGGCGCGTTGCTTGGCAGCGCCGACAAAGTTCACCTCACACCTGATGAGCAGCGGGGTGGGGTAGACCTCTCGGCAGGGCGTCTCAGTGACCTGCGGGTTTTCCCCACCCCTGCGGGTGATTTGGGCGTGGCCATTAGCCTAGACGCCTTTCGCCCAGATGTCACCGCGTGCCTGCAAGCTCAGGGCTGCACCGTGTTGCTGCAACCCGATGCCAACGGTAGCCCCTGGAGCGCCCCTGAGGGCCTGCCACCTGACCCTGCTCACCAGCGCGATCAACCCCAGGCCTGGCTAGACAGTAGCTGGGCCGTGACCCACACGGGCCGCGTCCGCTACGCCGTAAACCCGATGGTAGTAGGCAATTTGTTTAACCTGAGCTTTGACGGACAAAGTGCCATCACCGGCCCCGCTGCCGAAGCCGCCACCCCTCAAAGCTACGCCATGACCGCCCCGCGCCCCGGCTTTTTGGCGCTGATGCCCTGGCTGAGTGACAACAATGCACAGCTCCATGAACAACAGCTCCATGAACACCGCCTAGACGAACATCATTTGCACGAACTGCGCCAACTGGGCCGTCAACGCGCCGCCCACTCAGGCCACCCACAAGAAAACCGCTACCTCACAGGTGCTATCTCTGCTGATTTGCATTTACCTGACAGCGAATTGGCCGCTCCCGCGCCCACGCCGCACGAACAGGCGCTTGAGGGCTTACTGGCGGGCAAGGCTGACACCGCCTTGCGGCGTGACACGCTCAGGCCGCTGTGGTTGCCGCTGGGTTTGCTGGCCACTACTGTTGCCATCACTGCGCTGATACGGCGCTACAGACGCTAAAATCTGCTCTTTGCCACACCCGCGCTGCACTGACATTTGACAACTTGCTCACTTGCCCCTATACTCCCTTACGCGTCTGAGATTGCTCAGAAGCATGCCCCCGCAAACGGAGGGTTGGCCGAGTGGTTTAAGGCAGCAGTCTTGAAAACTGCCGTACGCAAGTACCGCGGGTTCGAATCCCTCACCCTTCGCCAATTAGTACAAGCTGCCGTACCAAACTTATGGAGAGGTGGGTGAGTGGCTTAAACCACAGTCCTGCTAAGACTGCGTACGCAAGTACCGAGGGTTCAAATCCCTCCCTCTCCGCCACCGATGTGCCCGTAGCTCAGCTGGATAGAGCGTCTGACTACGGATCAGAAGGCCAGGGGTTCGAATCCCTTCGGGCACACCAGAAAAAATAACCTCGCTTTTAGGCGGGGGTTTTTTTTATTGTCCGGATTTATTGGCTGGGGTAGTGCGTCATGCGGACGGCGCTCTATTCCAGCACAGTCCGTACGTATGCTTGTGCCTGCTGGCCTGCTTTGCTGTTGGTGCTGGAATAGAGCGGAATCTGTACTAGGCGTAGCTCTAGGCGCCGAATTTTTGCTTCATCATCATAATCTTCAGTTCGTGGGGGCTGGTGGCGGTCGCTAGGGCGTCTTCTTCGGTCAGCAGGCCCTTTTCTACCAGGGTAGCGAGATGCTGGTCAAAGGTATGCATACCGCGCGAGCCGCCTTCCATCACAGCCTGTTTTATATCTTCAGGCCGGGCGTCTTTAATGGCTTCACTGATAGTAGGCGTACCCATCATAATTTCCATACCCAGCACGCGCCCGCCGCCCGCTTTGGGCAACAGGCGCTGGCTGATCACGGCAATCAGGCTCTCCGAAAGGCCCGTGCGAATCTGGTCGCGCTCATGGGGCGCGAAAAAGTCAATGATGCGGTTGATGGTACGAATAGCGTCCTGGGTATGCAGCGTAGAAAACACCAAGTGACCCGTTTGCGCGGCGCTCAGGGCGGCTTCTACCGTTTCTTTGTCGCGCATCTCGCCAATGAGGATGATATCGGGATCCTGGCGCATCGCCGCACGCAGGCCGTTAGCAAAAGACAGCGTGTCATTGCCCAGTTCGCGCTGCGAAATCATCGCTACTTTATCGCGGTGCAGCACCTCAATGGGGTCTTCAAGCGTGACAATATTGACCGCTTCGTGCATGTTGATGTGGTTGAGGATACTCGCCAGGGTAGTGGTTTTGCCTGAACCCGTCGGGCCAGTCACCAGTATCAGCCCGCGCTCGTGCTTAGCGAGTTCTGTAAAGGTCTCTTCTGGCAAGCCCAGCTGCTCAAAGGTGGGTATGGGCTTGTCTTCAATAACGCGCATAATCATGCCTATAGAGCCGCGCTGAAAGTAGGCGTTGACGCGGAAGCGGGCCAGCTCAGGGATGCCGTAGGCAAAGTCAGCGTCCCGTTTTTCTAGGAATTCTTCCCACATGCCGGGCCGCACCATCATCTCGCGGGTAAAGTCTTGCAGGTGCTGCGGCATCAGCTTTTCTTCACCAAAGCGTGTGATGTTGCCGTTGATGCGTGCCGCAGGCGCACTTCCCGAACGCAGGTGAATATCGCTGGCTCCAGCCTGTACCATCACTTTTAGTAACTGTTCTAGGACGCTCATACAGGCAGTGTAGCGGCTTGTCCCTTACGGTTGATGTACAACTATGCGGGCCTTCCAAAAGCTTAAATCATGAAGGCAGGCCGGCAGTCTGGCTATAGTCATCATCCCTTATAAAGATTCTGACTTGGAGGCTGTTACAAATGCGGGGAAAGAAGGGGAGCGGTATAAATGCCGCCAGCGGCTTATCAACCAGTACTGGCCTTGCGCTTCAATCTGAACGCCACAAACCAGTCGCCACAAACCAGTCGCCACAATGCGGTTGTCAGATTCCAGCAACCAGCACCCATCTTTCATCCACGCCTTTAGTTCACGACTAGTTCTAGTTCACGACTTTGGTCTTGTTGGTCATAAAATCTTGCAACACGTACTGCCCAATGTTGTGCGGCGTGGTGAAGTACGCTTTGCCGTGCGTCATCTCTGCCACGCGGCGCACAAAGCCCACCAGTTCGGGGTCACGGGCCAGCATAAAGGTATTGATCTGTATTCCGCTGCGGCGGCACTGGGCCACTTCGCGCAGGGTAGCGCCCAGCACGTAGGGGTCAAGGCCGTAGGGATTTTTGTAAATGCGTCCGTCGGGCAGGGTCAGCGCACTGGGTTTGCCGTCGGTGATCATGACAATCTGTTTCATGTCCTTGTTTTCGCGCTTGAGCAGTTGCTGCGCTAACCGCAGCCCGCCCGCCGTGTTGGTGTGGTAGGGGCCAATTTGCGCCTGAGCGAGCTTGGCAACAGGCACTTCTTCGGCGCTGTCATGAAACAGCACAAACTTGATGGTGTCGCCTGGGTACTGGGTGCGTATCAGGTGGTTGAGCGCCAGCGCCACCTGCTTGGCAGGCGTAAAGCGGTCTTCGCCGTACAAAATCATGCTGTGTGAGCAGTCTAATAGCACGACTGTGGCCGCTGACGAGTTGTATTCACTTTGGCGTATCACCAAGTCGCTCTGCTCAGCCTGGTCAAAACCCTTGCTCATCATATTGCTAAGGGTGGCGGTGGTATCTAGGTTGAGGGTATCACCAAACTCATAATTTTTGAGTTCGCCCGTCATCTCAGTGCCGCTGGCATATTCACGGGTATCGTGTGCGCCTGCACTGCTGCGGCCCAGCCCGCCCATCAGGTCGCGCAGCGACTTATAGCCCAGAAAGTCAATGCTTTTGTCGGTCAGGCTAAAGCTGGCTTCACCTGCGCTGCCGCTGCCCCCTTCACCATCTTCAAATTCCTTGCGGATAAAGCCGTCTTGTTGCAGCCTTTCTATCATGCGTTTGACCGCCTGGCCCAGCTTGGTTTCGTCGATGTTGTCGGCGTGCATGGCTTCCATCAGCATGTCTTCAGGAATCATGTTGCGCTCTGCTAGTGCGTTGAGTATGGCGTCAAACAGGTCATCCATATTGGGGCGTGCATTGGGGTCGGGGTCATAGGGGTCGTTTACATCCTGTCCCAGCAGCGCTTCTTGAATCATCTGCATAAGTTCGCTGCTCTCTAGTTCGTCTAGCTCGCTTTCAAATTTGCTGTAGCGGGTTACGGCCATGTTGTCCTCCCTGGGTCTGGCCCTTAGCATGGCGCTTTTGCGGGCGGGTGTTTGTAACCGGCGCAAGGCTCCTCCCCCCCAACTGGGCTTGTCCCCCCAACTGGGCCTATCAAAAATGCGGGGCGGGCCTTATCTTCGTTATGATGTTTTTCACAAAGTTTTCAGTGCTCAGATTGACGGCCTCATCACTGACTCATATTGTCAATGCTGAGGTAGCCGCCAAGTGGAGGTGTAGTTTGGGGCTCACTTGATCACAGTACCGCCGCCCAGCAAGCAACAAGACATCAGTAGTTAAGTAGCAATAATGCCGCATCAAGCGCTATTTCTGGGAATGACGTTGCAGCTTAAGCCGCCCTTATAGTCTCTCTATATTCAGACTAACTTATATTGGGGCCACCTCGTTTTTTTAGTCGCGAGATAAGAGCTAGAGCCACTCTAAAGGTAATTTTCTATGAAAACAAACTTAGAGGGTGTCAGTAAGGTGATTGAAATATAGTCATCTTAATACGCAAAAAA
>JAGLBF010000123.1:0-1680 GCA_018260375.1 Deinococcus sp.
ACTAATTTTCCGGAATCCTTATGATACGGACTGCCGCTAAATTCCACCACAGTCGGAAAAGCGCCGCCTGTGGCTCCATACCGCACAGTCCGTATGCTGTTCCCACTCGCATCCGATCGGATTGATTCGGAAGTACGCCAAATCAATCGGAATCCGTATGAATTGCCCCTACATTGTGCTTTTTGAGTAGACCGTATCAGCTCTACACCGTCAGCTTACCTGCGCCGCGCTAGCTCGTCTCTTACCAGCGGCGCGACTTTGGTGCCTAGTAGCTCAATAGACCGCATCATGGCAGCGTGCGGCGGCATACCTACTGACATCATGAGAAAGCGGTCATGCTCAAAGTGCTCGTACTGGTAAAGGATTTTCTCGGCTACAGCTTCAGGGTCGCCTACAAAAAGCGCCCCGCGTAGCGAATAGTCGGCCTCATAACTCTGACGACTGGGGGGTGGCCAACCCCGCTCGCGCCCAATACGGCCCCTGCTGGCGCGGTAAGCGGGCCAATAGGTGTCAACAGCAGCCTGCGAAGTATCAGCGATAAAGCCGTGTGAGTTGATGCCCAGCTTGGCTTTGTGGGCGTTGCCAGCGTCCTGTGCGGCGCGGCGGTACAGTTCGGTAAAGGCCGCAAATTGCTCAGGCATACCGCCAATAATCGCCAGGGCCATAGGTAAGCCCAGTTGCCCTGCCCGCACCGCTGAGGCAGGAGTGCCGCCTACACCCAGCCACACAGGGATTTCGTCTTCGGGGTTGTCCTTTGCCACAGGGCGCGGGTACACACCCTGACCCGTCAGCGCGGGGCGGTACTTGCCGTGCCAGTGAGGGTTAGTTTCCTTGCGCAGCTTGAGAAACAAGCCCAGTTTTTCGGCAAACAGTTCATCATAGTCAAAGGGTATGTCACCCAGAAACAGCGGAAACGACTCGGTAAATGAGGCCCGCCCCGCGATGATTTCAGCCCGTCCGTTGCTGAGCAGGTCAACGGTAGCAAACTGCTGAAATACCCGCACGGGGTCGTCCGTGCCTAGAATGCTCACAGCGCTACTAAGCTTGATGTGCTGGGTAAGAGGCGCAATCGCCGCCAGTACGGTAGCGGGCGAAGAAACCAGGTAGTCATCGCGGTGATGCTCGCCCACCGCAAACACGTCTAGTCCCACCTGGTCAGCCAACTGCGCTTCTTCTAAAATGTTCTTTAGGCGCTGTTGCGGGCTGATGCTGTTACCCGCGCTGTCATGCGGGCCATAGTCTACAAAGGTATGCAGACCGATATCAAAGGAGTGAGTAGGGGTGGTCATGGTCACGTCCTGGGCAAGAATGAGGGCGAGTAGACGAGTAACAAGGACTGCGCTTCCATATCACGAAATACTTACTTTTTTCTACTTCTCCCGGCCTTCTTGTATCGCGTATGGAGCAAGGTTCAAGTCAGAATCCGTTGAACACCGTTGCCTATAGGCTAGCATTATTGTCTTGCAAAGCAAGTAACGTGAACAAAGCATGAATCACCCTCGGAACTGGGGCAGCCAAGGTTGCCATCTAAGCCTTGAATACGGCAACACGTCCAGTATCAACAGACCAATGTGACGCCCCATGTTGTCCCGGTTTGAGCGGTGCAGGTCACCACGCTTGTACACTTCTTGGCGGCTTGTATGGACTGCGCTTCATTCCAGCACAGTCTCCAGCACAGTC
>JAGLBF010000123.1:1780-6546 GCA_018260375.1 Deinococcus sp.
TCCAGCACAGTCTCCAGCACAGTCACAGAGGTACTGGCTTCCAGAGGTGCCGGCTGCGCTTCCGTACCGGCAGATGCGCCGTTGTTCCTACGCCCGTTGGCCTGGTTGCCCCGCGTAGTGAACATCATTCAAGTGGAAATCCGTATCTTACTCTGCACTGACCAATTCTGACTGGATAAAGGGCCGCAAAATCTCTAGGGTATTGCGCGGAGGCACGTCTGAGTGGGCCACCATGTCAGTCAGCGACATGCGGCCTACCATGCTCAGCACGCGGTATTGCCGGTGAGTGACAAGCTGCTGATTACTCCACTGCGGGGTAAATTGCAGCGGCTTTTCCCAGTGCGTAAAGAGCGTAAGAAGGGATTTCCATTCGTCACTGTTGATGGTGAGGTGGCGCAGCAAGGCATTGCGCTTGAGGCATACCGTGTGTGTTTCGGGCGCATGAGTGGGTAAAAAGGTGAAGTTACCCTCGCTAACCGAAGATAAAATGTCTAATGCAGGTTCACCGTCATAACTGAGGGCGTGGGCATGAATCACTTCGCCGTCTTTAAGCCATAGATCACCGCCCCGAGCATGCTCTAGGCTCAGTTTGCCAGTGGCACCGCTGTTGGTGAGCATTTGAAGCACATTTGGAAGGGGAAACTCTGTCAGACTACCGTGCAACATGTTCAGAAGTGTAGCCCGCCCTTCCTTAACCTGTTGTCACATAGGTTCTAGATACTCGTACATTAAAGAAAATAAAAAGCCCACCTTCCGGAAAACCGGGGCGGACTTGTATAGATCATTTCGTGATACGGACGGCGCTTTCTTGCATCACCGTTGGGCTAGCCTAGTTAGGCCAGCCTAGTCGGGGAAGCACAGTCAGGCAAGTCTAGTTGGTACAGCACAGTCAGGAAAATACCGACTGTGCTTCTATACCGCGTAACCCGTATCTTTCCCCACTCGCATCCGCCCTCATTCAATCAGGTGGGTTCTGATTTAATCTGAAGCTGTATCAGGAGTGCGCGAGTTACTTCAGGCTCAGTACCCAGCGCGTTTCGGAAGCGCGCTTCATAAGGTGGGCAGGGGGGCCTGTTAGGGACATTTTTTTGTCGCCTGGCAGTGTCACCCAGCCAACGGCGTTGAGTCCGCCTAGGCTGATAAATTCGCCCTGGGTGTAGGGCATAAACTCGCTGGTGGGTTTGCCGTTTGCCATGGCGAGCAGCTGTTCAGCCATGTAGCGGCCCTGCTGACCCGCAAGCTGAGCGTTGGGGGGCATAGGGTTGCCGTGCTCATCTTTGCCAAAGGCCATGTCGCCCAGCACATACACGCCTGGGTAAGCGGGGACTTGCAGGGTGCGGTCAACAGGGATCCGTCCACCTGGGCCTTTTTCCAGCTTTTCGCCTTTGACCAGGTCGCGGGCCATGATGCCGCCTGTCCACACGGTTTTGCCCGCTTCAATACGGCGCTTGCCGCCATCAGGCGTACCTACGGTAATGCTGCCGTCGCTATGGCCTTCCAAAATCTTGTGGTTGGTCAGGATCTCAATGCCGTAGTCGCGCAGCACTTTTTCTACTTCGCTGCGCAGCTTGGCCTCTACAATAGGCAAAATGGTGGGGGCCGCTTCAACCAGATAGAGCTTGACGGGTTTGAGGCCGTGTTTCTCGGCAAGCTGCTGATTGCGCTGGGCGAGCTCGGTGATCAGCTCAACCCCAGTCAGGCCCGCGCCGCCGATAACCACATCGCGGTTGCCCGTATAGTTGGGCTCAAAGAGTCTGTTGAAGTGGGCATAGATGGCATCAGCGTCTTCGGTGGTCTTGAGTTCGGCGGCGTGTTCAGCCAGGCCAGGAATGCGGAAAAAGTTGGTCACGGAGCCTAAGCCCACCACCAATTTGTCGTAGGTGTAGGTGGGGCCGCCGTTGGTTTTGACCTCGCCCGTGTCTAGGTTGACTTCGCTGACCTGTGCTAGGTCAAGCTTGACGGCGGTGCCTTGCAGCAAGGGTGCAAGTGGCAAAGTCACCTTGGTGCGGTGCGCGGCAGCCTCGTGAAGGCGAGTTTCTACCGTGTGGTAGGGGTTACGGTCAATGAGGGTGACATCCAAGTTGGCGTGGGGCTTGAGGCTGGTAGCGGCGGCGATGCCCGCGTACCCAGCACCGAGAATGAGGATTTTCATGTGAGTTCTCCTGTTAGTCACTGTTTACAAAAGCCGGGGCGTGTCAACAGCTGGGGTGGATTATCTGACCGGTACGTCTGCCTTTTCCGCCCACAACAAAGCAGGGAGGCAGGCAACAGTGTTTATGGTACAACAATTGGCCTGGGGCGATAACATCTCCCCCTGTGTTCACCGTTCTTCTGCAGTGTTATACGGACGGCGCTCCATTTCCGCACAGTGGGGGCTTTCCTAACTGGGCTTGCATACCAGGGAATCCGTATCTTTTCTCACTCGCATCCGCCCTGATTTAATCAGAATCCGTCTTACCAGAAGGCACAGGCATAAAAGGCGCAGGAGAAGAAGGCGTATTGCTGTCACCTGAGTTGCTGTTACTTGAGTTGCTGCTACCTGAATTGCTGTCACCCGAATTGGGGTGGGCCAGCAGCGACAACAGATTGACGCCTGTCGCCTGTTCTACTTGCTCGACTAGGGAGATGATGTTGGTGGGCAGGGTAGCAATAGCGCTTTGGGTGGCTTTGCCTGAGCCAGAATCAAGCACGGTGATCTTGTCTATGTGCATACCGCGCACGCTCTGGGCAAACTCGGAGACGATGCCCGGGAGCATGTTGAGAATATACGCACGCTCGCCTTCGCTTCCAGCGACGCGGAAGGCTTCGGTCATCAGCTGCACGGCTTCGGCTTTGGCACGGCCTTCTTCAATAATCGGCGCGGCGGCGGCTTGGGCAGCCAGAAGTGTCGCTTCGCGCTGGGCACGGGCGGGGGCAACAATATCGGCCTCGTAGCGCTTGGCATTGAGTAGAATGCGCTCTTGCTCTAGCTTTTGCTCGGCGACAACGCGGGCCTGGTCAGCCAACACCTTAGACTCATTTTCACGGGAGGCGGCGATGGCTTCTAGCTCAGCGCGGCGCACACGCAATTCGCTTTCGCGCTCTAGGATGGCCTGCTGGGCGCTGGTTTGGGCGACGGCGGCACGCTGTTTGGCCTGCGCTTCTACCTCGGCGGCTTCGGCATTTTGCTGCGCTTCAATGATGCGTGCCTGGCGCTCAGCCTCAGCGCGCCGCTGCCTGAGCAGGGCGTGCAACGCGGCCTGTTCTTGTTCAAAGCTCTGCGTGGCGCGCACTTTGGCCAGCTCGGCCTCGACGGTGGCTTCGTTCTGGCGCGACAGCTGGATAGCATTGAGCTCGGTTTTGCGAACCTCTAGGTTGTTTTGCTCTTCCAAAATCGCTTGTGCGCTGATCGCCTGGGTAATCTGAGCACGCTGGGTGGCCTGTGCCTCGGCCTGGATAGCTTCGGCGTTGCGCTCGGCCTCGGCTACGCGGGCTTGTTTAAGCACGTCAGCGGTTTTGCGCCGCCCAATACTATCGAGGTAACCCGCACTATCCGAGACATTTTGTATTTTGAGGGTATCTAACTTGATGCCCAGAGCGCCTAGGTCATGCTCAGCTTCAACGATCAGCCCCTCGGCAAAGCGCAGGCGGTCTTCGTTGATTTCTTCAGGGGTGAGGGTAGCGACCACGCCGCGCAGGTTGCCTTCCAGGGTATCGCGGACAATGTAGGTGAGTTGCTCACGGCTCACATCCAAAAAGCGCTCTACGGCGTTAGAGAGGTACGGCTCATTGGCGTTGATTTTTACGTTGGCAACGGCGTGAATGGTCAGCGGTATGCCGCCTTTGGAGTAGGCGTTTTCTACCTTGAGGTCTAAGGGAATGGTGGTGAGGTCAAGCCAGGCGACTTTTTCAAACAGTGGAATGCGAAAAGCTCGCCCGCCGCGGATAATGCGGTAGCCAATCTGGTCGCCTTCTTTAGTAAGTCGTGAACGGCCTGAAATCACCAGCACTTTGTTAGGCGGCACCACAATAAGCAGTGATTGCAAGGCCAGCAATAAAAAGATGATGCCAATAAAGACGATGCCGATGAGGGTAAAAAACTGGGTCATAAAAGCTCCTTATACAGGATGAGAACTACTGGTATAGGTACAAGAACCACAAAAAAAGTCACCCGCTATTGCCAGCGGCTGACTTCTAAAATACCCTGTTGTTCGGCAATGATTAATACCTCGTCACCAAGTTGTACAGGCTCCTGGCTTTTAAAGAGGAGTTGTTCGTATTGACCCGCCACGATAAGTTCAAGTTTGCCGGGCTGGTCTGCTTGGCTGACAATCAGCACTTTGCCCACGCGCCCTACCAGCGGTGCCGCCTGGGTGTGCAAGTTACCGCGCTGCCGTGCCAGATGCATGGTGAAGGCAGAGATAGCGCCTACCAGCAGACCGCACAGCAAGGCAAAGACCAGTTGTGCGCTGCCGCTGAGGTTGATGTAGTGCGCCGCCACGCCGCCCAGACCAAAAAAGGCCATCACGTTGACCAGGGTGCGCAGCGATAAAAAGCTCGCAGCCTCGCCCAGACCAGGCAGTTCATGGTCGCTTTCGGCGTGTAAGTCCTGACCGAGCAGGCTGAGCAGCAACAACCCGCCGCCCACGATGAGGCAAAACAGATACAGGTGCATTGACGTAAACCTCCCTTGCTTCTCTCTACTAACTGGATACGGGGTGAGGGAGGCTAAAGTTGCTGACAGTTACACTGATACGGATACACTGATACGGATACACTGATACGGA
>JAGLBF010000124.1 GCA_018260375.1 Deinococcus sp.
TTATACACATTCCGATGAAATCAGGGCGGATGCGAGTGGGATAAAGATACGGATTCCCTGGTATAGAAGTACAGTTGGCGGCTTTTCTAATTGTACTGGCCTGAATGTACTGGCCCGGCTGTACTGGCCCTGACTGTGATGGACTGCCCACCACAAGCTGCCCATCACGCACTGATGATCAGGGACGGCTGATACAATGCTGCTATTGTGTCTACGCTGCGCCCCCAACCTCGAATTTACCCCATACGGCTGTACGGCGACCCCGTGCTGCGCCGCAAAGCCAACACCGTTACCGATGTCACGGCCCCCCTACAAGTCCCCGGCTTTGAAGAAACCAGCCTGCGCCAGGTGGCGAATACCATGCTTGAAACCATGTTTGAAGCGCGCGGCGTGGGCATTGCGGCGCCCCAGATCGGGCTGAGCGTACGGCTTTTTGTGGGTGTGGAGTACGAAGATGACGAAGAAGAAAACGAAGGCCAAGAAAAGCCCCTCAAGAGCCGAGTGCTGCGCGACTTTGTGATGGTAAACCCTGTACTGACAGTCACCAACCGCAAAAAAGACAGCAGCTATACCGAAGGCTGCCTCAGCATTCCCAATATTTATGAAGAAGGCGTGAGGCGTGCGCGAGCCGTGCGGGTGGATTACCAAGACCTAGACGGCAACCTGAAAAGCATAGAGGCTGACGACTACCTAGCCCGTGTGTTTCAACATGAGGTTGACCACCTCAACGGTATTCTGTTTCTGGATCACCTGCCTACCAGTGTCAGCAACCAGTACCGCAAAGAGCTGTCTGCTATGCAGCGTCAGGCCCGCGCCGACCTCAAAGAACTGGAGCGTTGAAGGTGCGGCGCAAGGTGGCTTTTTTTGGCTCGCCAGCGTTTGCCGTGCCTGTGCTAGAGGCCATTGCGGCGGCACATGACGTGGTGCTGGTGGTGGCCCAAAACGACAAACCGGTGGGGCGCGGCCTCAAGCTCACTCCACCGCCCGTAGCTGCCCGGGCGGGTGCGCTGGGGTTGCCTTTAGCCCAGCCGCGCCGGCTGAAGAACAATGCTGACTTTGCCCAAACGTTGCTCAGCAGCGGGGCAGAGGTGGCGGTGACTTGCGCGTACGGCAAAATATTACCGGCTGAATTGCTGAATATCCCCCCTTACGGCTTTTTAAATACCCATACCAGCTTGCTGCCCAAGCTGCGCGGCGCAGCCCCGATACAGTGGGCACTGATAGAAGGATTTGCGGTGACGGGTACCACCATCATGCAAACCGATGTAGGGCTAGATACGGGCGACATCTTACGCCAGGAAGCCCTGACTATTGCCCCCGACTGGACAGCTTTAGAGCTGGCAGACGCACTACAAGCCCAGTCAGCCCGCCTGATTGTGGAGGTGCTGGGCAGCTTAGACAGCCTGACGCCCACGCCGCAAGACCCCGCCCAAGCGACCCAGGTGACCTTGCTGCGCAAATCAGACGGTGATATCCGCTTTGCCGAAACCGCCCAGAGCGTCTACAACCGCTTCCGTGGTGTGTATGCCTGGCCCCAGAGCAGCGCTTATGTGGGAAGCACTCAGGGGCGCAGCAAGCGCATCAAGGTGCTGGATATGCGCCCCGCCGGAGGCAGTGGACAGCCTGGTGAGGTGTTAGAGGTCAGCGGCGAGGGTATGCGCGTGGCCTGCGGGGCTGGAGCTGTGCGGCTGATCACCGTGCAGCCGGAGGGCAAAAAACCCATGCCCGCCCTAGACTGGAGCAGAGGCAGCGGCCTGAAAGTGGGGGAGAGCTTTGAAGTGGTGACACCAGAAGACTCAGCATAAGACTGAGTATGAATCATCCAGCACATTTTGTAGCCTTCCGTAAGTAGTGAGGTAGAGCGAGCCGAGCCCTGGGGCCAAGCACGTCACTCTTGCGCGCTTACTGCTGCGGCGCTATACTACTTCGGTTGGAAACTCGCCGCATCTGCCTGGCTGAGCTTTCCTGCGGACGAAAGACCCGCCTGCACGGGCCACGGCGCTGACCGTAGTACCCGCCCTGTCAGGCAAAGAAATCTAGCGGCACGACTCACAGTAGCGTCTGTTGAGTCGGCCCACTCAAGGAGTGATTGCCCTGCCTACCACCCAACAGCTGCTCCGCAAGGGGCGTACCACCCTACAGAAAAAGAGCAAAGTTCCTGCGCTCAAGGGTAGCCCATTTCGCCGTGGTGTTTGCACCGTTGTAAAGACCACCACCCCCAAAAAGCCCAACTCGGCGCTGCGTAAAATTGCGCGTGTACGCCTGAGCAGCGGCTTTGAAGTCACCGCTTACATTCCCGGCGAAGGCCATAACCTGCAAGAACACAGCGTTGTGTTGATTCGCGGCGGACGTGTAAAAGACTTGCCCGGTGTGCGCTATCACATCGTGCGTGGTAGCCTGGATACCCAGGGTGTTAAAGACCGCAACAAGAGCCGCAGCAAATACGGCACCAAAAAGCCCAAAGCTGCTGCCGCTAAGAAGTAAACCTTTTTATTTACTAGAGGTTTATCGTCATTTTCGCCACCGCATTATTAGCCCCACAGTTGTTGCAAGTCCTTTGCCAGTTGTTGCGTGTTAACAGTGCTCAATCAGTAAGCCGCCTGCCTAAACACTGTGTAATAACCCACCTTGCAGGTGTGCTGAAGCCGCCCCCCACCCGTTAGCGGTGCGAGGGGAGAACGAGGGAGACAAACATGGCCCGTCGCCGTAGAGCAGAAGTCCGTCCGCTGTTGCCCGACTTGATATACCAAGATGTGTTGGTCAGCGCCACCATCAACCGCATTATGCAAGATGGCAAGAAAAACCTCGCTAGCCGCATTTTTTACGGTGCCATGAGCATCGTGCAGGAGCGCACCGGCGAAAACCCGCTCAAGGTCTACAAGCAGGCCTTTGATAACATCAAACCCCGCGTAGAAGTGCGCAGCCGCCGCGTAGGTGGCAGCACCTACCAGGTGCCTGTAGAAGTGAGTGCCCGGCGTTCACAGAGCCTGACCCTGCGCTGGTTGGTTTCCGCCGTAGATAGCCGCCCTGAGCGCACTGCTATGGAGCGCCTGGCTGCCGAAGTGCTTGACGCAGCCCAGGGTCGTGGTGGAGCGATTAAGAAGAAAGACGATGTAGAGCGTATGGCCGAAGCAAACCGTGCCTACGCGCACTACAAGTGGTAAAACCCAACACCCGACAAGCGTAGCTGAGTCGTTGACTTGGACGGTGGCTGATAGTTGGCCCCCGTCCAGTTTTGCTTGATCCATACTAATTTTATTCTTGTTGCTGTTACGCTAAACTGCGGCGCGGTGCGGCAAGCCCCAAGGGGCACAGACCAGCGAGCCGCAAGTTGCTTACCTTTACCTGACAAAGTAAGGGCCATACTAGGGAGCCTTATGACGATTACTAAATCCCAGCAATACCTGACCCACTTCCGCAATATCGGTATTGCCGCGCACATTGATGCCGGCAAGACCACCACCACTGAGCGCATCTTGTACTACACCGGTGTGACTCACAACATCGGCGAAGTGCACGACGGCGCGGCGACCATGGACTGGATGGAGCAAGAGCGCGAGCGCGGTATTACCATCACCGCCGCCGCCACGACAGCCCACTGGAAGCACAGTGCCACAGGTGAAGACTACACCGTGAACATTATTGACACGCCTGGTCACGTGGACTTTACCATTGAAGTAGAGCGCTCAATGCGCGTGCTTGACGGCGCGGTCGCGGTGTTTGACAGCTCGCAGGGCGTAGAGCCTCAGTCTGAAACCGTATGGCGTCAGGCTGACCGCTACGGTGTGCCCCGCATTGCCTTTAGTAACAAAATGGACAAGACGGGTGCCAGCTATGAACTGGTGCTTAACGACATCCGCGAGCGCCTGGGCGCTATCCCTGCACCTATTCAGTACCCTATGGGTCAGGAAAGCGAGTTTAAGGGCATCATCGACCTAGTGCGTCAGCGTGCTCACTTTTACACCAATGACCTGGGCACCGACATCCGCGTAGAAGACGTTCCTGCCGAATACGCCGACAAGGTCGCTGAGATGCGCCAGCAGCTTATCGAAGCCGCCGCTGAAGTTGACGAAACGCTGATGAACAAATACCTGGAAGGCGAAGAGCCTACCGTAGAAGAGCTGGTGTTTGCGCTGCGCAAAGGCACCATTGCCAAGCAAATTTTCCCTGTGCTTTGCGGCTCAGCGCTTAAGAATAAGGGCGTGCAATTGCTGCTTGACGCTGTGGTTGACTACCTGCCTAGCCCTCTTGAAGTGCCTGCTATCAAAGGCACAGTGGAAGACAGCGAAGACACCAAGGAGTTTCCCGCCGACCCTGACGGCAAACTGGCAGCGCTGGCCTTTAAAATTATGGCTGACCCCTACGTGGGCCGCCTGACCTTCGTGCGTATCTATTCGGGCACCATGCAGTCGGGCAGCTACGTCTACAACGCTTCCAAGGGCAAGCGCGAGCGTGTAGGCCGCCTGCTCAAGATGCATGCCAACAGCCGTGAAGACGTAGCTGAGTTGCGTGCGGGCGAACTGGGCGCTGTGATCGGCCTCAAGGACGCGGGTACGGGCAACACCCTGATTGGTGACGGTGACGATCACGTTCTTCTGGAAAGCATTGACATCCCCGAACCTGTGATCAAGCTGGCTATTGAGCCCAAAACCAAAGCCGACCAGGAAAAAATGGGGCTGGGCTTACAAAAACTTGCCGAAGAAGACCCAACCTTCAGGGTTGAATCTGACCAAGAGTCGGGCCAAACCACCATCGCTGGCATGGGTGAGCTTCACCTGGAAATCCTGGTAGACCGCCTTAAGCGCGAGTACAAGGTAGATGCCAACGTGGGAGAGCCGCAGGTGGCTTACCGCGAAACCATGACCAAGTCGGCTGACGTAGAAGGCCTCTTCAAGCGTCAGTCGGGTGGTAAGGGCCAGTATGGTCACGTGAAGATCAGGGTAGAGCCGCTTGAGCCTGGTGCTGGCTTTATCTTTGAAAATGCCGTGGTAGGCGGCACCGTGCCCCGCGAGTACATCGCGCCTGCCCAGAAGGGTATTCAAGAAGCCATGCAGTCAGGCCCTATGCTTGGCTTTCCTGTGGTGGACATCAAAGTGAGCCTCTATGACGGCTCATATCACGATGTGGACTCCTCCGAAATGGCCTTTAAGATTGCGGGCAGCATGGCCCTCAAAGAGGCTGTACAAAAAGGTGGCCCTGTGCTGCTTGAACCTGTAATGCGCGTAGAAGTCACCGTGCCTGATGACTACATGGGCGACATTATTGGCGACCTCAATAGCCGCCGTGGACAGATTCAGGGCATGGAAGCACGTGGTAATGCCCAGCTGGTCAAAGCCTTTGTGCCGCTAAGCCAGATGTTCGGCTACGCCACCACCATGCGCTCACTTACCCAGGGCCGTGCCAGCTACAGCATGTTCTTTGACCACTACGAGCAAGTGCCTACCAGCATTGCCCAGCAGTTGATGAAAAAGTAAATCTTTAGCGCCCTAAGCTACATAAGGAGGCCGTTTCTATAAAGGAAGCGGCCTCTTTAGTCTTTTCGGTAACACTTTCTATGGGGCAGACCATAGACTATACTGAGGCCATGTATACTCACCCTTCGCAGCTAACCACGCCGCCCGAAAAATTAAGCTGGATAACTGTGCCACTGATTATCAATATGGTGCTCAGCGCGTTAAGCCTTCTGGTGTTGCCTTTTTTGGGCATCATTATCAGTATGGTGTTAGGCATTTCAACAACCGACACGTCCCTGGGTGCTGAAGAGGTGCAGCTCATTCAGGCGGTAAAGTGGGTATCGGGGTCAGCGATATGGATTATTGGTCTCTTAGGACTGATATGGTTATGGATACATTGGTATACCTATCAAAGCTTGCAAAAAGGCAAGAGTGTCGGGCGCATTCTTGCCATTATTCTGGCGCTACTCAGTCTCTTTAACCTTCCCATAGGCACATCGCTGGGTATATTTATGCTTATCGGCGCTTTTGATGCTGATGTTCAGCGCTACACAAGCCGTTAAGGTGCTGGTTAATAAGTCACCAGCTAATAAATCACCAATTAAGAAGTTATTGGTCAAGACCTGACAGCTTGACAACCTTGATAAGAGTGGCACGCAATCGGCGATTTTTTCTGTCCTGAGTAAGTTGAATGCAACTGACTCAAAGTGGGCAAAAGCGGGGCAACCCCAGGATGCCGGATAACGCCAGTGGCGGGTGCCAGAGCAACCAGCATATTCAAGAATGAAGCGGCATCCATATGAGCAGGTTGAGCAGGTGAGGGGCTTGCCAAATGCCGCTGTATCTACTATTCTATTAAATCGGTGCGCTGAAAAGCGTCGGCGCAACGTGTCGTGAGGTTGAGGTTTTTATTGACCCCGACGGGAATCAACCCAATGTGGACTGCGCCCTTAGGGGCGTGGCCCACCACTTGGAGGAGTTAAGAAATATGGCAAAAGGAACATTTGAACGTACCAAGCCCCACGTCAACGTCGGCACCATCG
>JAGLBF010000125.1 GCA_018260375.1 Deinococcus sp.
GGACTGTGCGGTATGGAGCCGCAGGCGGCGCTTTTCCGACTGTGGTGGAATTTAGTGCAGTCCGTATTAAAACGCGGTGAAACAAGGCCAGCCGACGCAGGGACAGGTACGCATCGTGTGCTGAAGTGAAGCACCATGCGTATTAACAAAAGGCGTATTAGCACAAGGCGTATTAATTGAGCGTCCGTCCATCTACCTCTTTGCCTATCAAGGCCCCCGCTTTTTGCAGGTGATCTTCCAGAGTAGCGTGCCAGTCATCGCTGGGGTCGGTGTGCTCAAGCGCTTGCTGGGCATGGGCGTAGGCGGCAGCGGCGTCAGGGTAGCCTTGCTGGGCCAGAATATCTGCGGCCATCTGGTGGGCGGTCAGCCAGTCGCGGCTGGCGGGGGCCGCTTCTTGGGCTACGCGCTGGTAGTGTTCCAGCGCTTCATCTAGGTGGTAATACTCCATAGCAATGCTGCCCAGTACCAGGCGGGCGGGAACACTGGCCCCTTGTTGCAGGGCGTTCTCGGCTTCCTCCTGGGCTTCTTTTAGGTGGCCTAAGCGGTAGTCGCTCTCTGCCAGGTCAGCGAGTACCTCTGCGCCAAAGGGGTAGTGGGGTGTTTGCAGCGCAGCCTCTAGGTGTTCGCGGGCTTCGAGCGGTCTGTCGAGGTCCAAAAAAGCCACGCCAAGTTCGTGATGGGCGTAGGGCTGGTCTTCGGCAGAGGCGATGCTCAGCGCCCGCTGAAACTGCGTGAGCGCCTCCTCAGTTTGGCCCCGTGTGCTGAGGATTTGCCCCCACACCAGCGCCACGCCGTAGCTGGGGTCAACGTGGCGCTGCTCTAGCTGTGCAGCCTGTTCAATGTTGTGTAGTGCGCTGTCTAGCTCATCGGTGGCTAGGTCTACCTGTGCCTGAAGGTAGTGCCAGGTGGCGAGCCCCAGGTTCCCTTCTTCATCTCCGGCGAGCAGCATCTTGGGGTACAGCGCTTTGGCCTGAGCCAGCCTGCTTTTGCTCACCTCAAACTGCCCCTGCTGAAAGTACAGCGCCGCTTCTTCTTGCAGCATGGCGGCGCGGTTAATGCCGTGTGTTAGGTGCGCCGCATCAGCATACAGGTGGGTGGCAGCTGGTAGGTTATCCTGGGCTTCTTCAGCCCTGGCCTGCCACTGGCGCAGCCGCCAGCGCAGATGCTGCGGCAAGTCGGCAATGGCGGGCGCAATAGCGGCTATCTCGGGGTAGCGGCCTTGCAGCGACAGCGCGCAAACACTGTGGTAGCGGGCAAGCGGGCCGTCTGGCCCTAGGGCGTGGCGGGCTTCGTCGCTGGGTGGAGCGGCTTGTGGCCCCAGTTGGCGGGCCTGTGCCTCGGCCCGCAGCGCCTGATACAGCCCATCAGCGCTCAGGCGGGGGTCGTCTTGAAGGGCCTCTTGCAGCCCTGCTTGCATCTCCTCATGCAGCCCCAAAAAGTTCTCTGGACTGTCGCCTGGCGCGTACAGGCTTAGCACGCTGAGCAGGTACAGGGTCAGGCGGGCACGGGTGCGCGGGATGAGGCTGCGGTCATGGGCATCACTGAGCAGTTTTTGGCCCAGTTCATACTGGTCTTGGGCAAGCGCTTCACAGGCTTGTGACCAAATCAGAGCGGCGGCGGGGTCGGTCATTGTGCTTTAGCATAGCGGTTGAGGGCGGGCGGGGGCGAAGCCGTAGATACAAGCCACAGGAAACACGCGCCAAGCATGGCGTTTTGCCCGGTAGCGTCCGTGCTGGCCAGGCCAATGCGTTTGAGGGCCAATGCGTTTGAGGGGCAACGTACTTGAGGGTCTATCGTGACCTTATGCTGATAGCTATAACCGCTGCCTACGCCCGCCTGCACAACTCTAAATATTCTCCCAATCTACCCAAGTCAGCCGTCCCTAACCACCTCATCTTGAGTCTGATACACTCAGATTCAATGGGTGTCACGGCGACAGATATAGGCGACACACACAAGCGACACAGACCCGTAACGCAGTTAAGCTGTTTTGTCGTTCTGGCGGTAGCGCAGGCTGTTTTTACTGTGGTATCGTCCCTGCTCAGCCCACCACCCACTCGGAGGAAAGAAACTTGAAGCGTTTAAATCCGTGGCTCATTTTATTATTTGTAGTCTCATTGTACCTGGTGTTTAGTAACGTCCCGGGTGCGAACCGTGGCGTTGTCACCTACGATACCTTTAAAAACCTGCTCTCTCAGGGCCAAGTAAAACAAGTGGTTATCCAGGAAGGCGCGGCGACTGTTGATCTCAAAAAGCAGCAGAATGTCAACACGCAGATCGGCGCTACTACCAAAGAAGTGCCGCTAGAAAGCTTTAAAGTGCAGCTTCCCAACAACCTAGCAACGCCCGATACTGAGTTACAGCGACTGCTCAGCCAGCAACAGGTGAGCGTGCGCTACGCCGCGCCTAGCGAGTGGCTTAGCTGGGTTGCTACCTTTTTGCCGATTATCCTGATCTTTGGCATGATGTACTTTTTCTTTATGCGCGCACAGGGCGGCCAAAGCGGTGTGATGCAGTTTGGGCAGTCGCGTGCCAAGCGTTATGGCAAAGAAAACCGCGTGGTCACCAAGTTTACTGATGTAGCAGGCCATGAAGAAGCCAAAAAAGAACTGGTAGAAGTGGTTGATTTCCTCAAAAGCCCCGGAAAATACCTGCAAATTGGCGCAGAAATCCCCAAAGGCGTGCTGCTGGTGGGCCCTCCTGGCACGGGTAAAACCCTGTTGGCCCGCGCCGTAGCAGGCGAGGCCGACGTGCCCTTTTTCTCGGTAAGCGCTTCTGAGTTTATGGAGATGTTTGTGGGCGTAGGCGCTAGCCGCGTGCGTACCCTCTTTGAAGATGCCCGCAAGAACGGCCCCGCTATTATTTTTATCGATGAAATTGACTCTATCGGGCGCAAACGCGGCGCTGGCATCGGTGGCGGTCATGACGAGCGCGAGCAGACCCTCAACCAGATTCTGAGCGAGATGGACGGCTTTGACAAAAATGCCAGTGTGATCGTGCTGGCGGCCACCAACCGCCCCGACGTGCTTGACCCCGCGCTGCTGCGACCAGGCCGCTTTGACCGTCAGGTGACCATTGACTTGCCCAATCTCAAGGAGCGCGAGGCTATTTTGGGCGTGCATCTGCGCAATAAGCCGCTGGGCAATGTCAACGTACCCGAAATTGCCAAAAGCACTCCGTATTTCAGCGGCGCAGACCTCAAAAACGTGGTGAATGAGTCGGCACTGGAAGCGGCCCGTATCGGCAAGACCCAGATAGACATGGGCGACTTTTACCGCGCCCTGGATAAAATTACCCTGGGCCTGGAAAATTCCAGCCTGACCATCAGCGACGCAGAGAAAAAGGCCATCGCCTACCACGAAGCGGGCCACGCCGTGACTGCTGCGGTGATACCAGGCAGCGACAAACTGCAAAAAGTGAGTATTATCCCGCGTGGGCGTGCGCTGGGTGCGGCGTTTTATCTGCCTGAAGAACAGGTGCTGATGAGCAAAGAGCGCCTAGAGAACCAACTGGTTGTGGCCCTGGGTGGGCGCGCCGCCGAAGAAGTGTTTATGGGCAGCGTGACCAGCGGGGCAGCAGACGATTTTCGCAAGAGTACCAATATCGCCCGCCGCATGGTGTTGGAGTGGGGTATGGGTGAGAACTTTAAGAACATGGCCCTACAAACTGACGGCGGCGGCCCCGTGTTTCTGGGTGACGAGATGGGCCGGCCCAAAGCCTTTAGTGAGCACACCGCGCAGCTTGTGGATGAAGATGTGAAGCGCATTCTCTCTGCTGCCTACGAGCGCAGCAAGATGCTGGTCAGCGAGTACGCCGCCGCTATGCACGAGGTGGCCCAGGCGCTGCTCAGCCAAGAACTGATTACCGGCGACGTGGTGCGTGAAGCTGTGGCCCGTGTGAATCCGCAAGTGGCGGGTCAGGTGGCGCTGGGGAAAAATTAAACGTCACTATTATAATGTCACTGTACAGAACGCGACGGTGCAGAGCGTAACGGTGCAGGTGAGCCGCCCGGGGAAACTTGGGCGGGCTTTTCGTATGGTTTGTCACCTACAGAGCGAAAATCGCGCTAGACTGTAGGGCAATGAATGCCAAAGTGATTGTTGTAACCAGCGGTAAAGGGGGCGTGGGTAAAACCACCACCACCGCCAATATTGGGGCCGCACTCGCCAAACTCGGCGAAAAGACGGTTGTTATTGACGTAGACGTGGGTCTGCGTAACTTGGACGTGGTCATGGGCTTAGAATCGCGTGTGGTCTTTGACCTGATTGACGTGATAGAAGGCAAATGCCGCTTGCAACAGGCGCTTATCCGCGACAAACGGGTTGAAAATCTCTACCTGTTGCCCGCCTCGCAAACCCGCGACAAAGACGCGCTAGACCCCGAAATATTCAAAACAGCGGTGCAGCAACTCCTCGACGAAGAAGGCTTTGACCGTATCCTCATTGACTCGCCAGCGGGCATTGAGTCGGGCTTTCGTACCGCTGCCGCGCCTGCTCAGGGCGCACTGGTGGTTGTTAACCCTGAAGTCTCTAGCGTGCGCGACGCTGACCGCATCATCGGCCTGCTTGAAGCCCAGCAGGTCACCGAAATTAACCTGGTGATCAACCGGTTGCGCCCTAAGATGGTCGCCAGCGGCAATATGCTCTCTGAGGCCGATGTGCTTGAGATTTTGGGTATCAAGCCCATTGGTATCATCCCCGAGGACGAGGGCATTTTGGTGTCTACCAATGTGGGTGAGCCAGCAGTGCTGGGTAAAACGGTAGCGGGTATGGCCTTTATGGACACAGCCCGCAGACTGCGCGGCGAAAATATCCCCTTTCCCAAGCTGGAAGAAGATAACGGCTTTATGGGCAGGCTACGCCGACTATTTGGGGGCAAATAAATATGTTCTCCTTCCTCAACCGCCGCCGTACCAAAGACACCCTCAAAGACCGCCTGGAGATGGTGCTGGCCTATGACCGTGCCAAAATCGCCCCAGGCAAGGTGGACGCGCTGCGTCAGGATTTGCTTGAGGTGGTCAAAAAGTATTTCCCCGCCGAGGGCAGCTCTATTGAAGTAGAGCAGCGCGGCGATACGGTGGTGCTGGTGGCGAACATTCCGCTAGAAGAGATGCAAAAAGACGCGACCAAGCCGCAGTAACCTGACGGGTAAGGTCAGCCCCTGGCCCAGTGCGGCGCTGCAAACAGCATAGAACACAGGTTCAGGTACAGGTTCTTTAAACCTTGGCGAGTGGGCTTGGAGGCGGATACACAGCCTGCGCCGCTGGCTTTGTTCTTTGTTCGCAGGGTTACGGCGCAGGGTTACGGCGACACACGCACAGATCAATGTTCTTTATCTGACGGCTTGCTGACCTGCCTACGCGCTACAGTAATAGCCATGGAATACCGTAATCTGGGAAAAAGTGGTCTTAAAGTCTCTGAAGTTGCGCTGGGCGGCTGGGAAACCTACGGGGTCAATGACGACGCCTCGCGTATGGTGGGCGATATTGTCCGCAGGGCCTATGACCTGGGCATCAATTATTTTGACCAGGCCGATGTGTATGCACGCGGCAAATCAGAAGAGCTGATGGGCGCGGCGCTGCGCGAGTTTCCGCGCCACACCCTGGTGATAGCCAGCAAGGTGTTTTGGCCTATGAGCGATCATGTCAATGACCGGGGCCTAAGCCGCAAGCACGTGCTTGAGAGCATTGACGGTAGCCTAAAGCGCCTTGGCACCGACTACCTGGATATTTATTTTGCTCACCGCTATGACCCTGAAGTGTCTATAGAAGAAATTGTGATGGCCTTTGACCAGGTGATTCGTGACGGCAAGGCGCTGTACTGGGGTACGAGCATGTGGCCCGCTGCCCGCATTGCCCAGGCCACCGAGTACGCCCGTGCTCACGGCTTGCACGCGCCTGTCACCGAGCAGCCTGAATACTCCATGATTCGCCGCGAGCGGGTAGAAAAAGAGATTTTGCCCTACACCCAAGATGAAGGCATTGGTCTGGTGGTATGGAGTCCTCTGGCTATGGGTCTGCTGACGGGTAAATACGACACAGAGCGGCCCGAAGGTGCCCGACTAAGCGAAAAGGAAAACTGGGCCAGCAACTTTTTGACCCCCGAAAATATACAAAAAGTGCGCGACCTCAAGCCCATTGCTGATGACCTAGGACTCACCCGCGCCCAACTCGCTCTGGCCTGGATTTTGCGCCAGAAGGGGGTCAGCAGTGTGATCACCGGTGCGACCAAAGTCACCCAGATAGAAGACACCGTAAAAGCATCGGGCATTAAACTCAGCGAAGATGTGTTGGGACGCATTGAGGATATTTTGAGCCCGTTATAAGGGTTATGTAAGGGTTACACATTCCGCCCCATCCCAGCACAGGCAGGAAGGCGCTGCCTGTGCTTTCATACGGACTGCCGCTCCATTCCACCACAGTCGTAAAAGCGCCGCCTGCGGCTCCA
>JAGLBF010000126.1 GCA_018260375.1 Deinococcus sp.
GTACTTCCGAATCAATCCGAGCGGATGCGAGTGGGAACAGCATACGCATTCCGCTCCATACCAGCGAAGGCAGAAAGACGCCGCCTGCGCCGTGGCAAAACGTGTACTTTGGCGACACCCGCTGCCCTTTTCTTCCATCGCGTGTTTAACAAGGTTCAAGGCGCAGGCTGTATACCAACCAGACTGACGAGCGGAGTGCTTCTGACTTCACACTCACCAACTCGCTACGGTACGCTTTTTAGCGAATGTCTACCAGTTCTACATCAAAAATCAAGGTGGCATTGGCAGGGATGAGTCCAGGTACGCCGCGAGTGCCATAGGCCATATCGCCCGGAATGGTCAGCTTGGCCTTGTCGCCTACCCGCAACTGGGCAATGCCTTCGTCCCAGCCGCGAATCACTTGGCCTGCGCCCAGGGTGAACTCTATCGGTTCGCCCCTGTCGCGGCTGCTGTCAAACTTTTGTCCGTTTTCCAGCGTACCCGTGTAGTGCACCTTGACCGTTTGGCCCTTTTGTGCCTGAGCGCCTGTGCCTTCTTCGTACTTGTCTACTTTTAAATCACTCATGCCCTGTAGAGTAACACAAGCCAATTGTCCTGAGCAGCCTATATTCGGGGCAAGCCGAGTAATCAGAATCGTTGAGACGGGGAGGGGGCGGAACCTACTGCCAGCGCTCAGCCTGTGGCGCAGCCTGACCCAGCAACAAGGGCCGCAGCTCGCCTACCAAGTACAGGCTGCCGCAGGCCAGCGCCAGACCAGCAGGCAGCAAGCCAAGCGCTTCGGCGGGACTACTGCTCAGGCGCACAGGTACACCCTCAAAGTAGGGCGCCAAGTCTACAGGGTCAGCAGCGCGTGGACTCAGCAGGGCGCGGGTTAAAATCACTTCACCAGCTACGCTCCGTAACGCCTGCGCCACCCCTGCAATGTCCTTATCTGCTGCCGCACCAAACACTACAGGCAAAGACGCGCTACCCAGTGACTGCAGACCCAGTGACCGCAGTGCCAAAGCCACCGCTGCCGCGCCTGCTGGGTTATGTGCCCCGTCGAGCAGCACCGTGCGCGGCTGTCTGTCAGGGTGGCCCAGCCAGGTGAGTTTTTCCAGTCGCCCAGGCCAACTGGTGTGCGCCGCGCCGCGCTGAATGGCCGGGGTGGAAACGCCCAGCTGTACAGCTGCCAGTGCTGCCAGCGCTGCGTTGTAGGCCCCGTGCTCACCCAGCAGCGGCGTGCAAAATCTCAGCGGGCCGCTGCCTGTCGGTAAAGTCACCTGCCAACCATCAAAGCCCAGGCTTGTCAGCTGCACGGGGGGCAACACGGTAAGCTGCGCTCCAGTCGCCTGCAAAACGGGCAACACCTCTGCCTCTGCCGCTGTAACTGCAAGCTTACCAGCACGCAAAATGCCCGCCTTTTCCTGGGCAATCGCCTCTACGCTCTCCCCCAACACCTCGGTGTGATCAAGCGCCACATTGGTGATGATGCTCAGCACAGGCTCAAGCACGTTGGTGGCGTCCAAGCGGCCTCCCAAACCCACCTCCATCACCGCCAGCTCTACGCCGTGCTGGGCAAATAGCAGCACACCCAGCGCCACCACAATCTCAAAAAAAGTTGCTCCCAGTACCTCCGCATGCGGCCTAACTGTAGCCAGCGCCCGCGCCACCTCGTCGGCGGGGAGCGGCTGCCCGTTGACTACAAAGCGCTCGGCAAAATGGGTCAGATGCGGGCTGGTAAACAGGCCCACCCGCCGCCCCTCTGCCTGCAACATGGCGCTCAGGGTAGCGCAGGTGCTGCCCTTGCCGTTGGTACCCCCCACCAGCACGGTGTCAAAGTGCCGCTGTGGGTCGCCCAGCACCGACAACAGGGCGCGGATACGCGCTAGGCCCACATGAACCCCAAAGCGTTGACGGGCAAAGAGCCACTCTATATTGGCATCTGTACGGGTATCTGTACTGGAATCTACAGCGGCATTGACATTGGTGTTCACGGGTTTAGCCCGCAAAGTAGGCTTCGAGCGGCGGTACAATCTGCTTTTTGCGGCTGATACGGCTGCCTAAGTCAGCTACTTCGTCCACGGTTTCGGCCCCAAACACATCATGTACCACTTTGGCCTCGGCGCCTGAGATCACCAAGGTACGGTTGGTTTCATTGAGAATATCCACCACGCTCAGCAAAATACCGCTCAGACCGCTGGCGATTTTCTCGTCTTGCATAGCCGCAATTAGTTCAAGCTGGCGACCAAACACATAGGCGGGGTTGGTGGTTTCAATAACGCCCAGACCCCACTTGGCTTCTGCGGGGCCAAAGGGAAACACCTTATAGTCTGTCTTGAGCAACTTATCGGCGGGCATGTCACCCAAATCACTCTTGGCAGCAAACATCTGCATGGCGTACGCCGTTACGTCACTAATACCCGCAATAGGGGCCAAAAATTCCACCGCATCACGGTCTGCCTGGGTGGTGGTAGGACTGCGAAATTCCAGGGTATCCGACAAAATAGCGCTAAGCATCAGCTTGGCATCGGTTAGCTCTATGCTCAGGCCCGCCTCGCGGTGCAACTTGAGCAGCACCGTCGCTGTACTGCCCACCGGCTCAAAGCGCAGATAAGCGGGCTGGGTGGTGGTCAGGTCGCCCAGTTTATGGTGGTCAATCACATAACGCACGTCTAGGTCACTGAGGTTCTTGACACTTTGCGCCGACTCATTATGGTCAACCAGGGCCACGCGTGCGCCTGCTGCCTGCTCAGGCAACAGCGCGGGCAACTGCACACCTGCCTCACGCAGCACAAACGCCGTTTCATTGTTAGGCTCGCCCAGTCGGTAAGCGGCGGTTTCTTGCCCAGTACGGCGCAAAAAGTTGGCATACACCAGCGCAGCGGTAATCGCGTCAGTATCGGGGTTCAGGTGTCCAAATACAGAAATCATGCCTAGTATTCTAACAGTAAAAAAGCCCCCACCAGAGCCGTAAGGCGGTGGCAGAGACTTTTTTGAGATCGTGCGAGAAGAGAGGTTTAGAAGTTAATCTTCGTCGAAACCTTGAACGCCTGGGCCGTGCTGTTCTTGCTGGAATCGTTCAGGTTCTTGTAGTTAAACACACCATAAGCGGCGCGCAGACCGTAGGCTTCCAGTTGAGCATAGTAGCCGTCCAGTTCAGCGTCACCTGTGCTGCGCGAGCTCGTCCAAGGCGTACCATTACTGGGGTTAGCAAACACGCTATCACTGGTAATGGAGTAAGCAGCGTTACGGCGGCCCACTACACCACTATCGCTGATACCGTTGCCTTTGTAGTACGAATAGCCCACGCTCAACTTGGCTTCAGGCACAATAAATTCGTTAAAGGTAATACCGCCGTTCGCAAACAGTTCAGAAGTTGAGTTGCTAATGTTCTGACGGTCAGAGACACCAGCAAACAGGCTGGGCTTGGTCACAACATCCAGCGGGTTGGTGGCCAACTGAATACCAAACTTCACTGATGAGTAAGAAGATACTTCGTTTGAGCCTTCATAGTTGCTCAAGCTACCATCACGGTAATCGCCATGAGCATCGCTTACCGCACGACCAGCGTTAGCGTTCTGGAAGCTGTGGAAACGAACAAAGGGAGTCAGTTTAACAAGACCAAAGTTGCCATCATATTTCGCGGCAGCCACAATATCAGTAAAGCCGTATTCTTTCACGTTCTGGTTATCATCATAGAACTTGGTGTAGTTCAAGTTGATATCCAGACCCTTAACCAGTGCATCAGCTGCTTTACCATCATGCTTCAGCGTAACGCCAAAGTTACTGCTGTTACCATAGTTAAAGTCATCGATGCCATCGTAACCATCAAAATTGTTCCAGTAGGTGTTGTTACCAAATAGCTCAGTAACACGAACGTCACCAACAGTCGCATTGTTGTAGTAACCCTTCAGGCTAAAGCCGCTGATGGTGCTTGTACCTGCTTGTACGCCGTACGCGGTCTGACGAGCATCACCCACATAAGCAGAGATGTCAGGCTTATTGTTAGGAGTTATAGCGACAAAGCTATTCAGGTAACCGCCAACAGCAACAGGGCCTACAGAGAAGTTAGCTGTTACGCCATAGCCGTTTTCGTTAGGACCAAAGGGCATGCTGCTCTTGTATCCACCCGAACCAACATAAAAGTCAGCATCGTTGGCAGACATACCAGCAACACCGCTTTCATAATTGGGGTCAACATAGTGGTAGTTAGCCGTAATTTTAACACCGCTGATGTCCACACCAAATTTAGCGTAGCCCGCTTTATCAGCGTCATCAAGATTAAAGCCACCTTTGCTTGCCAGCTTGCTCGCCACAAACACACCGTCTACGCTCACAGGGCCAACTTTAAAGCTGGCATCAGCACCAAGGGCGTCACGGCGCAAGGGAGTACCCACATTGCCCTGTACGTAGTTAAGTGCCAAAGTACCAAAGCCTGCAGGCTGGGTGGCCAGGCGAACGCCAAAGTAACCGCCCGCAAAGGGAGACACAGGGCTGAGATAGCTTACGCCAGCCGCATCTTTCATATTGATAGGCGCCAATGGATAAACCCAGCTCGCTCCTTCTTTACTAAACACACGGGGAGCTGCTGAACCTGCTACAACAGTAAACTTAGGTGCCAAAACGGGCAAGGTAGACGACGCATCAACAGTAGCGATAATACCACGGCGGTACAATACGTTAGCGCTGTCATTGTCGTTGGCCACCAGATAATCATTAAACTTAAAGTTGCTGTTGCTGCTGTTACCACTGTTGCTAAAACCGCCATCATAACGAATAGCAAATTTCACGCCACTGGCCGTAGAGCCTGATGCCTGTGCACGCTCTACCGTCAGGAAGGTTTCACTGTTGGTACCTGTAACTTTACCCGTAGCGTCAGTAGTGGCAGAAACAGCAGGGCTAGGGCCGTTCAACATGCGCAAGGTCGCACTTGCGCTGTTGATGATAATCGCACCGTTAGCCGTCTTGATGTTGCTCACACCAAAAGTAAGCTGCGCCTTAATCCCCGTAAAGCTGCCAGTAGTATCAGCGCAGCGGTACTTGGTGTTGTAGTCGCGCACTGTAGTAAACAGTACAGTACTTCCAGATGTCAAAGTCACCTTACAGAAGCTATCGCTGCTGAAATAATCACCAACAGGCATGCCCGTAGTCAGACGGTCAATATCAAAGTTCTGCGAACCGCTGGTCAGGCCGATAGAACCATAAGTCGCCTCTATGCTGCCGCCGATGGTGAACTTAGGTGCATTCTCCAGGGTGGCAACGCGGCCGTCGATGCTCTTCACACTGCTGCTCAGCGCATTAAAGTCGGTGCGGGTTACAAAATCAGCCTGAGCAGCTTCAAGGGCGCTGGCACGGTCTTGCAAGTCCAGGATGTCCTGGTTGAGCAGCACGGTCAGGTCGTTGAGTGCGGCAATGCTGTTGGCGCTGTCATCAACGTCAGCGCGAAGGGTTTCGTAGTTAGCGCTCAGCTCATCAAAACGACCTGCTACACCAGCCAGGTCGGTATTGCCATTCAGAGCTTCTACGCGCTCTTCCAGGCGGGTAAAGTCTTCTTTACTCACTGCATTTTGCTCAAGGTCATTCACGCGCACGCCCAGGGCAGCCAAGTCAGCCGACAGTTCTTGTACGGCGTTTTGCAGGCTGGTCAGGGTTTCAGGGTCAAGACCAGCAGTCTGACCATTACCGATTTGGTTGAGCAGGCGGGCAATAATAACAGCAGCTTCGTAGCGGGTCAGGTTCTGAGTGCCACGGAAGGTACCGTCAGGGTAGCCGAGCAGTACACCATTGGCGACCAGGCGGTCAATAGCGTCTTTAGCCCAGTGACCAGCAGGAACGTCGGTCAAGGTTGGCACCTGAGCAACAACAGGTGTTACAGGCGCTGGCTGAGCAGCGGCTACCCCAAAGGACAGCGCCGCAGTAAGAATGAATACCGATTTCTTCATAGTAAACCCCCAAAAACATCACGCGTTGCAGTAGTAGGAGCTTAGACCTTTGAGCCCTATGGGGGCGAGTTGCCAAGTTTCCTCTCCCGGTACACATCAGCCTTTTGTCCGTTTCTGTCACGCCATCTCGCCTGACCATTCTGCTTTATGAGAATTATCAACTAAGACTAGAAAGATGATACACAAATGAATAGAGCATGGTCAAGTGCTGACCCTTAATTGAGCCGGCCGACGCAATAAAACGGGGCATGTTTTCTTCTGCCAGACAGTAGCTCAAGAATTTTTCATGAGGCTCATGTTTTCATGGCACCTCTTGTGATAGGGCGTGACAATACAGGGCCACGTCGAGAAGGCGACCTGAGATGAGGCGGCCTTCTCGACGCTCAGGTGCTCAACACCTTACTTTGTGCGGCTTGCAACCTGAACCTTTTTAGAAACGTGGTGCAAGAAAGTCAGCGAGCGTAGCAAACAGTACGGACGTCA
>JAGLBF010000127.1 GCA_018260375.1 Deinococcus sp.
TCCGTATGATACGGACTGCCGCTCCATTCCACCACAGTCGGAAAAGCGCCGCCTGCGGCTCCATACCGCGAAACCCGTATGCTGTTCCCACTCGCGTCCGCTCGGATTGATTCGGAAGTACGCCAAATCAATCGGAATCCGTCTGAACATCCAAACCCCTGAGAACCCCAACTTATGACCCAGCAACCAGTTACTTACCTTCAACCCTCATCTCCCCCTACCTTTTACGGCCTCGGTGTCGGCCCCGGCCCGGCTGGACTACTGCCTGTCGCCGCGCTGGATATCTTGCAGCAGGTGGACTATATCTACGCCCCACGCGCCAAAGTGGCCGTGCAGTCGGTGGCGCTGGAGGCCCTGCGCGGCTTGCCGTTTGACCCGGGCAAAGTGCGCGACATTGAGTTCAATATGGACGGCGACGATGACCGCATTGCCGAGCATTACGCGGCGCTGGCCCGTGAAATTGCCGCGCTGGGACAGGCTGGCAAGTCGGTGGCCTACCTGACCATCGGCGACGCGATGACCTACAGCACGCTGGGTTACCTGGCGGCGGCGCTGCGCCGGGAAGCGCCCGAGCTACCGCAAAAGCTGCTGCCGGGCGTGACCAGCTACGCCGCTACCGCCGCGCTAACTGGTTTTGCGCTGGGCGAAGGCAAGGAGCGGGTGTTGATTTTGCCCTGCCCAGACGACATAGCCACCCTGGCCGCCGACATTGCCGCCAATGACATTGTGGTGCTGATGAAGGTAGGCAAACGCCTTAGCGCTGTGTTGGACGTGCTGCGCGGCCTTGGTATCAGTGAACACTGTGCGCTGGGCCACCGCCTGGGTCTTAGCGGAGAGGTGGTGCTGCCCTCGCTGGAGCAAGTCCCTGACGCACAAAAGCTAGGGTATCTCAGCGTACTGCTTATTCGCAAAAACAAACCTCGGAGGTTTTCTTGAACGTCACCACGCATCCTGACCCCCGTCAAATTAATCTGGCCGTTACACAGGAAGAATTGGCGCTGCTCTTAAACAGTATGAATCATCTGCTGCAGTTGATGTCCCCAAAAGATGACCAGTCACCCAGTCAAGCCTGGTATGACGCTGAACTAAGCGCAGCGGTCGGCTCACGTCAAAAAATAGCCGCCTTATTAGCCGAAACCATTCGCCAAAAGGAAGCCCTAGCTCAGCCCAGAGTCAAAGAGGCCCGCGTTTACTTTATTGGCGCTGGCCCCGGCGCACCAGACCTTATTACCGTGCGCGGCGCACAGCTATTGGCGACCTGCGACTTGGTGCTCTACGCCGGGTCACTGGTTCCCGCAAAGTTATTAGATTACGCCCCCGACAACGTAGAAAAGCACGACACCGCTACACTGAGTTTGCCCGAACAGATAGAACTGTACCAGCAGGCCAAGCAAGCCGGGCTGCAAGTGGCGCGGGTACACAGCGGCGACCCGGCGATTTACGGCGCAACGGCCGAGCAGATGCAGGCGCTCCAGGCGCTGGAGATCGCGTATGAGGTGGTGCCAGGGGTGAGCAGCTTTACGGCCTGCGCCGCCGCGCTGGGGGCCGAACTGACCCGGCCAAATGTGACCCAGACTATTATTCTGACCCGCACTTCAGGCCGCGCCAGCCCTGTACCAGACTCGGAAAACCTGGCGAGCCTGGCCGCCCACCGCGCCAGCCTGTGCGTTTTTTTGGGCGGTAACCAACTTCCCGGCAACGTGGCTGAGTTGCTGCGGCACTACCCCCCGCAAACCCCCGCCGCGCTGGTGCAGCGGGCCAGTCAGCCCGAAGAACGCCGCCACGTGGCCACGCTGGGAACCCTGCTAGACGGCCTAAAGCTCAGTGAGTGGGCGCTGACAACCATGTTGCTGGTCAGCCCAGCGCTGGGCAGCGTGGAGCAGTTGCAGAGCTTGAGCCGCCTGTATGACCCCGAATATGCCCACCGCTTTAGACGCGCTGCCAAAAACAGTGACACAGCCAGTAGTCAGGACGTTGACGGGTGATGACTGATGGATAAGAGCCGCACCCCGCCGCCCAACAACTTAGCCATTTGGCCGGTGCGCCGTGAAACCGGAGCACTCGCACAGGCTTTGGCCACCGGCCTAGGGGCCACCCTGATGCAGCCCTGGTTAGCAGACAAGCGGCAAGCTGAGGCATTTGCAGGCGCATTTGGCACGGCGCGGGGCTGGGTATTTATCGGCGCGGCGGGTATTGCCACGCGGTTTTTGTCGGCCTTACCGCAGTCCAAGCACACTGACCCTGCTGTGGTGGTACTTGACGACCACGCCCGCTTTGCCGTGGCGCTGCTGGGCGGGCATGAGGGCGGTGCCAACGCCTTGGCTTACCAGGTGGCGCGGCTGACAGGAGCCGTACCCGTCGTGACCACGGCCACCGAAGCGGTTAAACCCCTTACGCTGGGCATCGGCTGTCGGCGGGGGGTGAGTGCTGAGCAGATAGAGCGGGCCGCACGCCACGCGCTATCTGGCCGCACGCTCAGCGAAGTGCGCGAAGTCGCCACCGTAGACCTCAAGGCCAACGAAGCGGGGCTGCTAACATTTTGCGACCAGCACGGCCTTCCCCTGCGGATTTTTGCCGCTGCCGACCTGCAAGCCCGCCCCTTTGTGACGCAGCCGAGTACCTGGGTACAGCAAAGTGTGGGCCTCAGCGGGGTGTGCGAACCGTGTGCGCTGCTGGCCAGTGTGCGCGGGCGGCTGCTGGTGCCTAAGCAGGCGCTTAGCGGCGTAGCGGTGGCCGTGGTCGAAGATCAGGGGCCACACGTCAATGCTGAACGCCAGGACAACTGAGAGCGCTACAAAAGCATATTAAACAATAGAGCCATCAACCGTGTAGTCCCTCCTGCTGTGTCTATACCAAGCTGCACCTGAAAAGCTCTGCGCCAAGCTCACTGTATTTACCCCATCCCAAAGAGGTTTCCATGTTTCCAACCAACGCACCACCACCCGCCCCCCCTGTACAGGCCAAGCTGAGCCTCGTTTCTGTTGGCCCCGGCACGCTAGAGCTGGTGCCAGAGCGAGCGCGGCGGGCGCTGCAAGAAGCCGATACTGTGATCGCCTACGACCTCTACCTGACCTGGGTGCGGCCCTTGCTGCGGCCTGAGCAAGACATTATAACGCCGCCGCTGACCCAGGAAAAACACCGCGCCGAACTCGCCATTTTGCACGCCCAGCAGGGCAAAAAGGTAGCACTTGTCAGCAGCGGCGACATCGGCATTTACGCGATGGCGGGGCTGGTCTTTGAGGACTTGCCTGAGCAGCCGGGCTTTGAGATAGAAGTGATTCCTGGTATCACCTCGGCCACGGCCTGCGCGGCCTTGCTCGGCTCGCCGCTGACGCACGACTTTGCGACCCTCAGCCTGTCTGACCTGCTGTGTCCCTGGGAATGGATTGAAACGCGGGCCAGCCATATCGCTCAGGCTGACCTCGCCTGCGTGCTGTACAACGTGCAGAGCAAAGCGCGGCAAGAGGGCGTGTACCGCGTGCTGCGGTTGATGCTGCAGCACAAGCACCCCGACACCGTGTGCGGCGTGGTGCGCAACGCTTACCGTGAGGGCCAGGAGGTGCGGGTGACCACCTTGCAAGACCTGTTGACCCAGCAGTTTGACATGCTGACCACCATCGTTATCGGCAACCGCTTTACCGCGCAAAAAGGCAAGTGGATGTACACCCCGCGCGGCTACAACGCCTGGCAGGGCGATCAGCAGGCTAAAGCATCAGCAGACATGCCAGCAAACCTACCAGCAGCCAGGGCCCCCGCCGTGTGGGTCTTTGGCGGTACACGTGACGGCAACGCGCTGGCGTTACAACTGGCTGAAATGGGCGAGCAGGTGATGCTCAGCGTAGCCTCAGCGTTGGGCAGGGAAGTGGCTCCACAACACCCCAATTTACGCCTCTACGACGGCCCAAAGGGGATGGCCGCGCGCCGCCGCGCCCTGGCTGGGGCGAGCGCCGTGATAGACGCAACTCACCCCTACGCCGAAAACATCACCGCGCAGTTGCAGGAATTGACCCAGGAATTAAAGCTGCCTTATCTGCGCTACCAGCGCCCCAGCAGCCTGAACGCCGACCAATCAGGTGTGCAACTGGTCACCGGTATAGCCGCCGCTGCTCAGGCCGCCGCCGCCTACACACGGGTCTTTTTGGCGACAGGCAGCAAGGACCTTGAAACCTACTTGCAGTACGCCCCAGCCGCGCAAACTTTTGTACGCCTTACCCCGCAACCCGAAGTGCTGGCGCGGGCGCTGTCTTTGGGCATTAAACCCACTCAGCTGTGCGCGGCGGTCGGGCCTTTTTCACGCGAGTTTAATGTGGCACAGTGGCAAGCGTGGCACATTGAGGCCGTGATTACCAAAGACAGCGGTGAAGTAGGCGGATTTCATGCCAAGCGACAGGCTGCCCGCGAACTGGGGATTCCCCTCATCGTGGTGCAGCGCCCTCCCGCCCCCGCCGGCGCCTTAAGCGAGGAAAGAGCCGTACTCGCCGCCCTACAGGAGATAAAAAAATGATCAGTGTTGCCAACCGCCTTTATATTGACCCCGCACACGCCGCCGCCTTTGAACAGCGCTTTTTAAGCCGCCCACGACTGGTTGATGAGCGCCCAGGGTTTATTTCCAGCTACCTGATGCGGCCCACCGAGCCAGGCGCGCCTTATGTGGTATTCACCCTTTGGGAGAGCCGCGACGCTTTTGAGGCTTGGCGCAGCAGCCCTAATTTTAAAGAAGGCCACAAGGGAGGTCAGACCCTGCCCGCCGGAACCCAGACCCAGGCCAATCAACTGGAAATCCACGAAATCTTTTCGTCCTCACATGCAGCCGGCACTCACTTGAACTCGGCCCCGGAAACGCCATGACTGCTGTACAGCCCGGTCAGCCCGCCAGCGAATTCAAGACGCCCGTGAGCATCGTCACTGGTTTTTTGGGCAGCGGCAAAACCACGCTGCTGCAAAACCTGCTTAAGCAGACGCATGACCGTACGCTGGCGGTGATTGTCAACGAGTTTGGCGAGGTCAGCATAGACGGCCCACTGCTCGACGTGCGCGAACAGGGCGTAGAACTGCATGACGTGCATGGCGGCCTGCTGGCCTACGGCGGTGAGGGCGATCAGTTTTACCGGACGCTGCGGGCGCTGCAGGGCCGCCGCCACAGCTTTGACCATGTGCTGATAGAAACCAGCGGCCTCGCTGTACCCACCGCCGTGATGGTGGCGCTGGAGGCTGCCGAGTTTGCCAACGACTTTGTGCTGGATGCCACCCTGGTGGTTATTGACACCCCGTTGCTGTTGGCGGGCGACTTTGGCACGCAGCGCGACGAGGCCGCCGCCAAAGTCTTTGACGCGCAGCTGGAATACGCCGACGTCGCGGTGCTCAACAAAATTGATAACTTGGCCGAAGCCGACTTACTGCAAGCCGAGGCGGATGTGCGCTACCGCGCTCCTCGGGTGCGCTTTATGGAGCTGGCCTACGAGGCTACGCTAGATACCCAACTGACGCTGGGCCTCAACCTGCACGGCAACCGCCGCCGCGCCGCGCATCAGGCTCCTGTCAGTGGTACGCCGAGCAGCGCCATGCAACCGCTGCACGACCACACCGCGCTAGACGGACACTCACACGGCGACCTAGACGCACACCTGCACAGCCTCAGCACCCACCAACACTTTCACGAGCATGACCCCGGTTGGCAGTCTTTTCGGCTGACCAGCAGCGCTCCCCAAAACCTCCCCGAGCTGGTACGCACCGTGCAAAATGTAGCCCGCGTGTTTCCGGTGTTGCGCGTCAAAGGCTTTGTGAGTGACGCGGCAGGCAAGCGCTACGCCCTACAAGCCGTGCGCTCACGGGTAGACACCGAAGCCACATCCATTCCAGCAGAGGCGGTCAGTGAGCTGATCTTTATCGGCTACCATATCAGCCGCAAAAAGGTTATTGAGGCGCTGGCAAAGGCGCTGCCTGCTGAGGCGTGGGGCTAATGTAGATTCAGGCTTACAGCATTTTGCAACAAGATGGTATTCTTGTTACCGTCTTTTTGCTGATTAGAACGAGTGATAAGCATTCCGGAAAATTAGTTATAGGTATATCTTCTTAGTTTGCCATAGGTCAGGCAACTAGGGCAATCAGAGTATAACGAATTAAACGGAATCCGTATGAAACATAAAGAGCAGCACGTAGAATGGAAGGCGCAGCGGTACTGTAGCGGCGGGCCTGTCATTCGGAGCACTGCTCTAAACCGTGTTCAAGACGCGACGAAAGCAGGCCCGTGAGCGTAGAAAAAAGTGCGACCACAGTTTGTCTGTAGAGGCAGTAACCCAAAAAGGGCCTTTTAACTTGACTCAACCTTGCTAACCGCTTCATGGCCGACCACCTCATTACTGGCCGCTTCA